>NZ_JAUXQE010000037.1:0-303402 GCF_030683615.1 Undibacterium sp.
GGAGTGAACCCGGAGGGAATGGGCCAGAAACCTCGCCTGGCGTTGTTGTGCGTCGCTCACTTGGCTCGCCAAGCAGCGCTCCGCACGCCTAGCCAGACAAGGTTTCTCACCCATTCGCTTGACTAAAAGATATGTCAACACGCCCTAACATCCATCATTAATTCAAGAAGGAATATCCCATGTTACGTATGAAAAATTTGAGCAAAGTATATCGCACCCATTTGATAGAAACCCATGCTCTGCGCGGCTTTGATATTCATGTCAAGGAAGGTGAATTTGTCACTGTTACCGGGCCTTCTGGCTCCGGCAAGACGACTTTCTTGAACATCGCCGGTTTATTGGAAGATTTCAATGATGGTGATTACCTGCTCGATGGCATCAATGTGAAAGGCATGAATGACAATGCCCGCACACGCTTGCGCAATGAAAAACTGGGTTTCATCTTCCAGGGTTTTAACCTGATTCCTGACCTCAACCTGTTCGACAATGTCGATGTACCTCTTCGCTACCGCGGTCTGAATGCGACCGAGCGCAAGGACCGCATAGAAGCGGCGCTGGTGCAGGTAGGACTGGCTTCGCGCATGAAGCATTACCCGGCTGAATTGTCGGGTGGTCAGCAACAGCGAGTAGCCATTGCCCGCGCACTGGCTGGCTCCCCCAAACTCTTGCTTGCCGATGAACCGACTGGCAACCTCGATACCCAGATGGCGCGCAGTGTCATGGAATTGCTGGAAGATATCAACGCCAAGGGCACCACCATTCTGATGGTAACGCATGACCCTGAGCTGGCCGTAAGAGCGCAGCGCAATGTGCACATCATTGACGGCCAGGTCAGCGATCTGGTGCGCAAAATGCCTTCGCTGTATGACGCCAAAGCAGACGGGCATGTAGAAACCGACTCTGCCAATGAAGTCGATCGTTCAGCTGTGGCCTGAGGAGCAAGAGCATGTTGAAGTATTATTTCTTATTGGGCTTGCGCAGCCTGCGCCGCAACCCCGCCCTGACCGCCTTGATGATACTGACCCTGGCAGTCGGCGTTGCGGCCAGCGTCTCTACCCTGACCATCCTGCATGTGATGTCGGGGGACCCCATTCCCCACAAGAGCAATCGCTTGTTCACACCTGTGCTCGACAATGGCCCTACCAAAGGATATGTGCCCGGAGCCAAGCCTGGTGATACGCAATTGAGTTATACCGATGCCATGAATTTATTGGCCAGCAAACAAGGTGAGAGACGCGCTGCCTTGTATGGCGTGGAAATGGCGATAGAACCAGCCCGCAAGGACCTGGGAGCCATGTCGTCAGCAGGATCAGCAGCCGGCAGCGACTTCTTTGCCATGCTTGACACACCGTTTTTGTACGGTCAGGCCTGGAATGCAGACAGTGACACCAAGGCAGAAAATGTCGTCGTGCTTGGCCGCAGTCTGTCAGAAAAGCTATTTGGCAACAGCAATCCGGTTGGTCAATCCCTGGTCATGATAGGGCATCAGTTCAAGATCGTTGGCGTGCTTGATACCTGGGAACCCAGCCCGCGCTTTTACCGCAATTCTGACGCTTTCGGTGTCTATGACCAGTTTTTCATTCCCTTCAGTACCGCAATACGTCATGAAATTACCCACGATGGCGGCATGAGCTGTTCTAGTGGTTCCAAGCCTGGCTGGCAAGGACGCCTGGACTCTGAATGTACCTGGCTGAGCTTCTGGTTTGAACTGAAGTCGCCATCACAAAGACAGGATTTGCAAGCTTATCTCGATAATTATGCCAAAGAACAATACAAACTTGGCCGTTTCCAGCGTCAGGCAAAAAATCAGTTATTCAATGTCATGGAATGGCTGGAAGAAGCCAAGGTTGTGGGTAACGACAACCGCTTGTCGGCCTGGCTGGCCTTCGGTTTCTTGCTGCTTTGCCTGGTGAATACAGTTGGTCTGTTACTGGCCAAGTTTTCCGTGCGGGCTTCAGAAGTGGGCGTACGTCGCGCCCTGGGTGCTTCACGCCGCGAGATTTTTACCCAGTTCCTGATTGAAAGCAGTGTCATCGGCCTGGTGGGTGGCGTGCTAGGCCTGCTGCTGGCCTTTGGCGCACTGGCGCTGATTGCCATGCAGTCAAAAGAATTGACAGTGGTTGCCCACATGGATTGGGAAATGCTGGCACTTACCTTTGTCATGTCGATTTGCGCTGCCATTCTTGCAGGCTTGTTCCCGACCTGGCGTGCCTGCCAGGTAACCCCTGCCATACAACTTAAATCACAATGAGAACAACATGAAAATGAACTTGGAAATCCGGCCAATTTTGTCTGCATTATTGCGCAGCAAAACAGGTGCCATCCTGGTGGCCATTCAGGTTGCCATCAGTCTGGCCATCCTGGTCAATGCTGTATACATAGTCAATCAGCGTCTGGCCGTGGTGGCCCGCCCTAGTGGTGTCGCTGCAGAAAACGAGGTATTTTCTGTTGGCATCGACAACCGCAAACTGGATGATCATGCCACACAAATCGCCATGCAAAAACAGGATGAGGCAACCATGCGTGCAGTACCTGGCGTGGCTTCTGTTATCCGCTCCAGCCAGTCGCCCTTGTCGCGATCAGGCAGTACCACCAGTATTGCTCTGGAAAGAAAGCAAACCAGTGCCAGTGCCCATGTTTCCTATTACATGACGGGTGACTCTGCGATCAAACACTGGGGCTTGAAGCTGGTCGAAGGTCGCGATTTTAACCCCGGTGAATATTTAGAAATTGACCAAAGTTCCAGTAAGGAATTTGTCGATGTCGTCATCATCACCAAGGCACTGTCGCAAAAACTCTTTCCTGGTGATGCCAGCGCCATAGGAAAAACCATTTATTTTGGTCTTGGTGATGACGCTGAAGCAACGCGGGTTATTGGCGTGGTTGAACGTCTGCAAACTCATGGAGCGAATAAAGGCAGCAAAGGTGAAGAATCTGTCATTTTGCCGATACGCATGTCCAACAATCCCTATGCGATCTTTTCAGTACGCACTGAGGCCGGGCAAAGGGACAAAGTCATGAAAGACGTGGATGTCGCTTTGCGCGCAGCCTCAGCAGCGCCCATCATCGTCAAAACCCGCAGCATGGAAGAAGACCGCAGCAAACGCTATCGCGCCGACAATGGCCTGGCATGGATGCTGATCGCCGTCTGCGTCTTGCTCTTGCTGGTCACCGCCAGTGGCATCGTCGGCATCTCCAGCTTGTGGGTGACCCAGCGCCGCAAACATATAGGGGTACGCCGCGCCCTGGGTGCGCGCCGTATCGATATCTTGCGTTATTTCGTCACGGAAAACCTGATGATCACCAGCTTTGGCATAGGCTGCGGCCTGGCACTGGCAATCGCTCTGAATCAATTATTGGTCAGCAAACTGGAATTGACGAAATTGCCTACCCCTTATTTGCTGGGAGGCAGTGTAATTTTCTGGATACTTGGTATTATCGCGGTGGTGGGGCCAGCAGCCCGTGCTGCTTCGATTTCACCCGCGACTGCCACCCGCAGTACCTGAAACCTTGAGCCTGATGCCCTGAAAACCTGAACACTGACAATGCCTACCGTATTAATTATCGATGATAACGCCACCGTCGCGGTGGCACTGGAAGTGCTGTTTTCCCTGCATGATATTGATGCAGTCTGCGCCACATCGCCAGAACAAGGGCTGGCGATGCTGGAGCACCAGGCTGTCGACCTGGTGATACAGGACATGAACTTCACGGCCGACACCACCTCTGGTGATGAAGGCCGTGCCCTGTTCACAGAAATACGCAAACGCTACCCTGATCTGCCTGTCATCTTGCTGACAGCCTGGACGCATCTGGATGCGGCGGTGGAATTGATCAGGTCAGGCGCGGCTGACTATCTCGGTAAACCCTGGAATGACCAGAAACTGCTGACCACAGTCAGGAATTTGATCGAACTGGGACAAAGCAACCGCGCCCTGCAACAAAGACTGCAACGCGAACGCAAGCAAAAGCGCGAGCTGGAGCAAAAATTCAATCTCTGTAATCTGGTCTGGAATGATGCAGCTACCGAACGCGTGCTTGGCATGGCGTGTCAGGTAGCGCGCGCTGATGTGCCAGTGCTGATCACCGGCCCGAATGGCGCGGGCAAGGAAAGAATTGCTGAAATCATACAGGCCAATTCCAGTGTCAAGGATGGCCCTTTTGTGGTACTCAATTGCGGTGCTCTGCCAGCCGAGCTGATAGAAGCAGAACTGTTTGGTGCCGAAGCTGGTGCCTATACCGGTGCCAGCAAGGCGCGCGAAGGCAAGTTTGAAGCCGCAGACGGGGGCACCCTGTTCCTTGATGAAATCGGTAACCTGCCACTGGCCGGGCAAATGAAATTACTACGCGTGCTGGAAACCGGGCGTTTTGAAAGGCTGGGCTCGAATAAGGAAAGGCAGGTCAAGGTACGTGTCTTAAGCGCCACCAATGCCGATCTGGCCGCCATGATCAAAGCTGGCAGTTTCCGCCAGGATTTGCTGTACCGATTAAACGTCATAGAACTGCATTTGCCCACGCTGGCAGAACGCACGGGCGACATCTTGCCGCTGGCTGAATACTTCCTCAGCAATGGCAAGACCCTGCATCCCAGCACGGCATCGGCACTGGTGCAATATGCCTGGCCGGGCAATGTCAGGGAACTTAAAAATGTCATGCAACGCGCCTGCCTGCTGGCCGCCAAAACTGAAATCATGCCCACGGATCTGGGCCTGCCATTGGCGAATAGCTGGGTCAACGAGCAAGAGCCAGACAAGGATGCGATAGAACGCGCATTGCAAAAAGCTCGCGGCGTGGTAGCGCAGGCTGCTGCCGAACTGGGCCTGAGCCGCCAGGCTCTGTATCGCCGCATGGACAGACTGGGCATCAGCCGCAGCGCATGACTTTCCAGACACCTCCACCAGCCAGCGGCAGCGTGCCTGGAAAACGCCCGCTGTTTTCCATATTGACGCGTCTTAGTTTGTTGATCGTGGCAATATTGTTGCTGGCAGTCGCCATCAGCATGCTGATGCTGCATTTGCTGCCAGATCAAATCTGGCTGGCTGCTGGCCTCAGCCTGCTGATCATCTTGCCGCTGGGGGTAGGCATGATGCGCAGCCAGTTGCTCGCCATGATACGTTTGTTCCATACCCTGGCTGGCACGGTCATCAGTTATCAGGACAATGACTTTTCCATCGGTGTGCACTGGCCCTTGAAAGATGAACTGGGTGAGTTGGTGGATGCCCACAATGCATTGGGTGATGTCTTGCGCAAGCAAAGACTGGATCTGGTCCAGCGCGAATTACTGCTTGATACCATGGTGCAGAATACCCCGGTAGCAATGATGCTGGTAGCTGACCACGGGCCCATCGTGTTTGCCAATATCGCTGCCAGACAATTACTGAACCAGGGACGCAAGCTGGAAGGTTTCAGCTTCAATGAAGTGATGATGCAAGTTTCGGCCTCATTGCGAGAAGCCATACTGCGCGGTGGCGATGGCCTGTTCACTGTCGCAGCCAAAGATCCGGAAGAGGAGGAAGAAGTTTATCATCTGGCACGCCGCCACTTCAGCCTGAATGGCCGTCACCATGAATTATTCCTGCTTCGCCATTTGACGGTGGAGTTGCGTCGCCAGGAAGTGCAGACCTGGAAAAAAGTCATACGTGTGATCAGCCATGAATTGAATAATTCGCTCGCACCCATTGCCTCGCTGGCAAATTCTGCTGCCGTGCTGGTAGGGCGTGGGCAGACTGAACGCCTGCCCGGCATCTTGCAGACCATAGAGGAACGTACCCGCCATCTGGAAAGTTTTATCGATGGTTATGCACGCTTCGCCAAATTGCCGACACCCAGGCTGGAAAGCACGCACTGGCACAGCTTCATTGCAGGCTTGAAGTCGCAAGTCATTTTCACCGTCGTTGACAGCCTGCCGGATGAAGTCGTCAGCATGGACCGTGCGCAGATGGAACATGCCTTGCTGAACCTCTTGAAGAATGCCCATGAATCTGGCTCCCGGGCCGATGATGTCAGCCTCAGCATCAGGGCATTGCAAGGCGTAACGCGCATAGAAGTCATGGACAGGGGCAGCGGTATGACAGATACAGTGATGTCGAATGCCCTGATCCCCTTCTATTCCACCAAGCGCAGCGGCACAGGTCTGGGGCTGGCTCTGGTGCGTGAAATCATCGAAGCCCATGGTGGCAGGATCAGCCTGCAAAACCGTGAAGGGGGCGGTTTGACAGTCAGCCTGTTCTTGCCTTTGCCAACCTAAGCAAAGGCAACTGGCAGTGTCATCTGCATGCAGAGTCCAGCAGGCTGGCGATTGCTGGCAGTAATGCTGCCAGCGTGTGCCAGTATCACCCGCTGGGTAATCGCCAGACCCAGGCCATAACCATCACCGGTATGTTCTGCCAGCACACTGCGATAAAAAGGCTGGAAGATGCTCTGCAATTCAGCTTCCGGCACACCACTTCCTTCATCCAGTACCTGAATATGCAGTTGCCCCTGCTTGACGTGTGCCTGCAAACTCACGGCTGTATCTGGCGCGGTATGCCGGATGGCATTGCGCAAGACATTTTCCAGCGCTCGATGTAGCAGTTCATAACTGCCCCGCACACAAGTCTTGCTGATTTCATCAGCAGAAAATGCAACCTTGAAAACTTTGCCTGCATTGCTGGCTTCAAACTGTGCATTGTCGGTCAGCTCGGCAAATAACTCATCCATATAGATCAAGTCTTGCCCGGCTTGCGCGCCTGCTTCCAGGCGCGACAGGGTCAGGATTTCGCCCACCAGTTTGTCCATGCGCACGGCTTCCCTGTCCATACGTACCATGTACTCTTCAGCCTTGTCGGGCTGCTGGCGGGCCAGTCCGATAGCAGCCTGCAAACGTGCTAGTGGTGAACGCAGTTCGTGCGAGACATCGTGCAAAAGACGGCGCTGATTTTGCAAGGCGCCTGTCAATTGCTCGGCCATGCGGTCAAAGTCGCGGCCAAGTTCAGTCAGCTCGTCCTTGCGCTGTCCCATGCTGTCTCCTATGCGCGCATGCAGCTTGCCACCCGCCAGCGCCTGAAATGCTTCACTCAGCCTGCGTATGGGTTTGGACATATACCAGGCCATCAAAGCTGCAAACAGCAAGCTGGCTAGCAAAGCACATGTCATGGGGATCAGAGTGCGCATCCCGCCGTTATCAGGTGGCGGTTTGCGTTTCCCCATTGCTGGCGGCGCAAAATCGCCAGGTGGTTTCCCAGGGCCTTCACCGTGATGGAAAACTCGCCCTGGGCCTGGTCCATAGCGCCCCTCTTCCACGAGTTTGCTGGCATTCATGCTCGTGGCGGCTGATCTGGCAAGTTCTTCGTTGCTGTGTTTGATCCAGAAAGTGATACTGATACCGGCGATTGCGGTCAACTGCGCCAGCCAGATGAAGAAAAAGAATTTCCAGAATAGTCGTCCCAGTTTTAGCATGGTCACTCTCGTGTCAGCATGTAACCCTGGCGGTACACTGTCTGTATGATGGTGCGGCCATCGGCAAAGGCACTGATTTTCTGGCGTATGCTGCTCAGGTGGACATCGATATTCCTGTCAAATCTGGCGAGAGGGCGACCTAGCCCTTGTTCAGACAAGTCATTCTTGCTGACGGTTTGCCCGGCATTTCTGGCCAGCAGTTCCAGCAAGCTGAATTCCGTGCTGGTCAGGTCCAGCAATTTGTTATTCCATTCTGCCCGACGCTGGCCCGGCCATAATTGCAGTGCGCCTACGACCAGACATTGCCTGTCCTGGTCAGCCGCCATGCCCATTTCTGTGCGTCGCAAGATTGCCCTGAGTCTGGCCAGTAATTCACGCGGCGTACAAGGCTTGGGGACATAGTCGTCGGCTCCCAGTTCCAGTCCGATAATGCGGTCTACATCATCCCCCCGGGCGGTCAGCATCAGCACTGGCATGCGGCTGTGTTCACGTATCTGGCGCAGGGCATCAATCCCATTCATGCGCGGCATCATGACATCCAGCACGACAATCGCATGCTGGCCAGACAGCGCTTCTTTCACAGCCTGCTCACCATCGTACGCTGTCGTAATGACAAAGCCTTCACGCTCAAGGTACTCCTTGAGCATCCCTACCAGTTCGACATCATCGTCTGCGAGCAATACCTTGGTCATGTTTTGAAGGACAGTAAATTTTATGTCTTGATGATAGCAAAGCCGCCACTGCACCTGGACAAATTTACCTGCTTTTACACCCCCTTTCGCACATGACACAAAATCCTTACCTAACTTTACCTTTGCTTTACTGCGCTTAACAAGCCGCCACGACACAATGCAGCAAGCCCACCCCCATCAGGAAAAGACATCATGGATATGCATAGCAACCAACTGGAAAACGACCTCAAGACTCTCATGCAAACAGCAGCATCACGCAGGAAAATGCTGCGCTGGCTATCAGCCGGTGGTGCCATTACCCTGCTGGGCTGTGGCGGCAGTGATGCCAGCACGGCATCCACAAGCGCAGCGACCAGCAGCGGTACTACGACCAGTACGACAACCGGTACAACGACTGGTGCCAGCAGCGCCTCTTGCAACATCATCCCTGAAGAAACTGCTGGCCCTTACCCTGGTGATGGCAGCAATAGCAATGCAGGCGGCATCGCCAACGTCCTGACATTGTCTGGCATCGTACGCAGCGATATACGCTCCAGCATCGCGGGAGCAAGTGGTGTGGCAGCAGGCGTGCCCTTGACAATCAAACTGCAACTGGTGAATACCAAAAGCAGTTGTGCTTCGCTGGCTGGATACGCGATTTATCTCTGGCATTGTGACCGTGATGGCAATTATTCCATGTATTCTGCCGGTGTCACTGCAGAAAACTATCTACGCGGCGTGCAAGAAACCGATAGCAACGGCAATGTTAGTTTTACCACGATTTTCCCTGGCTGCTACGACGGACGCATGCCCCATGTGCATTTCGAGGTTTATCCCAGTCTGACCAAGACTAGCAGTGCCATTAACAAGGTCAGGACTTCACAATTCACTTTCCCCATGGCAACTTTAAATGAAGCCTACCAGGCTACTGGCTACACCAACAGCGTGCGCAATCTCTCGCGTATCAGCTATGCAACTGACAATGTCTTCAGCGATGGCACAGGCCTGCAAATGGTGAGTGTCACTGGCAATGCCAGTATGGGCTACGTCGTCACACTGACGGTTGGTATTTCAGCATAATTATGCGGCAAGTGCGCGTGCAGGTAAGTGAGCCAACAAGTGAGAAAGTAAGCGGGGCGAACTTGCCCCGCACAGAAAACTTCAATAAAATCGAGTTTCGATCAACTTCTTTTTACAGAAAGGAGGAAACATGGAAGTAATTAAATACGCCGTCTGGTGCGTATCTAACTTTGGTATATTTGCCCACTCTTGTCCCGGTTCCATCGCGCTGCGATAATCAGACGAGAGCACATTTATCCCACTTACCCTCCGGGCCTGTTCTCGGCTCATATCGTTAGCGCTCCTGTTGACGTGGATGCTTGCATCCCAAATCAAAGACAAGAGCATGACTACCTTATTATCTTCACAAGCATTACAACTGGAAACCACCCAGGGCGTTTTATTCCAGGATCTTAACTTCACCCTGCAAGTTGGCCAGCGCATAGGCTTGATAGGCCACAATGGCAGTGGCAAGTCCACCCTGCTCTCCCTGCTGGCCGGACAACGCAGCGCCAATAGCGGCAGCATACAAATGGCACGCCTGTGTCGACTGCAATATGTGGAGCAACATTTACCACCTGCCCTGCATGCGCTCAGCCTCTACAATGCCATGCTAGATGCCATAGACGACATGCCGGAATTGCACTGGCGCGTTGACAGCCTCTTGCACGAGCTGGGCATTGATGCTGCCACTGCTGAAGTCCCAGTACAATCACTATCCGGTGGTCAGCATACCCGCTTGCTACTGGGGCGTGCCTTGCTGCGCGACCCTAATCTTTTGCTGCTGGATGAACCCAGCAATCACCTCGACTTGCCATCTTTGTTATGGCTGGAAGAATTCTTGCTGAATTGGAAAGGCGCTTTCGTGCTGGTGTCACATGATCAGCGCCTGTTGAACCGTGTGACACGGCAAAGCTGGATCTTGCGTGACAGGCAAATCACTTGTTTCGACCAGCCATGCTCAGAAGCCCTGAAGTCTCTGGCTCTGGCAGATGAAGCAGCACAGGCCAGGCGTGCCGCCGAGCAATCAGAGATAGACCGTGTGACTGCCAGTAGCAAGCGTCTGGCTATCTGGGGCAGTGTCTACGACAATGAAAAACTGGCACGCAAAGCCAAGACCATGCAAAAACGCGCTGACCGGCTAAAGGAAGAACAAACCACGGTCACAGAAGGCCAGCCCTGGACTTTGCAATTGCATGGCAAGGCGTCAGCGGCCAATCATTTGCTGCAACTGGAAAACCTGACCGTCAGGGCCATGCCGGACTTGGCTGGTTTATTCATGCTGGAGCTATTCAGCATACGACCGGGCGACAAAATCGCTTTGCTGGGCGCAAACGGCACAGGCAAATCTTCCCTGCTCAGGCAATGCTGGCAAGCGATACTGGCAGGAGAAATTTCTTCACAAATACGCTGGCATGCGGCAGCGCAAATAGGTTATTACGACCAGTCTTTGCAGCAGCTCAACAGTGATGCCAGCCTGCCAGAAGCGCTCTATCCCTTTGTCGCCAGCTCGGAGGCGGCCAGAACAGAGCTTGCGCGCAAGCAGGCCCTGATTTCGGCAGGCTTCCCGTATCACCGGCATCAGCAAAAAGTGGCATCGCTGAGTGGTGGTGAAAGAGCACGCCTGTTATTCCTGGCACTGTCGATGGCCAGCTATCATCTACTGTTTCTGGATGAACCTACCAATCATCTGGACATGCAGGGCAAGCAGGAATTGACAGCCGCGCTGGCGGGATTTGCTGGCGCCTTTTTACTGGTATCACACGACCGGGATTTGATAGAGCAAAGTTGCCAGGAATTCTGGGTGGTCCAGGATGGCCATCTGGAAAGATGGCTGGATGCAGAAAGCGCTTACCAGTGTTTGCGCAATAAACCCTCTCCAGGTTCAGAACTGCAAGGGCATGTTGCAGGAACTGTCAAAGTTGCGGAGCCTGTTATCAATGACACCGAACTGGCTTTGCAAAGATTGTGTGAACTGGAGGAATTGCTGCAAGCAGATCTTGCACGCAAACCCAGGCACCAAAAAGTGCAACAGCAAGTCCTGTGGCGTGAAGAAATGTCTGGCTTGAATAGCTTGCTGGGGCTGGATTAAGTTTGCTAAAGACAGCCTGTTGACACGGCTTCCTGCATACTCTTTTTGATTCGCATAGATCGGCACGAAGCACAACATCTCAGGATGTTGTGCTTCGATTTCTTAACTTTCGGGCAGCCCCTGATCACACCACATACATTCTTCTCTCAGGCTATCTGTACGCATTTTGCATTTCGGACATGCAATCAGGCTTTCATTATGGCGGGAAACGGTAGTAAGTACCTTGAAGATTACCCAGATAGTGAAAACGGCAAACACGGCAAAGAAAACCAGGTAGGCATCGGCAGGATCAGAAATCCAGTTCTGCAGTATCGCAATGCCGACACATGCTGTTAGCAGCATGATGGCCAGAAAAATTTTCAACAAGCGCTTCATCTTGCTTATCCGTTTAAAAATTCACTCACGACAAAAAAACAGGCTTGCTTGCTTTAGTCATATTTATCATCCCCTGCACTCAAGTTGTAGCCACAGGGAAACGTATGATGAGCTGCGTACCCTCTTCTGCCGACGATTGCAAATCAATCTCACCATGAAAGGCAGCCACGCGCTCACGCATGCCTGTAATACCTATCCCTGCTGAACTATGGTGAATATCAAAACCCTGGCCATTGTCACTGACTTCTATCTGCAAACTGTGCTGCGCTTCCAGCATGGTCAAAGCCACTTCTACCTGCGTCGCTTGCGCATGCTTCATGACGTTGGACAAAGCCTCTTGTATGATGCGGTAGACTGAAATCGCCAGGCCGCTATCGAGCCCTGAAAAATCACCTTCGCTATCAAAATGAAACTGGCAGCCTTGTGCATTGCTGTTGTAATGCCTGAGCATATCTTCCACAGCTCCCTGCAAACCCAGCATGTCCAGCACTTCAGGGCGCAGGCGCCTGACCAGATTACGGCCATTTGCATATAAATCCAGAGTCATCCTGGTGATGGCTTTGGCGCGCTCCTGAATTTCGCCTGCGGCTTCACCATTGACTTCGCTCGTTTCTATCTGTGCGGCCAGGTGTTGTATGCGCTGTGCCTCTAGTCTGGCGGCAATCAGTGAAGCATTCAGTTCATCATGAATTTCTATGGCAATGCTTTTGCGTTCATCTTCCACTATGCTATGCACTTTTTGTATCAGCTTGCGTTTTTCTGCATTGGCTTTCAAGGCTTCGTTGCGTGATGCCATCAAGTCCTGCGTTCTTTCCTGTACCTTGTTTTCCAGGTCTTGCTTGGCTTGCTGCAGGCTGACCGACATGGCATTGATGGAAGTCTGCAAATCACCTATCTCTCCACCGGTAGTCACTTCCAGTGTACTGGAATAATCACCCTCCCGTATTTCGCGCAGGGTTTCTATCGCCATCTGCAAGGGATGCGTCAAACTCAGCGACAAGTAGACGGCCAGCACGGCACTTACAAACAAGGCCAGCGCACTGATGGCCAGCTCAAACATGAAACGCTGACTATGCCTGGCCAGCATGCGCGTAGCCGTCATGGTGACTCTGACATAGCCCAGTAAACTGGCATTTTTTGCGGCATTTTTTCCATCGGCCTTGCCTGCATCCAGCGCCAAACCATCTGCCCTGACATTTTGTGCATCGTTAAGCAAATTAACCCACACCAGTTGACGTCTGACCGGAACTTCGACAAAGCGTTCCGTGCTGAGGGCTTTTTCAGAAGAAATAACATGCAAAACATGAGTCCTGTCAGCATCAAGCACATCAATTCTGTAGATGCTGCGATCTGACAGCATGACATCGGTCATGGTGCTTTTCAGCCCGGCCAGGTTCCTGGTCAGCAGATTGTATTCCACACTTTCTGCCAGTGCAGTCGATACCACATAGGCGCGCTCTGCCAACTCGCCTTTGCCTTCTTCCAGTCTGGAATGGTAGGTGTACCAGACCATGGAACAAAACATATAAATCACTGGCAGCAAGATGATCAGCAAGAGGCGCGAGCGCAAATTCCAGTTGCGCCAGAGTAGCGCAGACAAGTTCATTGCGCCTCTGCCTGCGCGTTAGTCTGCAAGCTTGCCTGTACCTTCAACTGCATCATGGCGCAATCAGGCCATGTTTGACTGCCAGCTTGGTAATATAGGCAGGACGGTGTACGCCCAGTTTTTCCTTGATGGTTTGACTGACATTGCTGATGGTCTTCAAGGACAAATCCAGTCTTTCGGCGATCTCGGCATTGGTCAGACCTTCTGCCATGAGCTTGAAAATTTCCAGATCACGCTCATTGAGCAGCGATTGTGGCGACTCATCACCGCGCACTGATAAATTTGCCAGCCGCTCAGCGATCTGCGGCAAGAAATACAATTCACCCTGGTGGGCACGCTGCACCGCGGTCGCCAGATCTGCTGGATCACAATCCTTGGTCACAAAGGCCTTTGCTCCCAGGCGGTAAGCCTCCTTGATCAATGCATCCTGATCAAACTGACTGAGGAAAATAATCCTGGCATCGGCATATTGCGCCAGAATATCGCGGGCGACATCCAGGCCCGTCAAGTCTGCTCCAAAGCGTATGTCCAGTATTACCACGTCTGGCTGCAAGGCAGCATATTGCTCAAATGCCTCTTGCGGCGTTTTGGCCTGCCCCAGCACCTTGATACCCAGATTATTGAGAGACATGGCAAAACCTGTCATCACGATGGGATGATCATCCGCCAGCAATACCCTTATGCCATTTTGCATCATTACAACACCCTATAGATTAGCAAATCAATTTACCTTTTAGGTGCAATGATAATACTTTTTACTAGCAATCACATCATTGTCATTGATTCTGCCAACTTTGGGGCTATAAATTGCCAGCAAGCACGGCGCCCATTCTCCCTAAGACTGATATTTGGCAGCATGATCTTCATGCCAAAACTATTTATCTTCCTGAACTTATCCGAAAAAAGCCATGCCTGCCATGTACAAGAAGTCAAATTTCCAAGAAAAATAATTAATAATACTTTTCAAGTGACATATTTATTGCTATCTTAAAGCACATGGATTGCACGCAAATATCATTTTCAACTTCCTGAAACTATAAAAGGATGGAAATGCATGTTGCTTATCCCAGCTAGTCCCAGTTACGGAAAGACCGTAACTGGCCTGACCCCAAACCTGGAGAACAATATGGAATTCACACAAAACCAACAACACCCCCTGCAGCGCATGTCACGTTTGGGTGTCGTCGCCTTGCTGCATGTGGCTTTGCTTGCTGTATTGCTGAGTAGCATGAAGATTAAGATCACCTCAAAAACAGAAGGCCCAATCCAAATAAGTCAGATCGAAAAGCCCGTGGAAAAAGAAAAGATTCCACCACCTGAATTTGATACCAAACTGGAAAATCCGATAAATCCTCCGCTGATAGTCCCGGAGCCCCCCTCAGGTTTTCCGAAAAATCTAGATGAAAGTGGTCTTACAAGTACCGAGACTGGTATAAAAGATACCGGAAAAAGCACAGTGGGCGGCACCTTGGACGGTACAGTAGTGGCCGCTGTAGCGGTTCCAAAAAATCCCATCCATGTCGCTGCAGTCATCAACCTGAATGCCTGCGACAAACCGGCCTACCCGGGCAGTTCCATACGCACTGGCGAAACCGGCACCGTGACTTTATCGATGCTGATAGGCACCGATGGCAAGGTTATCGAAACCAAAACCCTTGAAAGCAGTGGCTATCGCGCACTCGACAGAGCTGCCAGCCAGGCCTTGTCGCTATGCCGTTTCACACCAGGCACGATAGACGGCGTGGCGCAACAAAGCTGGACCAAGGTGCAATACGTCTGGAAAATCGACTGATCAGTTTCCGCCACGGCCAGAATATCCCACCCTTTTGCTGCCAGCCTTTTCGCCTTGCGAGTGGCAGGCAGTTTTTTTAATAGACTTACGCAAAATTGTCCCAGCAAGGCGTCAGCAACGAAGACAGCGCTTTAGCACGGCTAGGAGCTGCAACGCTGCTGGGGCGGTTTTTCGTAAGTCCTATTTAGTATCCATACACAAAAAATGCCATGGACATCAATCGACATATCCGCACTTGCTTTCAACTACTCTGTCTGGTCACGAACTTGTTTCTGGCCTCGCATGCCTTTGCAATGCTACCGCCAGCAACAACCGCATCACCCGCAGAGAATAACAACAGCAGTCACCCCCATCTGGTGAACGACTTGACAGTGTTAATGGTCAATATTCATGATCAGTCCAGCCACGCAGGCAGCACCAACGAGCATCCATTCACACCCTACCAAGGAATACTGGCCCGCACCCCTTATCTGAACTGAATCATCATGCTTTGCGCCTGCCTGCTCCCCTTGGGTATGCTGGTGACAACAGTGATCACTGTCATCGATTTCCGCAAAAACAGAAGTGATGACGAGACTGCGACATTGATAGCGCTGGCTAGCTGAATGGATTGACATAGCTTGGTCATACTGGCACTTTAGAATACGTCACTTCTAAAGCCATTGTTCGGGATAGCCATGTCAAACGATCATGAATCAAACAAGAGCCATCAGCAACGTCGCCGCTTTCTGTGTCATGCCACCACTGGCGCTGGTGCACTGATTGCCGGAGCGGCCCTGCCCAGGTTTGTACGCGCTCAAAACAGCGCTCCTGCCATCATCACCGCCGACAAGTCGCGGCCGCAAATACCTTGTGGCGTCATGAGTGGTGACATTAATAAAGACAAGGCCATCATCTGGAGCCGCACCGACAGACCAGCCCGCATGCTGGTCGAATATGCCAATAATGAGTCATTCAAGAATTCCCACAGCATCAGTGGTCCGCTGGCACTTCCCAGCAGCGATTACACTGCGCGCGTAGATCTCAGCGACTTGCCTGCCGGTCAGCGTACCTTTTACCGCGTACGTTTCCAGGATTTGCAAAACCCTTCGGCCAGCAGTGAAGTAGTGCAAGGCAGTTTGTTGTTACCCGGCGGCACAGAGCGTGACATCACATTTGCGTTTTCTGGTGACGAAGCTGGCCAGGGCTGGGGTATCAATGAAGCCTTTGGCGGCTACCGCATTTATGAAAGCATGCGACGTTTCCAGCCTGATTTCTTTATCCACTCCGGCGACCAGATTTATGCCGACGGCCCAATACAGGCACAAGTCAAACTGGAGGATGGCAGCCTCTGGAATAATATCGTCACGCCAGCCAAGGCCAAAGTGGCAGAAACCCTGGACGAGTATCGCGGCAACTTTGCCTATAACTTCCTGGATGCCAACAAGCGCCGCTTTGCTGCGGAAGTGCCTTTCCTGGTGCAATGGGATGATCATGAAGTGCGCAATAACTGGTATCCCGGCCAACAGATAGGCGAAGCAGAAAAACGTTACCAGCAACGCGACTTGAATACCCTGGCGGCGAACGCGCGTCGCGCCATGTTTGAATACAATCCTTATCGCATAGACCAGCATGATCCCGACCGCATCTACCGCATGTTCAGTTACGGCCCCTTACTGGAAGTGTTCATGCTGGATGAGCGCAGCTATCGCGGCAAGAATACGCCGAATCTGCAAAGCAGTTTGAATGAGGATGCAAGCTTCCTGGGCAAGCCTCAATTGCAATGGCTAAAGCAGGCATTGTTGCGCTCACGCTCAACCTGGAAAGTCATCGCCAGTGATATGCCTATTTCCATCATCGTGCCTGACCTCAACCCTGATGTGCCCAAAGGCAATTCTGAAGCCTGGGCCAATGGCGAGCATGGCAAACCACTGGGACGGGAACTGGAAATTGCCGAGATACTGAGGTTCATCAAGCGGCACAATATCAAGAATGTCGTCTGGGTGACCGCAGACGTTCACTATGCGGCTGCGACTTTTTACTCACCAGACAAAGCCAGCTTCACCGACTTCAAGCCCTTTTGGGAATTTGTCGGTGGCCCGTTGAATGCAGGCACTTTTGGCCCTAACGAAATTGACCGGACCTTTGGCCCAGATGTGAAATATGTCAGCGTACCGAAGGGCATGAAGCAAAACCGGCCGCCTACAGAACTGCTGCAATTTTTTGGTATCGCAAAAATCGATGCCAGGACCAAGGCGATGACCGTTTCCTTGCACGATATCGATGGCAAGAATTTGTATAAAGTCGATATTGCGCCTGAAGCTTGATCACCGAAGCGGACGAGCCTGACTGGAAAGAAGACGACGTATGATCTGGCGCCAATTAAACAGAAAAAGTTTGGATTCGCGCCAGTTCATTTCCCGCCACCAGCTAACATGCGTACACCACGCCAATAGTCCTCGCCAGTCCCTTGCTTCTATCGCTCTGAATACATCTTGCGGAAATAGTGGGAGCAACTTGCTCACCGAGGCATCCTGGCGGAAATCTGTTTGCGACGAGCCCGCAATTCCCAGTATGCCGGCCAACGCAGCCACACTGTCCACACCTGCGTGCAGACCTAGTCCCACCGTCAGTGTAGGGCGAAAATTTTGCTCCAGCAACACCAGCCTGCCCGACTTGTCGTCTTGAATAAAGTCAGCGCCGCATGCACCATGAAACCCAGATAAGCGCCCCAGTTTCTCCAGGATTTGTTGCAGCTCAGGAAAATGGCAGAATTCTATCGCGGCCGATGGTCCCAAAGCGCCCCATGTTCGGACTCGGTAATAAGAAAACCAGGCAAGTAATTGTCCATTCTTGTAGAAGACTGTCGCACTCCCCAGGCGGCCCGCGACAAAACGCTGCGCGATGACCGGCATATCCAGCGGGTATAGGTCAAGGTTTTGCTGATCGGCAACGATGCTCACTGTCAACCCAGCATATCCCTGCGCCTCCTTGATCACTAACGGATACCCCAAATGGGTCGCCGCCGCGCGCAAAGACGGTTTGTCCTGGCATATCTCGAAATCCGGTACGGCAATTTGCTCCTGTTGGCAGCGCTGTATGAAACTCGCCTTTGAGGTAATGAAATCCATTCCTGCCAAACCTGCGCGACTGGGGAAAATCTCCTTTACCCAGGTTTCTTCACGCCGACGCTCAAGTGCATACAAAACGGGATCATCGCCAATCAACACGAAATCATAGGGTTCTGCCACCTGATTTAAGTGTTGCTGCAACTGATCCATTGCCGTCTCAATTTCCTTGGAGGAATAGAAACGATGCCGGATAAATTTTGATCGTGACACATAGTTTTTGGGTGGCCCAAATACGCTGATTTCACAACCAGTCTGATGCAGGACATAGGGCAGACGGGATAGCCCCTCCCAAAATGCGTGGCATACGATCAACACGCGCTGTGCGGGCTTAGACATGGCACTAGTACAAAGTAACGGTGGAAAATCGGCTTGCCTGCCATATGCGTGACAATCATGGCAGTCTTGCAAATGCTCTCATTGGCTGCGCTATCGTTAGCATGGCAATTACGCTTTCCTTGCCCTGATTCGACGGCACCCTCTCCTTCACTCTCGATTCCACTGTTATAGCCCACTGGCTCCAAGTGGAAATTCCTGGAAAAGATGGGTAAGTAGTTTGCACTCATGTGCCACCATACATAGCAAAAATTTAACGTTATTAAATCTTAATGCAAGTTGACGGCAATAATCCAGACTTCAACATTAATTCACCTTTCCATGCCTGATGCATGGCCGACAGGACGCATGTAGCACAGAACAGTGGACAAAAAAAATGGCTGACACGAGGTGTCAGCCATTTTATGAAGCCTGTAAAACTATCTGTACACGGTCACAGGCTCGGTGTTTTGCACTGGAACGACTGGCTGTCCCTGGATACGGACATTCTGGCCACGGTTGGCACCACGCGGTGCACCAAACTGCACAAGAATTTCATCGTAGGCCGCATCAGCCAGACTACGAGATGTTTCTTGCATCACTTTGCCACGATTGAAGACAACACGGTCACCAGCACGGCTGATGATCTTGGTATCAACGCCAGAACCACTGGCACTGAAAGCTGCCTTGATTTCATAAGTCTTGGTGTTGATGAGACTGAAATCAGCAACCAGGTCCAGCGACAAACTGGCTGTCATTGAATTGCCGTATTGTAGTTGATTGCTTTCCTGGCGGAACTGGATATTACTGACTGTGCCAAACAAGACGTAGTCAGCACCTGGATACATGCCCTGTTTGATACGACCGATGATGTCGTAAATTTTTTCCATGGGCTTGCCGACGTAAGGACGCGCTTGCACCAGGCGAACACCGCCGCCCTTGATCAAGGCACCCTTCAGGTCAGCCGTATAGGTTTTCAATTCGCCACGGTCAATATAGGTATAAAAACCTTCTGCCTCGTAGTAATTGCTTTCGCTCTTGGCGTTGATATTGCCACGCTGCGAGTAGCTGCGGTCGGTTTCACGCTCGCTATAACTTCCCTTGACGCTACTCTTGCTGGAAGCAGACACCACGCGGAAATATTCGCTGACTTTTTCTTCATAAGTCAGATCGGTCACGGCAATTTTTGGTTCTGATGCATAGGCACTGAATGCCGCTGCAGAGCAGAACAAACCTGCCATCAGTTTTTTAAGATTCAACATCGTATTTCCCTTTTAAGGATTAGCGCTTGGAAGTTTTACGAATTTCTTTTTCGTCTTGCCATTCGATGGAGCCTTCTTCAACGTCATACAGTTTCAAGGTCATTTTGTAGAACACGTCTTTGGTGTTGGCATTTTGCTTAACGATGGAAACAATTTCACCTTCCAGAGAATATTTGGCTGCCGCCATGTTGCCAATCTTTGCCTTACCCTGGGCTTTATACAAACCGCTTTGATTCTGGCGTTGCAATTCATCGACACCTTGTTGCATTTCATCTGCACTACGGGTGAATTTCACCTTGCGGCTTTTCACCAATGCAGTCTGAATACTGTTCATGATGGATTTGGTATCGATGTATTCGCTGGTCTTGTTGCGTACACCAGCCAAAGTCATGGTCGGGCGATTTGCCAGCACCGGATCTTCCAGCAGGGAACCAACCATTTTTTCGGCGATCATTTGCAAGTCGGTGGAACCAAACTCATTGGTGACAGTTTCTACTGCCTTGTTATCACCATACGTAGTCTGGCGAGCCAGGCTGACCGTAGGTTGGGACAGCCTGGTCTGGCAGGCAGTAAGTGTCAGGCCGAGCAACACCACCAGGGCGCAGCTTTTGGATAATGAGGAAATGCGTTTCATATGTACTCCGTAAAAATAATCTTGTTACTGTTATTGTCGATTAGCGTGGCTCTGCACTCATTTCGATCTTGAAATCCGTCGCTTGCGGGCCATAGGCTGTGCCTTTGATGAACTGGCTTTGTTGACCCAGTATCATCAATGGCTTCCAGACTTCACCATCGCCGACTTGCATGCCGGCAGCATCGGTCCAGCGAAAACGATAATAGATACGGACATCGTAGTTGGTCAGATTGACGGTCTCTGCCTGCACTACCATGACATCATTTTTGCGCTGCGAACGCAGATCCGTCACTTGCACACCTTCCAGTGTGCCACGCACGATCAATTTCGAGGCGATACCAGGAGAAGATGCATTTGGTATGGTATCAGCCATGACTGGAGCTGCGATACAGGCGGCGACCAGGGCAGCGCATGCGGCAAATTGTTTGGAAATCTGTTTCATATACCCTCTAATATCAGTTGGATTTGGTGCTGACAAACCTATTTGGTGCTTGTTGTCGTGGTCGTACCAGTAGCAGTCGTTTTTGTCACTGTTTTTGCTTTGGCCACTGGTTTGGACTTGCCAGTTGACTTAGGTGCTACCGCTTTGACTTCCGGCTCAGCCTCCAATTGTGCCACAGGCGTCACACTACCGAATTTTGCCAGGTCACCCAGATAGGTTTTATCCTGATAAACACGCACAGGCACAACCATGTAGCGGCCATCCACGGTGATTTTACTGACATCACCACGATTACCAAAATTCAAGTCATAGTCGCCTGGTGGCAAGAATGCGCGGGCCACAAATACGCGATCTGGCAGAGTACGCCACATACGATCATCTGCCGGGCTTTCTGTCGCAGCAACTGCCAGATTGGCAGCCAGACCAGCCAGCGGACCAAAATTCTTATTCACCTGATCCTGGACCAGGCCTTTGGTCACAGCACGTATCGCTGCACGTGTGTAAATACCAGGCAGTTCATCCTTCAGGGCTTTACGCGCCATGACATTGAAGTCTGTCACCAGTGCCGTAGGCAATACCTGATTACCGACACGAATACTATTGATCACTGGTGCATTCGGATCTGGATATATCACTGGGAAGGCAAAAGAAATCGTCACCAGACCACGGCCCGTTGGCACGGGAAAAGCAATTTTCTTGGATTGACGTGCAGGTGAATTACCAGCCTCAATCACGAACAGGACATCTGTCACGCCTTTTTTGCGGCGGAAACTAGTACGTTGATCCAGGCCTTTCAAGCCATCTTCCAGCACTGGTAAGTCCGGGCGCAATTCAATCGCCTTGCGATATCCAGGCGCTGCCAGGCCAGGTTCATTCAGTGCTTCATAAACAAATCCGGCGAGATAATGACTGAGGGCATTCTGATAGCCGTTTTTCAGTTTCAGGACTTCGGGGTCGTTCAGTGTTTCCACAGGATAACCATTCAATTCCTTGCCTGTCGAAGCCACGCCCTTGTCTTTGGCCTCTTTTTCGGCTTCCGCTGTTTCTTTGGAGCGGAACTCTGCGATGACGGCTTCGCGTTCATGGGTACGTTTGATATCGACACGCGCCGTGTCGAGGTCACCCAGGTTCAGGCGATCCATTGCCATGCGTGTAGTCAGCATGACTTTTTCATAATCCTGACCTTCATAATCACGACTGGCATCACCCATGATGGTGGCACCGATCTGCCCCATCAATTTTTGCGGAGAAGATTTGGCCGTCTCTTCCCAAATTTTCACCTTGGTATCTGCCACTTCAAAGGCATCGAGACTGTCCTTGTAACGCTTGCCTATGCGCATCAATTCGCCTTTTTCCAGATTCAACAGCAAATCTGTTTTATTGTTGCCTTGCGTTTGCGCTTCAACCTGTCTGATCGCTTCATCAATCTGTCCGGATTTTGCAACCGAGAGCGAGGCCGCAACCTTGCTGTCGTGTGTTTGCGTAGTCACGCAGCCTGTCAGCAGCAGTGCAGCTACAATAGGCGTATAAGAGAGAGTCGAGAGGCGCATGGTTATCATTATGGGTGAACAACAGTAAAAGGAAATGCAAAACGAAGGCAGGGAATTATCCATACATAAGCACAGCCAACAAGTATAGTAAGGCTTTGCATTTTTGTCATGGAATTAACTGCTACAAAATCAAAGTTCTTGTAACTAGTTGTAATGGAATCGCGGAAAAATAATACTGTTTGGATATGTATGTGTTCTACAGCACTTATTTTGCAAAAGTCACCATCACTTGGCGTCCAATAACCAATTATCTATCTGATGCATAAAATCAGGCAAATAGTTTTTATCATCACTCACAAGACTATGACCTGCCCCGGGGAAACGACGTATATCGATAGTTTTTCCTGCCGCCTGAAACTGCTGTTGCAAATGAGCAATAGCCTTGCCCGGAATAACCGGATCAGCTTCCCCTAGTCCTAACAGTATCGGCTTGTCCAGCTCCAACAGATTGTCTGTTTGCGAGATACGACCTATCTCTGACCAATATCGCCAACTGCGACCATGCAACAAGCCCGCGTCGGGATCATCTGGTTTTCGCTGCAAACCCGTTTGCAACTGCTGCCAGGCGACTTGCATATAGGCGTGCTGACGGGCCAACGCGGCATACACATCCAGCGCATTCATCCCTGCGTGCGATAGCAATACCAGATGTGTGGCGGACAATTGCCTTGCCAGTATGGGCGCCATTTCTGCGCCCTCGGAAATACCAAAAATAACGACACGTTTTGGTTTCTTGCCAGCTTCTTTCAATGCAGCCAGTTGCGCACGCATGAATTCCATGTGGTCTGCCTGCCAGCGCGAAGGATGATCAGCACGAACATAGGCATCACCACATGCCTTGCCATTGGATGCAGGCAGAATATGGCGCTTGTGCAGGATGAAAATCTGCGTAGGCCCAGACTCGCCCTCAAAACCAGAAAAATATTGCGGCAGGAACTGCCCCATGCTGATGCAATCTGATCCTGAAATCACAAAGATCAGGTTCGCCAGATTCTTGCTACCAGACTCATGTTGCCAGGGCTTTTTCTCGAGATGGTAGTAAATGGCCTTACCACCATCTCCAAACCGGAACTCATGCAAATAAACAGGTGTTTGCTGAAATTTTCCTGAGTCAGCCGCACTGATACCAGGCCAACAAAAACACTGCATTAAAGCCAGCATGCATCGCAGATATCTGCAATGACAGAACTGCAAATGCAATTTCATGCTGACAATGCGACGACAGAACTACATACCAGCAATGCCAGAACAACAGGGGCCCAGATTCTGCGCTCCCACTTGCTGGGTGTGATCAAATTCAAAATGCTGCCAACCAGCGAGTAAGCAACGACACCCCAAATCGCCATGCGCGACCAATCCAGATAAGCGGAAAGAATAATGCCGGCACGGGTAAAAATAATCACACCGATCAATACCAGCAATAACGACTGCAGCAGGGCAGCAATCCGCATGTGATTTGGAAATCTACCGGGGTATTTTCCGCCCATGGCAATGCTGCCCCAGGGTGCACCGCACGCCAGAGCCAGTTGAAACAGAATCACAATCAACAACAAAATACCAGCGGCAATGCTGACGAATAACAATTCCATTAGAGCCTCATTTCAGGTAAGAAAGTCGCCTGACTCACTTTGTGTATGCCTTGCGAGAACCGTCTTCATAGAGCATATCATCAGTCAATTGTTTGCCACTCTCATCCCAGGTCCGTTCGCGCTGTATGCGGCCACGCTCATCGTAATGGGATTCGCGTACCAGTTTGCCATTTTGCGCAAAACTTTGATGCACTCCTAGCGGACGTTCACGATAACGTCCCTCGTACACATAACGCTCGAGGCTAGCCATTTTCCCGTCATCGAAATAATTGCGCACTTCCTTGATGTCGTCCTTGCCTTCTGTCGTAAATTTCTCACTGCGTTTGGCCTGGCCATTCAGATAAAAACTGGCATCAGATACCAGCTTGTTTTGTCTGCGGCCATCCTTGTCTGTCATGGCGAAAAGCTGCTCCCGCACTTTTGAACCGCTCTCATGATATTCAACTTCTCGCTCGATGACGACAGGTTTTTCTGCCGTATTCCAGACTGTCTCTTTGCGCAGTACACCTTTGTCGGAATATTGCTTGCGTGTCTTTTGTTTGGCACCAAACACCTCCACTGTTTCAGGCTTGCCATTCTCGTGGAAATAACTTGCTTGCTGGCTGACACCAGCCAACAAAGTGAACTGACTGCGCAAACGGCCACTGTCGGAAAACAACTGCACCTGCGATGGCTTGCCCTGAAAACCGCACAGTACCGCATCATTTGCATGCGGTGCCAGCATAGCCTTTTCACCACATTCAATTTCACTTAACTGCTTGTCCGGGGTGTACCTGACGGCGGCTTTTTCTTTGGGATTGTCACCGATAAAAGCAACTCGCTTGAGCACACCATTGGGATACCATTCACGCAGCAAGCCCCGCACACTGCCATTCTCATTATTCTCTTCACGCAGCACTTGCCCGTTCGGTGCAAATTCACGCAATTTTCCATGGCTATTGCCGCGTTCATTGACGCTATATTCCTTCAGTAATACGCCATCACGGTAAAAACGCACCAAGCCGATGTTTACGCCTGCGCGCAATTCCTGCTCGCGTACCAGTTTGCCGGTATCCCGGTCCACACATTTCATGATACCGGTCTTGCCTGCAGTGGTGCTGCCATTGGCAGGATTAACTGACTCTTTATTAATTTCACAATCTTCCACCGCAAATACGACTGAAGCTGAAGAAAACAAAGTGGCGGCGATTACCAGGCGAGAACAGGGCAGTATGGAAAAAGGAAACTGATTTTTCATGGTTTTTTGAGAGAAATAACAAAACAAACGGCAATATTCCTAACTTTAGCATTAGCAAAACTATCTTCCTGTAAAACTTGGTAAGTGAAGCCAGAAATCTGAAGACAGCGATAAGTAGTTGATAAATAAACGCTTAATAGCATAATCAATACCGCCATCGAGCCAATTTTATATGCATTTTTAGCAATTTTTATCTTTTAACCTTAGTCGCCTACCCTGTCAAGACTGGCGCAAAGTCACAAATTGCGTATCATCTGCGCCTTGATTGCTTTTTTTATGTCTGGATTCTGGATTTATGTTGCCTTCGATTGAACAAAGACTTGCCGTAGAGCTGGCTGCCAAGCCGGTTCAGGTTGCCGCTGCTGTTGCCTTGCTGGACGAAGGTGCAACCGTTCCGTTTATCGCCCGTTACCGTAAAGAAGTGACTGGTGGCCTGGATGATATCCAGTTGCGCCTGCTGGAAGAGCGCCTGCGTTACCTGCGCGAGCTGGAGGACCGCCGCACTGCCATCATCGCGTCCATAGAAGAACAGGGCAAGATGACACCAGCATTGCTGGATGCCATTACCCATGCAGAAGACAAAACCCGCCTGGAAGATCTGTACCTGCCGTACAAACCCAAGCGTCGCACCAAAGCCCAAATTGCTGTTGAGGCTGGCCTGTTACCACTGGCCGATGCCTTGTTGGCTGACCCCATGCTGAACCCGGACACGGAGGCAGCAAATTACCTGAAGCCCGCGTTTACTACCGACAACGGCGACAACCCTGGTGTAGCAGATGTCAAAGCCGCCCTCGATGGTGCGCGTCAGATTTTGATGGAACGCTTTGCCGAAGATGCGACGCTGTTGCAAGCCCTGCGCGAATACCTGAATGACCACGGCATCGTCGAATCCAAGGTCGTTGCCGGCAAAGAAGAAGCCGGTGAAAAATTCGCCGACTACTTCGACTATTCAGAAACCCTGGGCACCATCCCTTCCCACCGCGCCCTGGCCCTGTTCCGTGGCCGTCGCGAAGAAATGCTGACCGTGACCCTGCGTCTGGACAGCGAAGAAGAAAAACCAAAATGGGATGCGCCACTCAACCCATGCGAAAGCCGCATCGCTGCCCGCTTTGGCGTGAGCCAAAAAGACCGCCCTGCCGACAAATGGCTGGTGGATACTGTACGCTGGGCCTGGCGCGTGAAAGTCTTCATGCATCTGGATACAGAATTGATGGGCAAGCTGCGCGAAACAGCAGAAATCGAAGCCATCAATGTATTTGCCCGCAACCTGAAAGCCCTGTTGCTGGCAGCACCTGCCGGCCCACGCGCCACAATGGGTCTTGATCCTGGCCTGCGTACCGGTGTCAAGGTAGCGATCGTAGATGCGACCGGCAAGGTGGTTGAATATGCGACGATCTACCCGCATCAGCCACGCAATGACTGGGATGGTTCGCTGCATGTCCTGGCGCAACTGGCGGCCAAGCATAATGTCTCGCTGATCTCCATCGGTAATGGTACAGCTTCGCGTGAAACCGACAAGCTGGCAGGCGATTTGATCAAGCTCAAGCCTGAACTCAAGCTGACCAAGATCGTGGTCTCTGAAGCAGGGGCGTCAGTGTATTCTGCCTCTGAATTTGCTTCCAAAGAATTGCCTGACCTGGATGTCTCTATCCGTGGTGCGGTATCGATTGCACGTCGCCTGCAAGATCCATTGGCAGAACTGGTGAAGATTGATCCTAAATCCATAGGCGTCGGTCAATACCAGCATGATGTCAGCCAGTCACAACTGGCACGTTCACTCGATGCAGTCGTCGAGGATTGTGTGAATGCGGTGGGTGTCGATGTGAATACTGCCTCTGCCCCCTTGCTGGCACGTGTCTCTGGTTTGTCATCGAGCGTGGCGCAAAGCATCGTCAATTTCCGCGATGCCAAGGGCATGTTCAGTTCACGCTCTGACCTGCGCGCAGTACCTCGCCTGGGTGATAAGACCTTCGAACAGGCAGCCGGTTTCTTGCGCATCATGAACGGCAGCAACCCGCTGGATGCGTCTGCAGTCCACCCTGAATCGTATCCGCTGGTAGAAAAAATCCTGGCTGATATCAAGAAGGATATAAAAGGTGTAATCGGCGACGCTGGCTTGCTGAAGTCCTTGAACCCAGCCAAATATGCCGATGAAAAATTCGGCGTACCTACCATCACCGACATCATCGGCGAACTGGAAAAACCAGGCCGTGACCCACGCCCAGAATTCACCACAGCCACCTTCAAGGACGGCGTTGAAGAAATCAAGGACTTGCGCCCTGACATGATTTTGGAAGGCGTAGTCACCAACGTCGCCGCCTTTGGCGCTTTCGTTGATATCGGCGTACATCAGGATGGTCTGGTACATATCTCTGCCTTGTCCAACACCTTCGTCAAAGACCCGCATACCGTGGTCAAGGCTGGTCAGGTCGTCAAAGTGAAAGTGCTGGAAGTCGATGTCAAACGCCAGCGTATCGCCCTGACCATGCGCCTGACAGATGCAGCACCTGTAGCAGGCAGCAAACCTGAACAACGTGGTGACCGCAACGATGCCAAACGCCTCAATCAACATCGCTCACAAGCTCAGGCACCAGCACCTGCTGGTAATGCCATGGCTGCGGCGTTTGCGAAATTGCGTGGCTAAGTAAAAAGTAAGCAATAAGCCTAGTGATCAGACTGTCCCAAATTGTGACAGTCTGACCAATGTTGCGAAATAATGTGACACCCGGATTGTTGACATCCTCCCTGTCAGCCAATCCACCACCAGCAGCATTAGTCCCCCCTGCGCCTCCCCCTCTCTAGCCAGCATCCACTGTATTTTCCCGTCAGGAAAAAATTTTCAACATGGCACGCCGTTTGCGTTGTTATCCCTGTGTTGCATCACATGCACACCATCTAATAAACAACGGAGACCACCATCATGAACATGGCAGACATCAGCAAACTCGGTATCAGCAATCCTTTCGCCAAACGCTACGACAATTTCATAGGCGGCAAATTTGTGGCCCCGGTCAAAGGTGAATATTTCGAAAACATCAGCCCCGTCATCGGCCAGGCATTTTGCGAAGTGGCACGTTCAACCGCAGAAGACGTGGAACTGGCTCTGGATGCAGCCCATGCAGCCAAGAAAGCCTGGGGGAAAACCTCACTGGCTGAACGTTCGAACATCCTGAATAAAATTGCTGACCGCATGGAAGCCAATCTGAGCCTGCTGGCCACCGCAGAGACCATAGACAATGGCAAACCCATACGCGAGACCATGGCGGCGGATATTCCTCTTGCCATCGATCACTTCCGTTATTTTGCTGGTTGCATACGGGCGCAGGAAGGTTCAGTCGCACAAATTGATGACCAGACTTATGCATATCATTTCCATGAACCGCTGGGCGTGGTTGGCCAGATTATTCCATGGAACTTCCCTATCCTGATGGCTGTGTGGAAGATGGCACCAGCACTGGCCGCGGGCAATTGCATCGTCCTGAAACCAGCTGAGCAAACCCCTGCATCCATCATGGTCTTGATTGATCTTATCAAGGACCTGTTGCCACCTGGTGTCTTGAATATCGTCAATGGCTTTGGTCTGGAAGCAGGCAAGCCACTGGCATCCAGCAAGCGCATCGCCAAGATTGCCTTCACGGGCGAAACTGGTACTGGCCGCCTGATCATGCAATATGCTTCGCAAAACATCATCCCTGTCACGCTGGAACTAGGTGGCAAATCACCGAATATTTTCTTTGCCGATGTGTTGGAGCAAGACGATGCCTTCTTCGACAAATGCCTGGAAGGTTTTGCCATGTTTGCCCTGAATCAGGGTGAAGTCTGCACCTGCCCTTCACGCGTGCTGATACAGGAATCCATCTACGACCAGTTCATGGCCAGGGCCATCAAGCGCGTAGCCGCCATCAAGCAGGGCAACCCGCTCGACAGCACCACCATGATAGGTGCGCAGGCATCGCAGGAACAACTGGAAAAAATCCTGTCCTATCTGGACATAGGCAAACAGGAAGGCGCGCAACTCTTGATAGGTGGAGAAAGAAATGTGCTGGATGGCGATCTGGCCAAGGGCTATTACGTCAAGCCAACCATCTTCCAGGGTCACAATAAAATGCGCATCTTCCAGGAAGAAATCTTTGGCCCAGTTGTTTCTGTCACCACCTTCAAGGATGAAGAAGAAGCGATCTCTATCGCCAACGATACCCTGTATGGCCTGGGTGCTGGCTTGTGGACACGCGACGGCTCCCGCGCCTTCCGCGTTGGCCGTGCCATCGAAGCTGGCCGCGTATGGACCAATTGCTACCACCTCTACCCAGCGCATGCTGCATTTGGTGGTTATAAACAATCTGGCATAGGACGCGAGAATCACAAGATGATGCTGGATCATTATCAACAGACTAAAAACCTGCTGGTGAGCTATAACCCGAATGCGATGGGGTTCTTTTGATTGACATTTAAGACCACTCAACACAGAGGCACAGAGACACAGAGAAAGGCAAGAGAAAACCTGTAATGATGATTTTTAGACTTGTCTCTGTGTCTCTACTTTTATAGAGACACAGAGTTAGAATACAATAATTTTTTTGGCCTTCTCTTGCTATTCTCTGTGTCTCTGTGCCTCTGTGTTGAGCTTTTTGGTCTTTACGTAAAACAACCGAAAAAAAATGACCACTACCCCCGCCCGCGTCACCGCCACTCCCACAGCGCTGGAATTTATCAGCGCGCTGCAAACTAAATACGGTCCGCTATTATTTTTCCAGTCTGGCGGTTGCTGTGATGGCAGTTCACCGCTGTGTTATGCCAGGAATGAGTATGGCATAGGCGATGCCGATGTGTATCTGGGTGACCTGGATGGCACGCCGTTTTACATGGGCAGTGATCAGTTTGAATACTGGCGGCACACGCAGTTGATCATAGATGTGGTAGCGGGAATGGGTGGCATGTTTTCACTCGACAATGGTACGGGCAAGCGTTTCCTGACACGCTCGCGGCTGTTCACGGATGAAGAAAATGATTTGCTGGGAACGACCGTTTTGCACGGCCCGCAATCTTAACTATTCACTCTTCAAAGCTGCCAGCTTGCGGTAAATTGTATTGCGCGATATGCCCAGTGCCTTAGACACTGCAGATACATTACCCTGATGCAGTTGCAGAGCTCGTTGTATTGCATCGATTTCCAGCGCATCGAGACTCGCTGTGGTTTGAGCATTGGAGATGGCCTTTGGCGCAAATGCCACTTCCGTGTCTTCCAGAAAATCCTCGGGTAAATGGTCGAGACGGATTTCCATATCGGCATCCGTCATGACGATAGCCGTACGCAAGAGATTCGTCAACTGGCGGAAGTTGCCTGGCCAGCCATGGGCATGAAATAACTGCATGACTGCAGGCGCTATCCTGTATTGCCTTCCTTCGCTTTCTGTCGCCAGGACTTTGGCTATCACGACATCGAGGTCTGTGCGTTCACGCAAGGGTGGCAGACGTACTACCAGACCATTCAAACGGTAATACAGGTCATCACGGAATTCGCCTTTGCCTATCATCTCGCGTAAATTGCGGTTGGTGGCGCAGATCAGGGCCAGGTTGACGGGAATTGACTTACTGCTGCCCAGTGGTGTCACCATGCGTTCCTGCAAGACCCGCAGCAAACGGGCTTGCAGATTCAGTGGCATGTCACCGATTTCATCGAGAAATAGCGTGCCACCATTGGCCTGCAAGATCTTGCCGACATTGCCTTTCTTGCGTGCACCAGTGAAAGCGCCATCTTCATAGCCGAACAGTTCTGATTCAATCAGGGTTTCTGGTATGGATGCACAATTCACTGCGACAAAGGGGCCGGATTTACGCGGTGAATCATTATGCACAGCCTGGGCCAGTAATTCCTTGCCAGTGCCAGTTTCACCCGTTACCAGTATCGAGATATCACGCCCTATGACACGCTTGAGTTTATCGATGGCACGGGCAAGTTGCTCATCACCGGTATCCAGATAATGCAGGCTCGATAGCTTGGATTTGACTTCTACCGACTGCGGTTCACGTGCATTGTCCAGCACATGCCTGGCAGCGGCTGAAGGACGCTTGAGGCTCTGGCTTTTGGCATACACACGCACACCATTGTGCAGGCACAGCGTCAGCAAACCCGGTGTCGCGGTGCGGTAGTGTTCATGCAAAGCTGATACAGGCAAACCAAACAGGGAACTGAAAGTGTGCGTTTGCAAAGCAGATAGTGGCAAACCCAGCTGGAACAATCCACTGCGGCTGGCCGATAAAAAACGGCCATCATTGTCAAAGCAGGCGATGCCCTCCATCAGGGTGCCCAAAAACTCCGGGCGGCTATGAAAACTGAGTTTGATGGCATCCTGAAAAGAAGAGGCAAACAACTGGTTTTCTATCATCTGCGCCGACATGCGCACCAGGGCCATGGTGTGCTTGTGAAAATTATGCTGGTCGCCCGTCACATCCAGCACGCCAATGACGTTGCCCATGACATCAAAGATAGGGGCGGCTGAGCAAGTCAGAAAATTGTTTGCTTCAAGATAATGCTGGTCTGCATGGACGATGGTGGGTGTTTTTTCGGCAATGGCCGTGCCTATGGCGTTGGTGCCCTTGCTACGCTCTGACCAGGCGACACCGGGGCTGAGTGCCACCCTATCCGCCTTTTCCAGGAAATCAGCATCGCCGAGGGTGTGAATGATGAGCCCGTTCACATCGGTCAGGATGACCATATTGTGGGTGTTGATTATTTGCTCATACAGGTTTTCCATGACGGGCAGAGCATGCTGATGCAAGACCCGGTTTTGTTCCAGCAGGGTCTTGAGATCAGTCTTGCCCAAAGAGCCATAGTCTGGCGCAGCCGTGCGCGGCAAGCCATAGGCGGCGGAGCGTTCATGTGCCTGTTCTATCATCATGTGGGCAGATGAAGCAGAACTTATGCCAGGGCCAGACAATATTTGCCCAGAGGAAATTCCAGTGTCACGCATTTGCATACGGGTCTCCAGCAACATGGCCATTTTTGGCTCTAGTTAGGACATTAAGCGCTTAATGTAACACTATTAGCTGACGGTGCCAGAAACTGCAAATTGATTTGCATTAAGTTTCCAACAACCAAATACGGTGCTGCGGCACTGTATTTGGCTTTCTACTATAATGCAGGTATTCGTAATTCAAGTATTCAAGGAAGATAGCCATGAGCGACGTACAAAGCTGGATCAAAGAAACTGTTACTGCAAACCCTGTCGTTTTATTTATGAAGGGCACTGCCCAATTCCCGCAATGCGGCTTTTCTGGTCGTGCAATTCAACTGTTGAAGACCTGCGGCGTGCAAAACATGGTCACGGTGAATGTGCTGGAAGACCCGGAAGTGCGCCAGGGTATTAAGGATTTTTCCAACTGGCCTACCGTACCGCAGTTATATGTCAAAGGTGAATTCATTGGCGGCTCTGACATCATGAATGAAATGTTTGACAGCGGCGAATTGCAGACTTTGTTGAAAGACTAAGCAAGACATGACTGAAGTCGCCGCCCGCAAGCGCCTGATTGTTGCTATTACCGGTGCAACAGGTGCTATCTATGGTGTGCGGCTGCTACAAGTCTTGCGTAATATCCCCGGCGTTGAAAGCCATTTGCTGATTTCGGAAGCAGGCGTGCTGAACCTGTATCAGGAAATGGACTTGAAGCGCAAGGATGTCGAAGCCATGGCAGATGTCGTCCACAATGTGCGCGATGTCGGTGCCAGCATTGCCAGTGGTTCATTCTTGTCTGACGGCATGGTCATCGCGCCCTGCTCGATGAAAACCCTGGCAGCGGTCGCACATGGTTTGTCCGACAACCTCATCACCCGCGCTGCCGATGTAGTCTTGAAAGAGCGCCGCCGCCTCGTCTTGATGGTGCGAGAAACACCCTTCAACCTGGCGCACTTGCGCAATATGACAGCCGTCACGGAAATGGGCGGCATCATCTTCCCGCCACTGCCTGGTTTTTACCACCGTCCGCAAAGCATAGCAGAGATGGTTGATCACACTGTCGGACGCGTGCTCGATATGTTTGCCTTGCCGCATCAACTGACGCCCCGCTGGCAAGGCCTTAAAGAGTCTTAATACCGATCCATGATGAGCTGGGTCTTCAGCGAATCTTCTGCCACAAACCATCCACGCGAAATCAGATAAGCCTGCAATTCATCATGCTTGACGGAGGCTGTAGCTGCACTCTTGGTCTTGAACGAGGCTTCGACGATATAGTCAGTGCCTGTACCAGCCTGGTTCAGGATGGGCCAGACTTCGATGTACAGGGTTATACCACTCCATGTACCGACTGAGCGCTTGGCCAGTATCGGGCCGTACTTGCGCGAATTATCCAGCATGGACTTGCCCCAGCCGCTATATAGCCAGTTGTCCATCTTGCCGGGAATATTCTTTTTGAGCAGGCTGCGGGAGTCACTGGTCGATGGCAAGTCCATCCCACTGTAACCAGATTTGCTGTCTTTCTTGCTGTTGGAAATACTCAGGGTTTTCTTTTGATAGCCCCATTCAACCTGTGCTTCATAATTTTTTTCTGTAGAGTCAAAACCTTCGGCATTGGCTTCATACAGGGCCTCAGTGATATTGCCGTTGTCTATGGCATAGCGCTTCTTGTAGGTCAGCTCAAAATCACTTTCGCCTTCGGTCTTGCGTATTCTGGCTATCCAGGTATTACCGTAAATGTCCTTGGCATTGGTGTCCATGAACAAGATATTCATCTTGGTCACCGAACTCGGCATACTAAAGGTGCTAAGCACTGTGCTCTTGAGTTTGTGATCGGCATCCAGAACAACATTCGGGTTCATCAGCAACTTCACCTCATAGTCAGGCACCATATTGCTGGCCGCGACTGCATTACTGAGTGGCAGCAGCAAACTCAAAGCGATACTGAATATGCTGGCTATGCTGGTACGAACAACAGACTTGATCATGATATGCACTCCATGGATTTTGGTGAGCACACTATAAAAGCCAATTATGACCCTTGCATTACGACCGTAGTGTCATAGCTGCGTCACATGCCAGTAGTAAATTCGCGGCAAACAATTTTCACGCAAATCACTACGAGGTTAAACCAAATGAATCGAAGCCTGTTATTGAGCAGCCTGAGCGCGTCCTTGTTGTTAGCTGCCTGTGGCGGTAACAGCAATACCGCAGTTACCCCAGCTACACCGACTCCCGTAAATGGCGTCTTCCTGGATGCAGCAGTGGAGGGCATGGATTACTCCGTCGCTGGCGGCAGCAAGCTCAGCACATCTGCCACAGGCGGTTTTAGCTGTAACGCCGGTGACACACTGGCGTTTACTGTCGGCAACATCGCCCTGGGCTCTGCACCTTGCGCAGCTACCGCAACACCGTTGACACTGGCAAACTCCAGCAATGTCAAGGATGACAGCGTGGTTAACCGCCTGCTGTTCCTGCAATTGCTGGATGAAGACAATGATGTTGCAACTGGCATCAAGATTCCTGCTACAGTAAAGACTGCGCTCGCTGGCCAGTCGCTGGATTTCAATGCCACTGCTGCCAACTTCAATACGGCAATGACGGCAACCCTAGCCAAACTGCCGGCGAATTACCAAAAGCTCACCGTGGATGCAGATCGCCGCATGCTGGTGCGTGAACATTTTGAAGACACCATGGCTTCCAGACTGAACACTCCTGTCGTTGATACTGTCAGCCAGACCAATGCCCTGGGCACGATCAGCGCCAGCGTCACGCGTTATCAGGTGCAGGCTGCTGACAGTTTCTTCGTGCCGTATGAAGGTACGAATGCAGCAGTCAAGGCAGAATTCCCGAAAGGCTTTTTGCCCTCCTACGGTTCTGGCCTGTCCTTCAAAGGCAAGGCTGCTGATGGCTCACTGGAATTTTATGGCATTACCGACCGTGGCCCTAACGGCGATGGCCCCAAAGTACCCAATTCCGTGGTGACGAGTGGTGCCACCGGCACCAGCGATGCCAAATTCTTCCCATCCCCGAGCTTCACACCATCATTTGGCCTGATCAGTATAGGCAAGGATGGTGCCATCCTGAAATCCAGTACAGCTATCAAGTTCAGCACGACCATCAATGCTTCCGGTCTATCGATTGCTTCCGGTAAAGTGGGTTCTTCTGCTGAAGTGCCTTTGAATGACGCTGCCAAATTTGATGCCAGCAGCAAAACCAAATTCAGCGACTATGGCCTCGATACCGAATCCATCGTCTATGATGCAGCACGCGGCGCTGTCTGGGTATCGGATGAATACGGTCCTTTCATTTTGAAGATTGATGTTGCCACCGGCGTCATCCTGAAAAAATACCAGCCAGGCACCGGCGCAGCCGACCTGCCTGCTGTCTTGCTGAAACGCCGCGCCAATCGCGGCATGGAAGGCCTGACGCTGGAAGTCGCCAGTGGCAAGCTGCATGGCTTTGTCCAAAGCCCGCTGGATGATGGCAAGGCCAGTTACATCGTGCCGGGTGCCACTGCAGCGACCAGTGAAAGCATCAAGGATTATGCCAAATTCAACCGCTGGGTAGAGTTTGATCCTGCGACAGAAAAAACCAGGCTGTATGCCTACCCTATCGACAGCAAGCAATACACTGCTGGCAAAACCGGCAATGCCAAACTGGGTGACATGGTGTCGCTGGGTAATGGCAAGTTCATTGTACTGGAACAAGGTTCCGGCCCGGATGGCAAGGTATTCAACAAGCTGATGCTGGTACAGGTACCAAGCAATGCCACTGACATCGCCAACATGGGTACCGACCTGGAAAAAAGCAGCATGACAGGCGCGGCAGTCAATGGTGTCAATTATGCGGATGTGGTCTTGCTCAAGAAAACACAGTTGTTTGATTTAAATAATGCAGGCTGGCTGGCAGAAAAAGCTGAAGGCCTGGCGCTAGTTGATGAGAACACCCTGGCACTGACGAATGATGACGACTTTGGCATGAAAACTGTCATCGTCGATCCCAGTGGTGCTATCGTAGCTGGTGCTGACGTCACCAAGTGTACGGTAGATGCCAATGGTGCCTTGACGACGACAGCAGGTGCCCTGGGCTGTACTGCAGGTAATACCATGCGCGTGTCCCGTGGTGCGGATACAGAACGCCCTAACCGTATCTGGCTGTTCAAGTTCAACAAAAAACTGACTGACTTCAATATTCCTTCCTGATCTTGTATTACCGATAGAAAGCCGCGGTGAGTGATAGAACTCGCAGCGGCTTTTTTCAATTCAACATTATCTCTTGCGACAGATACGAATACACTGCAGAAACTCTGCGCAAATGCCTGGCCTCAGTATGCGAGAGCAGCCACAACTCAGTCTGGCATTCGTCCAGCACATTGGTAAGCTGTACTAAATCCTTACGGCCCTGGGCAAGGAATAGCGGCAAGATGCCCAGCCCCAGACCCTTCCCCACCAGTTCAGCCACAGTGAGTATGCTATTGACCTTGTAAGTTGCTTGCAGCCTGGGGAAGTGCTTCTTGCGCCATACCACAGATGGATGTTCTGGCAAGGCATCGTCAGGTGCTATCCAGTGATGACGCTGGGCGACATCAGCATCAAAATGTCTGATCTTGCTGGTCTTGCCCGCGTACAAGGCTACCCGTATCGGCCCCAGGTGCTTGCCTATCAAATGCTGCGGTGGCCGCTTGCTGGCACGTATGGCAATGTCGGCATCGCGCCTGGTCAGGCTGGCCAGTTCATTGCCTGCATGCAGGTCAAAACTCAATAAGGGATGAAGCAGTTGTAAGGGCTTCAAGACCGGTGCCAGCAAGCCGTGCAGTATGGTGTCAGTGGTAGTGATGCGTACTGCACCAGCTACCTGGTCTGGCTGTACTTGCATGGCCGAACGGGCCGCTTCTAGTTGCGCCTCCATCTGTTCTGCATGCACCGCCAACTCCTGCGCCAGTTCATTGGCTTGATAACCTGTGCGCGAGCGCTCAAACAGACGTTGCCCCAAGCCTTTTTCCAGCTTTTGTATGCTGCGGAATACGGTGGATGCATCAAGTGACAGGCGCTCACCTGCCTCGGCCAGCTTACCGGTGCGTACTAGTGCCAGCACCACTTCAAGGTCAACCGCAGTTAATTTGAAATTTAGTTTGTATTGCGTTTTTGCATTCACAGTATGCACTCTCGCCTATTTTCATTGCAAATCCGAAATTATATAGTAGCTCCATCAACCACTTTTTGGAGAATAAAATGACTCACTCAATTCCCTCTGCAAACCAAGGCAGCAATGCCTACGGTATCACCTTATTACGCATCAGCCTGGGCATCATGTGGATAGCCCACGCCCTGCTGAAACTGTTTGTGTTTACCCTGCCTGGTACGGCGCAGTTTTTTGCCAGCATAGGTTATCCGGGTTTTCTCGCTTACCCCGTGTTTGCGCTTGAATTACTTGGTGGTGTGGCCTTGGTTCTTGGTATCTACAGCCGCCAGATTGCGCTGGCACTGGTGCCTATCATGGTGGTTGCCGCTACTGTGCATTTCGGTAATGGCTGGGTGCACACCAGCCCTAACGGTGGCTGGGAATATCCAGTGTTTCTGATCGTCACTTCAATTGCGCTCTGGTTGCTCGGTGATGGTGCGTTTGCCCTCCGCCGTAGCTCACGCTTTTCATTGACATAAGGAAGGGACAAATCATGAGCAATCAATATACCCTGATCAGCCACAAGCTTTGCCCTTATGTGCAGCGCGCGGCAATTACCCTCGCAGAGAAAGGTTTAGACTTTGAACGAATAGATATAGACCTGGCGAACAAGCCCGACTGGTTCTTGCAAGTTTCACCACTGGGCAAGACACCGGTACTGCTTGTCAATGGGCAAGCCATTTTCGAGTCGGCTGTGATTTGCGAATACCTGGATGAAACCACGCCATCCTGCCTGCATCCAGAAGCCGCACTGGAAAGGGCGCAACACCGTGCCTGGATAGAATTTTCCTCAGCCACCTTGAATAGCATAGGCGGTTTTTACAATGCCGCAGATGCGCAGATATTGGATGCCAAAGCAGCAGAATTAAAAGCCAAGTTTGCACAATTGGAAAAGCAGTTAGGCGATGGGCCTTATTTTTCCGGTAAAAATTTTAGCCTGGTGGATGCCGCGTTTGCACCAGTCTTTCGCTATGTTGATGTGTTTGAACGGATAGCAGATTTTGGATTTTTAAATTGCCACCCCAAGATCCAGGTATGGCGGCTATCCCTACAGGAACGTACTTCCGTGCAGACTGCGGTCAGTGAAGATTACCCTGCTTTATTAAGTGCATTCTTACGAGCCCGTCAATCTGCCTTATCAGCTTTGATGCAATAAAAAAACGGTGCAGATTCCTCTACACCGTTTTCGTTGTCCCATTTCAAATCATCAGAAAAGGATCACAGATTGTTTTTCAAAAACTCCCATTTGGCTTTTTGCAAAGACCAGTTAATCCAGTCACCGCGGGGGCTGTGTCCTACACCGGGATACAATTGCAGGCTATAGTCCTTGCCATTCTTGATCAGTTCATCGATGAACATGATGGTGTTTTGCGGATGAACATTATCATCCATGGTGCCATGCATGAGCATGATCTTACCACTCAGGTCCTTGGTGGCTTTCAGCACACTACCCTTATCATAGCCTTCTGCATTGTCTTGCGGCAGGCCCATATAACGCTCTGTATAGACGCTGTCATACAAGCGGTAATCCGTGACTGGCGCACCAACGAAACCTATTTTCCATGCCTTGCTATGCGTCATCGCATACGCAGTCATATAGCCGCCATAGCTCCAGCCATTCAGGGCTATCCTGTCCATGTCTGCCCAGCCCTGCTTGCGTAACCAGTCAAGTCCATCAAGCTGGTCTTGCAGTTCAAGTTGGCCCAGTTTTTTGTGTATGGGCCAGGCGCTGGCAAGACCTTTGTTGCTGGCACTGCGATTATCCAGTACCCAGACGATATAGCCCTGCTGCGCCAGGAAGTGGTGCCAGAGATTGTTGTTCCAGCGATCCACCACTTGTGGTGCCATGGGGCCTGAATACAGATGCTGGTAGACTGGGTATTTCTTTTTCGGATCAAAATCCGGTGGCAAGAAAAGCAGGCTTTCCATCAGGAAGCCATCACGCGATTTGATTTGCTGTTGCGTGACTTTGCCCAGTTTCAGGCTCTGCATTTTTTCTGGCACGCCTGCATCATCGACCAGCTTCAATGACCTTCCTTCTGCATTGAATACGGCCTGTTTTGGTGCTTGCTTGAGGCTGCTCCAGCTATCGATGAAATGCGTATATGCACTATTCCAGCGTGCATTGTGGGTGCCGGATTCTGTCGTCAGCCTTTGCAGCTTGCTACCATCCAGATTGATTGCATATACATCGTTACCGATGGGATTGCGTTCATTGGCCGAAAAAAAGACTTTGCCTTTTGCTTCGTCAACGCCATAGACAGTGCGTATATCCCAGTCGCCTTTGGTAATCGCCCCTTTGAACTGGTATTGCTGGTCATAGTGATACAGGTGATGGTGACCTGTGCGGTCAGAGGCCCAGACAAAGCTACCATCTTTCAAGAACTGTGGCAGCGGCAAACGCTCCACCCAGGCCGGGCTGCTTTCGCGCAGCAATTGTTTGCTGCGGTATTGCGTATCATAGATGCGCAAGTCCAGCCAGGTTTGCACACGGTCTTGCCAGGATGCCAGCAACTTGCCATCTGGAGTCCAGCCCACCTGTACGATCAGGGTTTCCTTGCCTGCATAAGGGTTCTCGGTCCAGCTGGTTTTGCCGTTCATGTCAACGACACCCAGTTTGACCTCAGGGTTAGGATCGCCAGCTTTTGGGTAGCGGGTGCGCTCACTCTTGATGGGTTGCAGATGGTCGCCGCTGAGAGTGTAAACTGGCACCTTGCTTTCATCAAAACTCAGGTAAGCGATGTTTTTGGAATCTGGTGCCCACCAGAATGCACGCAAGTGACCACGCCCATAAATCTCTTCCATGTAAACCCAGTCCAGGCGGCCATTGAAGATGGTTTCGCTGCCGCCTGTGGTCAGTCGTTTTTCTGTCGCTGTGAGCAGGTCTGTCAGGTACATGTCATTACCCTTCAGATAGGCGACCGATTGCAGGTCAGGTGACAGGATAGCTTCATCTTCAGCCTGATCCGGCGTATGGGTCAGTTCCCTGACCCTGCCCTGCTGCATATCCAATAGCCATAAGTCATTTTTATAAGTGAACAGATACGATTTCAAATCTGGTTTGAACTGCGGTGTCAGCTTATCGACCTGGGCCTTGGCTTCTTTCTCTGGGATGCCTGCGGCTGTCATCAGGGCCAGGATATTGCCATCGGCAGCCAGGGCCTGTTTTTCCCAGTTGACGGGATTAACAACAAATTGCTGGACTATGCCATCCTTGCTTTGCGTTTCTATCAATCGGTTTTGCGCATCCCAGGCAAGACGAGTCAGGGGCTTGGTATCGAATTTTTCTTTTTTTGTGGGGTGATACATCATCTCAAGACTGAGCATGCCCTCCTGGGCTTGGGCTGCCGTAGCTATCAGCAAAAACGGCAAGACGCAGGATGTGAAACGGATTTTCATGAATTCCCTCAATATTTTTATAATGAATATGGCAACCGGAGTTTAAACAGGATGCCATGTCCTGACTAAGACTATTTGGCTGCCACACAGTTCACAGCAGCCCATTGAACAAGACAAAGCACAGAAAAATGCCTGCCAGCTTTACATATCTAAAGGCAAGTCTGCATTATGATGATTTTTATTTGCCACCCAGATATTTCATGACCTGGGACAGCCGCTGCTCAAGGCTGCCGCAAACGCGCAAATAAGGCAAGGTACGCTGCGCCAGTTGCTGTTTATACCATTCTTGCTGATGCAGCCGGAAAGCCTGGTCCTGACGCGTACCATCCTGTATCAGGGGGATATCTATATCGCACAGGATGATGAAGTCATAGGGCGTATTTGCCATGTCTTGTAAGGCATCTGAAGCTTGTTGAAACATCGCCAGGCTATACAGCAAGGTCGTCATTGGCGAAGTATCGCAGACCAGCCACTGGTTTGCCTGGGGACGCAACTGCTCTTCATGTGCCAGTTGCTTCACGGCGATGGCCTGCATATCTTCAAACACCAGTTGCCCATCTTTTTCTACCCACAGATGACGCCCATATTCCGGCACCCACAGGGTATGCAAATGCCGTGCAAGTGCCTCGGCCAGGGTGGTCTTGCCGCTGGACTCAGCACCCAGCAGGCAAATCTTTTTGACGAAGCTGGCATACACATGGCTGGACAGATACGCTTTATTTGCATGGGGATCCAGGCGCACTTTGGTCCCGGACACAGGCACGGTAAGACGCTGCTTGTCCAGCTTGATATGGGCCACGACAGGCAAGCCAGGATCATGCTGCTGAAAGCGCTGCGTCAGCACCGCTGCAAAACCATCACCATAATCTTCACTGGTGAAAACAGCATCAGCCGTGCTATCCAGTAGCGCCAGGCATAGCCAGGCGACGAACTGCCGGTGTATATCCTCAGCGGCATCGTTATGGGGAACTTCAGGGATGTCCTGTATGCCGCGTTCGCTACACAAGCGCTGCAGGATCGCATCATCGATGACCAGCCGCTGGATATACGGGAATGACAGCTCCAGCCAGCGCTCACGCACTAGCGGGCCACATAAAGGGAATTCTGGCTTGGTATAACTGATCACCAGCAAATCTTCACATGCCGCGATTGCCTGCTCTATCAGGTATTCATGCCCCTTATGCAAGGGGCAGAATTTGCCGACGATCAAACCACGCTGAAATGTCTTGCTCATTTTGCCGCAACCACAAAAGAAATAGCCTGGTCACTGTTCAGGTTTTTCCGCCATGCCAGCCAGGACACAATGGCATTGATCCAGTAAAACGCATACAGGAAAGCTGTCAGATACAATTCGCGGCTGGCATACAGTGGTACGGCGATGGTATTCACCAGCAGCCAGAATACCCAGGTTTCCATGCGCCTTTGCATCAATAGTATCTGCGCGATGATACTGAATACCAGTACCGCTGAATCGACAAAAGGGGCATAAGCCTTGGTCCAGTAGTACAAGAGCATCCCATAGCCCAGCGTTGCCAGCAAACCCACAGGTATGGACCATAGATAGCTGGCATGGCCTGCCCTGGAAATTGGTAGCGGCCTACCATTACGCCCTCTCAACCATTGCCACCAGCCTGTCATGCTGGTAACGATAAAAAATAACTGCAGCAATACATCGGCATACAGCAGGGCCTGGCCAAACACCAGGGCAAACAAGATGCTGCCTATGATGCCTGTCCACCAGGTGTGTACGCTATTGCGTCCTGCCAAAATAATGGAGGCTGTGGTGACTGCATTGGCAGACAATTCTAATGCTGAAATCAAGGGTGAGCGCCTTCCAGGTCGGATGTGTATTGCAGTATTTTATTATCAGTCGTTATCGTCTCTACTATCAGCTGCCGGATATTGAATAAGCTTGCCAGTGCCTGCTTTGCTTCGTCCGCCAAGTGCATGACAGATGGGGCCAGTCGTATGACGCTGCGGCCATCTGCACGTTGATGAAAACCATATTGTGGCAGCGGCAAGGCCTGTAATGCATGGGTGATGTCGATATTGTTGACCCAGGCACCAGTCCTGGTTTGAAACCTGACTGGGGAACGACCAGCCAGACCGACCAGCATGGGGCCTTTGGCACTGATCGCCATTGAGGCAAAATCACCTGTGCGGTAACGCAGCAGCGGCATGCAAAAATTGAAGCCGCCAGACAGACAAATTTCACCACGCTGGCCAGTTGCTACTGGCTGGCCTTTACTGTCGAGTATCTCTACATATAATTCTGGCTGCAACAGCAGATGGCCGCCAACAGCGGCATCATACACAGCCACAGGCCCGACTTCATTGAGGGAATAAATATCCAGCACAGGGCAGTGAAAACGTGCTTCCAGCATCTGCCGCATACCGGCTGAAAGGGCCATGGAAACCGAGATCAGAGCGCGCGGCAATTTTGTCAATTCCAGTTTTGTCAGCTCTGCAAATGAAAGCGGGTCACCCGTCATGACTTCTGGTGCCAGCGCATCCAGATAGCGCGCGCGGTCTTCTGGTTCACGCCAGTCATCCACATGCAAATTGATCTTGGCCAGGCCAGAATCATCCATGGTGGGCGTCACCGAAGTATAGGTAAAACAGCGCTGCTGGAAACCCACCAGCACCACGCCGACTTGCCCGCGTCCGTGCCGCAGTCGAATGCCATTCAGCAGTAAAGCCCGTTTGTGGAAAGTCAGGTAACGTGCCGCCACGACAGGATGGGAAGCAATGAGCATGGGGTGGCCAGTCGTACCTGTGGTACGAAAATTGATGAGCCTTTCCAGGGGCACAGTGTCTGGCACAAAGGCAGCAATATCTGCTGCCAGGTCAGCGCGGTTGATTGTAGGTATGTCTGCAAATTTTTGTGGAGCAGAACCCAGGGCCCGGTAATGTGGGACATGGGTAAAGACATGCGCAATGAATTGCCTGAGCCAGTCAGGTTCCAGGCCAGGGGCCCATGTAATGGGCTGGCCTATATGTTTTTTTTCAAAATCACGCAGCTCTTCCACTTCATTCTCAAGCAGGCGGTTACCACTTTGATTGCGAAAGGTGGGAGCAGATGGATGTTCAGTCATGAAATCCAGCATGGCCCTGCCGTGTTCAGACAAGGTCGGAAAATTGCTGATCTCTTGTGATGTAGCCAGGCTCATTCATGTGTCCTCATTCACGCGTCCACTTATCGGCAGATTCTTCTGCCGCTTTCTTTGCCAGCGCTTCACGTATGGCGCGTGCACGCTGCTCTGCTGCGCGGCTGGCTTCGACAAGTCGGCGACGCTCTATACCGCTGATGCTGGATAATCTGTCTGTCGCTTGCGCCAGGCTTTCGCCATAGGGTCGGTAATTCAAACGCGCCAGCACTACCCTGGCCAGTTCTTCGCGTCTGTCAGGGTCACTGGCAAATTTGTGTGCGGCAGTGGCAGCAGCCAACTCAGCAACAGTCTGGTCAAGTATCGTCATGAACTGCGCCGCTGGTAGCGCGGCTTTGATAAACCACTCATCTGCCAGCAACCAAGTAGCGATCATGGTCAGGGCCAGACGGTTTCTGTCTTTGCCCGCATCCATACCATCAAATTTTTCCAGGCCATCGAGCGGCGATACATTACCCAGCATGCGCAATACATCGTTGACAAGTGCTGCCACGGCGACGCCTTTATTGTTTTTTGCCATGCGCGGTTCATCGAGGAAATCTGGCGGTATGTTTGCCAGCCTGTGCGTCAGGGTTTCCAGTATAGGGCCAATGTTATCCATGCTTTTTTTGCTTATCTCAGATAATGTTGCTGACTGAAAACGCGGGCGAATTCCATCAAATGCTCGAACCCGGTGATGGCATGGATATGCCATCCCTGCTCATCGCGAGCACGCTTCAGGTCCTGTGGCACCTGCGCATAGTATCTGGATTCTTTTTCCCAGTCCGATGGCAAATTCAAGGCCATGCTGCCACCGGCACGTCCTTTTTCCAGGGCCATGGCGGAGATATCCCAGCCGTCGTTGCCAAGCTCGTCTTTATCGAACATAGTGGTAATGCCATCGTCGGAAATCATCAGGATATGCACGGCGCGGTCCGCTGGTTTTCTGTTGGCAAATGTGTCGCGCATTCGTGGTATGGGGAAACAGGTTGCACCACCAAAAAAGCCGGTCAGCACACTGAGTATTTCCGCATCATCACGCACAAAGCCATTGGTTTGCAGGGTTTGGTTCTTGCCGCTCCACAAAGTCACCTGCACACGCGAGCCCGCGCGCAAAGCTGACATGGCGATAATGGCCCCCGCCAGCGTCAAGTAGGATGTATGCGTCTGCGGATTGGGCATGGAACCTGAACTGTCTACATACATATCCAGGTCTATGGGTATATGTCCGGGGTCTTTGCCCTGCTCGTTGCCGTAAGCACGTTTTACCGTGGTCAGGCCAGGGATGGGGTGCGGCGACTGCAGCAAAGTCTGCAGCCAGTCTATTTCATCAAAGGGTTCGCCTGTATCCCATTGTTCCAGCCCCTCTAGCTGTGGTTCTGGTGATAGCGGCCTGGGTCGTTTGGGGAAAGGCACCAGGTGTGGCAAGGCACGTTCACGGTAATAGCGTATGGCAATTTCATGATCCGACATCTGTATGCCTGCGGCCCTGAGGATTTCACCATATTCATAAGGCTCGCGGGTTTGTCCTGATGATGACGATGCGGTATTTTCATCTGGGGATGTCATGACCTCATCCACACCTGATACCAGAGGGTCATTGGCCGGGTGGACAGCACCATCGATTTCATCCGCCTCTATCTCCTGCGCGCCTATGGGTTCACAACCGGCTGCGGCATCTTTGGTGTCATGCCAATGTGCGAGGGCTTGCTGGCTGGCGCTGGCTTCATTATCGGCAATCAGATAGGGTAGCAGCAGCGTGGCAAACTTGCCTGCGCCATGCATCCAGTCGCCTGCATATACACGTATCAAACGTGCGCCCAGCCAGGCATCCGTATCCATTTCTGGGCTGACGGCATTACTGGCAATCAGGCTGCCTTTTTCCAGCTTCCATAATTGCTCATAAATGCGCATGTAAAGCGTCCAGATCTGGCTGCTGGCAGTCGCAGCGTTTTCGCTCTGACCTTTGCCATGTTGCGCAAGACGCAGATAAATGTCTGCCATGCGCAAACTGGCCTGCCTGTGCAACCTGTCATTGATGTAAAGGTCTGTGTACAAGTTGGCGACCGTGGGCGCAAATTTTTCCAGCGTGGGCAAGGCGCGGCGTATCCTGGCCAGCAGGCGGAATTGTTCAGTCACACTGCCGGGCGCAAACACATGATGGCCAACTTCATGCGCCAGAATTTCAAGGGCATAATCTTGCAAACCTAGTTGCTGTATGCCTTCCAGGTCCACTACAACACTTTGATCGGACAGACGTATCATGGCAAAGCTGCCACTCAAGCCTTCTTGCGAGGCAGCCAGGCGGCTTACACACAATAGGGGTTCTTGCAGGCGCGTAAACCTGCTCCATGCAGCCAGCGCCTGTGGCCACGCCGCCTGCCATGCTGCGAGCAGCACTTGCTGAGCTGTGGATTGCGTATTCATTACAGTGGATACAGGCTGATGCCATATGTATACGGTGAGCTGACCGCGACCGTATGCAGATTGCAAGTCAAAACCAATTCTTTTGCAGGCAAGTTCAAGCTATGTTTGCCTCGTCTGGTCAGCAAGCTACTTCCCTGTACGGTGGCCGCAAGGGGACCAGTAAGCACAGGGCCATGCTCAAATTCCTCCTGGCTCGCCCCATGCAGGACTGCCCCATAGACATCTGCCATCAGCAAAAAATAGCGATCAGCACTTTTTACCCAAAAACCATATTCACAGGCACGCAACTCTGGCGGCGCTGGGAAAGCACCGCCCAAGCCTGTGAAATGACCTATAGAAATGCCATGCTCGTTCACATTCATTTGCTTTATGTCGGGGCACCACCAGGGGTCTTGCTGCATTTGTTTTTTTATCAGTTGCCAGTCACTACCTGCTTCTGCACCCAGCATCTGCAATGACAAAGCCGGTGGCAAGGTATCCGCAATGGCCATGCCCCCCTCCCTGAAATGCGTCATGCCTGCACGCCATGCCAATACCTGCCCGGTTGCCTGCAAGGCAGACAAACTGGTGATCAGTGGCGCGATGTTTTTCATTTCACTCAGCCATTGATCTACTCTTGCGCCAGGCGTCTTTTCTATATTCAGTGCGGCATTTGTGAGCAGGGCAAACACCTCCGTCGGCGCATTGACCAGTATGTGGGTATAGACTGGCAATAAATCCTGCCATACTCTGTCAACAATCTTGCTGCGTGCACCGGTACCGGTAAAAGCCTGGCCAACCAGATCAAGCGCGATATCGTAGGCAGTAAGAGCAATCACGGCAAGTCTATCTGGCATGCGCGCTGATACAGCTTGCACGACCGGGGCTACACCGTCTTGTAAAAAATCGGCAAGAGCCTGCACATCAAAAGCAGGGTAGCGCCGCCTGGCTTCTACTACCCTGGCATTAAACTGGCTGCGCCCAGCCGCCAGTACCTGAGCAAAGGGTCCGGATATCATTGCGAGCGCAGCCACTTGAGATAATTGGTATAGCGCTGGTGCAGGTATTTCAGCTTGAGCAAATCATCATATAAATGACCATATAATTTGCGGCCTTTGACACGGTCACCGATCAGGCGTTCTATTCTCATTAGCCTCGCTCTGGTATCGCGTTCACTGACATCGTTCAAGCCCTGGGCGAATTCGGCAGCCAGTTCTCCTACAGGATCATCCCTGTCCAGGTCAAGACGGTTGAATTCATCATTCGAGAGATCAAACAAGCGGCGCAACCAGCCCAGGCGGTCAGTCTTGTAGGCTGCGTTTTCTGGACGCGAGAAAAATGGGGCATCGATGTCAGGATGCAGTTTATCCAGCAAGACAAAGGGCAGAACCTGGCGCAGGTCGTCCAGTTCCACACTTTTATTACCGCGAAAATAAGCCAGTGATTTGGCAAAAATCAACAAGGTCATGAGATTGCGGACCGATACCCCGTTCATGGTCTGGCAACCCAGGTCCTTTAGGCGGTCGCGGCCATTATCTGCTGCTACGAGCTGCCCCCAGTCCATGCCGGATAGTCGCGCCGTGTCTTTGGTCATGTATTCAAACTGGGCACCAGCAGTTTCAAACAATTCAAACTGACTGCAAAAAAATTCCAGCCTGTGCCGCACTTCTGGCGGCACTTCAATCTGGCGGATTTCTTCTCCTGCGCGATCAACCTCCTCCTCAGTGAAAATCAATTCACGCGGCATCAACTCTTCTGGCCGTATATTTTCTTCTATGCGTACCAGCAAGTCATTCAAAAAGCGTGGATTGAATGCCAGTGCCTGCACAGTGACGTCTATGCGGTCGCGCAAGGCATCAATCACCTGATAAGTGCCGCCACCCTGGTCATCATTCGCAGTCAGGTACCAGGCCGATTCAGGACATTCAAAAATCTGCCCCAGCACCTCAGCATAATTGTCACCCATCACTGTCAGCAAGGCACTTTGGGTGCGAGTGGGGATACGGTTATATTCATCGACGATCTTGACCCGCATACCCAGCCATTTGCGCCAGGCGATGCGGATATCGTCCATATTCTGCGCCGCCATCAAATCAGATGGCAGCGGGTTGCCGAGCAGATCGGCAATCGTCATCTGAGGATGGCCATGCTGCATGGCACGACGTACATCGCGCACAGGAGCGCCGGAGAGTACGCCCATCAAAATAGCACTGGCCGTCTTGCCACGTCCTGGCCCACCAACAAACAGGCATTTTTTGCGGGTAACAAAAGTCAGCAGTGGCAGCAGGATGAAGCTGGAATAACTTTGCGCCGATGGCAGTGTCAAAGTGCGCTTGCTGTCGCCTACCGCGTAAGTCTGGCTGGGACCTTCATTATATTCAATATCGTAGTGCGGGCTGATGATGGCATTATTCACTATCCAGAAATACGCCTGGCGCAATTTTTCATCCAGCGCCTGCTCACCTGCCACCGCTGCCGCCCCGCTTTGCACCGGCCCCTGGTACAGGGCCGCCACATCAAACTGCCGTGGCTTGACCACAGGCCTGGGATTGGTAGGCGCTTGCGAAATACGGTTGAAGATATTAAATGGTGACATCGGATGTTTCCAGACTGGTATTTAACATGGATTAATATTTTGTATTTTTCCATATAAAGACAAACACTGGAAAAGAATATGGCGAGAAGCATGCGGCGATGGCACACTAGGAAAGTCGATGGAAGCGTGACGAGTACTCAATACCCTGCATGAGCCACGGCGGCACGACAAAAAGGATGAGAAATTTGAAGATATAAAGAAAAACCCACCGTTATTTCTAACGATGGGTTCTTAATTTGGTGCCGACTGCCGGAATCGAACTGGCCACCTGATGATTACAAGTCAACTGCTCTACCAAATGAGCTAAGTCGGCGAAACTTTATTCGTTTTTGCTTCGTTGCCGTTACATTCCCGAAGACCAAGATTATAGGCTACTTTATTATTTTTAGCGAGGGCTTTTCTGATTTTTTTTCAGATTTTTTTATTTCATCTGTAGAAACCTGGTTTTCCACTGGGGAAGGTGCGCTTTTCACCGATGCAAGGCCCAGTACAGGCTTAGCCGTTTCTTCAACTTCTGCGGCGGCAACTTCATTTTCTTCTTCAGCTCCGCTGAGGTCGACTTCAAAAGCCATGCCCTGGCCATTTTCACTTGCATAGACTGCCAGGACATTTTCCACGGGTACATAGATTTCGCGGGATACGCCACCGAAGCGGGCTTTGAAGACCACGGCATCATTGTCCATCTTCAGGCCACTTGTCGCGCCGAAACTGATATTGAGTACGATTTCACCGTTCCGGACGAATTCCATGGGGACACGGGCAGCATGGTTGACCTTGACGGCCATATAAGGGGTAAAGCCATTGTCGGTGCACCATTCATAGATGGCACGCATAAAATAAGGTTTGGTGGATATTTCTTGCATGTTTATACAATCGGTGAAAATGTACTTTAAGAGCTGCGTTAAGTTTACAACTAAGTGTGCAACAAGAAAATGCCGTAAAAGATGCTTTCAGGGCTACTTTAAGCATAGGCGTAGTGCCCAAAAACAACAAGGCTGATATGCATCAGCCTTGTTATCTTATCCTGAAAAGTCGTGCTTATCTGCGCATAACTTTTTCAGATGGCGTCAGTGCTTCGATGTAGGCAGGACGAGAGAAAATACGTTCTGCATATTTCATCAAAGGTGCTGCTGTCTTCGACAATTCTATACCGTAGTGATCGAGGCGCCACAACAATGGGGCAACCGCCACGTCAAGCATGGAGAATTCATCGCCCAGCATGTATTTGTTCTTGACGAACAAAGGTGCGAGCTGGGTCAGGCGGTCGCGGATTTCTGCGCGTGCCTTGTCCTGCACTTTGGCAGACGCAGTGTTCTTGTCGTTTTCCAGAGTGTGGACGTGGATGAACAATTCTTTTTCAAAATTGAACAGCATCAGACGTGCGCGGGCGCGTTGCAGCGGGTCTGCCGGCATCAGTTGCGGATGCGGGAAGCGCTCGTCTATGTACTCGTTGATGATATTGGATTCATACAATATCAATTCACGTTCAACCAGGATAGGCACCTGACCATAAGGATTCATGGTCGAGATATCTTCAGGCTTGTTAAACAGATCAACATCGCGGATTTCAAAATCCATGCCTTTTTCGAACAACACCAGGCGGCAACGTTGAGAAAATGGGCAGGTTGTACCCGAGTAGAGAACCATCATTTTTATAGTTCCTTAGAAACGATCGGGGCGAGGAGCCAGTTTTGCGCACCTCACCCCTGGGATTACACGTCCGTCTACGACGGAGAAAAACGGACGATCTCAAAAAATTCCTGGCTCGTACTATGAATAGCGCAAGCCGGAAACCTTACATTTATTTTACTTCTTTCCAGTAAGACGCGTTCAAACGCCAAGCCAGAGTCGCCAGTGTTGCCAGGAACAACAGGACCCAGACGCCCAGACGCTTGCGCGTGCTTTGTGCTGGCTCACCCATCCACTGCATGTAGGCAACCAGGTCACCGACTGCATTGTCATACTCTATCTTGTTCATCGTGCCTGGTTTAACCAGATCAAAGCCAACAAACTTGTGCACCTTTTTGGATGCATCGTGTGGATCTTTTTCTTCCACTACCTTTTCTTCTTGTACGCCTTGCAATTCCCACAATACGTGCGGCATGCCCACACTAGGAAACACTTTATTGTTCCAGCCGCTTGGGCGGGAATCATCTTTGTAGTAAGTACGCAGATAAGTGTAAATCCAGTCAGCACCAGTACCATCACCTGAGGCTTTGGCACGGGCAATTACGGACAAATCAGGCGGTACTGCGCCAAACCATTCCTTGGCATCCTTGGCTGACATGGTGGTCTTCATCAGGTCGCCAACTTTTTCGCCAGTGAACAGCAAGTTTTGCTTGATCTGGTCATCTGTCAAACCGATATCTTTCAAACGGTTGTAACGCATGGCAGAAGCAGAGTGGCAGTTCAGGCAATAGTTGACGAACAACTTGGCACCGTTTTGCAATGCGGCCATATCGGTAGAACGATCAGGTGCGCTGTCCAAAGGGAAAGTGCCACCAGCCGCCAACACCATTGCAGGTGCAAATGCCAGCACAGCGATCAGTTTTTTAAGTAATTTCATGCTTATTCTTCCTCGCTAATTCTCAGTGCGCTGCAAATGTAACGCGCTTGGGCACGGGCTTAAATGTTCCCATCGCACTCCACCATGGCATCAGCATGAAGAAGCCGAAGTAGATGACTGCGCAAACCTGGGAAACACGCTCACCCGCCGGCGATGGCGCCTGCACACCGAGGTAACCCAGGGTAACGAAGGCAATACCGAACACGATGTAGACATACTTGTGCCAGTCAGGACGGTAACGTATCGATTTGACCGGGGACACATCCAGCCATGGCAACAGTGCCAGTATCATGACAGAACCGCCGAACAATACCACACCCCAGAATTTTGCATCCAGTGCACCTGGCATCATGCCAGCAATGGCGATCAATGCAATTGCTGCAATTGCTATCTTCAGCATTTGTGGCAACTTGGTGGTCAGCCAGATCAGTGCGACATAAGCAACAGCACCAGCTTGCACTACGAACAGGAACTCGGAAGTCGTTGCACGCAGGATCGAATAGAAAGGTGTGAAATACCAGGTTGGTGCAATATGCGGAGGCGTTTTCAAAGAATCCGCTGGAATGAAGTTGTTGTACTCAAGGAAGTAACCACCCATTTCCGGTGCAAAGAACACGACTGCACTGAAAATAGTCAGGAACACAGTCACGCCAAAGATATCGTGGAAAGTGTAGTAGGGGTGAGAAGGTATGCCATCAACAGGATGACCATCAGGGCCGATATTGTCCTTGATTTCGATACCGTCGGGATTGTTGGAACCCACTTCATGCAAGGCGATCAAGTGAGCAGCCACCAGGCCCAGCAAGACCAGAGGAATCGCGATCACGTGGAAAGAGAAGAAGCGGTTCAATGTTGCGTCAGACACTACATAGTCACCACGAATCCACAAAGACAGATCAGGGCCGATGAAAGGAATGGCACCAAACAGGTTAACAATCACCTGAGCCCCCCAGTAAGACATCTGACCCCATGGCAGCAGGTAACCGAAGAAAGCTTCGGCCATCAGGCACAGGAAAATCGCGAAACCGAACAACCAGATCAGTTCACGTGGCTTGCGGTAAGAACCGTACAGGAAGGCACGTGTCATGTGCAGGTACACGACGATGAAGAATGCCGACGCGCCAGTAGAGTGCATGTAGCGCACCAGCCAGCCCCAGGGCACATCACGCATAATGTATTCAACCGACGCAAACGCCAGCGTTGCATCTGGTTTGTAATGCATAACCAGGAATATACCTGTGACGATCTGGATAACCAGCACCAGCATCGCCAGGGAACCAAAGATGTACCAGAAATTGAAGTTCTTTGGAGCGTAATACTTGCCCCATTGATCATTCCACAATTTAGTTAGCGGAAAACGGGAATCGACCCAGTTCAAGGCCTTGTCCACGACAGGTGCGTCTGCCGGGAGTTTTTTCTCAACAAATGCCATGATTAAGCCTCGCCTTTCTCATCTTTACCGATGATGATTTTGGTGTCCGATAAAAACATGTGACGAGGCACATCCAGATTTTGTGGAGCTGGCTTGTTTTTATATACACGACCCGCCAGATCGAAAGTCGATCCGTGGCATGGGCAAAGAAAGCCGCCTTTCCAGTCATCCGGCAGGGATGGCTGTATGCCTTCCTGGAATTTGGAGATTGGGGAGCAACCCAGATGTGAGCAGATACCGACGGCGATCAGAATGTCGCTATGCTCTTTGCGGGCGCGGCTTTGCTTGTCGCAATACTCTGGCATATCCATGGTGTAAGGCTTTTCCGACTTTGGATCGGCAACCTTGTCTTCAGTCTTTTTCAGACTGTCCATCATTTCTGGTGTGCGTTTCAGAATCCATACTGGCTTACCGCGCCATTCTGTTGTTTGCATTTCGCCCGGTTTCAAGGACGAAATGTCCACTTCCACCGGCGCACCTGCAGCCTTAGCGCGCTCGGATGGCTGGAAAGTGCTTACCAGCGCACCTGCCGTTGCCAAGCCAGCCACACCACCCGCCGCGCAAGTGGCGACGAGTAAACCGCGACGGCCGGAATCGACCTGCTTTTCGATACTCATACCAACCCCAATCTGTCAATAATCAAAACTTGATGAAGCAAAACCCAACTTCTAGCAACCTTAAATTATAAATGACCCGGATATGGTTTTAAAGAAAAAGATATCCGAAACGCCAACTTGCTGGCATTTTTCAACAATTCAAGCCCCATTTGCTTGTTCGGGCTGGTTGAAATTGTGCTTTCAGCACAAAATCACGAGAGGTACTCAATATTTAAAATCTGTGAGAAAAGAAAATTGACAAAAATCTGCGAGCTTTTCCTGTACTTTGCACATTAAAATCGTGCAACTTAAATTTTGGACATGCATTTTTGTAGCTTATTTTGCACCAAAACACACTCTTTTTCAGCTTTTTATCAGCCTCTCAACAGGAGAATTTCTATGGCTATGTTGCAAGAATTCAAAACCTTTATCAGCCGCGGCAATGTGGTTGACCTGGCTGTCGGCGTCATCATCGGCGCTGCCTTTGGCAAGATCGTTGACTCTCTGGTGGGTGATATCGTCATGCCTGTCATCGGTCGCATTGTCGGTGGCCTGGACTTTTCCAATTACTACATCCCGCTGAATGGCCAGGGCACGCATCTGGTGCTGGTGGAAGCGAAAAAAGCGGGCGGTGTGATAGCCTATGGTAATTTTATCACTGTCAGCGTGGGCTTCGTTATCCTGGCATTTGTTATTTTCCAGATGGTGAAACTAGTCAATGCACTGAAAAAGCCTGAGCCTGCAGCGGAACAGGCACCTGAAGTCACTGCGGAAGATATCTTGCTGTTACGTGAGATCAGGGATTCGCTGAAGAAGTAAGCTGAAAGCTGGCAGTTCTCAGTCTTTCAACACACGAATAATGAGTGTAGCTCCTGCCTGATCAGCAGGAGACCACCAGACTTGGCACTCACACCGGATTATCAATATCCACAAAGCTGTGTTTGATTCCAAACTGAGCAGCGATAAAGTCCCCCAGACTCTGTACCCCAAAACGCTCGGTTGCATGATGGCCACAGGCGATGTAAGCGACACCTGATTCGCGTGCCAGGTGAACAGTAGGTTCGGAAATTTCACCACTCAGATACACCGACGCCCCGGCAGCAATCGCCTGATCCAGCATATTCTGGGCAGCGCCAGTACACCAGGCGACGCGGCCAACTGGAGCAGCAGGGTCGCCGATCAGTAAGGGTTTGCGCTCCAGTTTCAACTCTATATGCAGGGCCAGGTCAGCCAGTGTAGCGACTGCCTGATCATCCACAGTACCCAGCCAGGCCAGATCATTTTCACCAAAGCGACCGTCAGCAGTAAAGCCCAGGCGGCGGCCCAGACCGATGTTATTGCCCAGCTCGGCATGATTATCCAGCGGCAAATGGTAGGCGAACAGGGAAATATCATGTTCCAGCAAGAGTTTCAGGCGCCGTTGTTTCTGCCCGATGACGCGCATATCTTCACCGCGCCAGAAATAACCATGATGCACAAGGATGGCATCGGCCTGCATTTCCACGGCTTTTTCCAATAATGCTAAACTGGCGGTCACGCCGCTGACTATATGCTTAATCGTGTTGCGCCCTTCCACCTGCACGCCGTTTGGGCAATAATCACGAAAGTAATTCACTTGCAGTTCTTTTGCAAGAAATTGCGCCAAGTCTTCCCGATTCACTGATTTCATACTCATACTCACTATGCGTCGTCTTTGGTTATTGTTTGCCCAAACTGTTACTGTAGGTCTGGCGATCTGGTTTATTGTAACCACCTTGCAACCCGATTGGGTGAAAGCTGCTTATAACACCAGGCAAACCCAGACGCTGAATGCAGGTGCCCCGATCAAGGAAGCGCCTGCCAATAGCGTGCCCGCGCAAAGTTCGTATGGCACTGCTGCCAAACGTGCCATGCCGTCAGTGGTGAATATTTTCACATCGAAAGAAGTACGCCAGCGCCGCAACCCACTCTTGAACGACCCCTTCCTCAGGCGCTTCTTTGGTGATCAGCAAAACCCACAGGCCGAGCGCTTGTCCAGTCTTGGCTCGGGCGTGATCGTCAGTTCAGAAGGCTATATCCTGACCAACAACCATGTCGTGGAAACTGCCGACGATATCGAAGTTGCCCTGGCAGATGGCCGCAAGGCCCGCGCCAAGCTGGTCGGTACAGACCCGGAGACCGATCTGGCGGTCATCAAGATTGATTTACCAAATTTGCCAGCAATTACCCTGGGGCGCGCTGACCAGGCAAGTGTCGGCGATGTCGTCCTCGCTATCGGCAACCCTTTTGGTGTAGGCCAGACTGTCACCATGGGCATTATCTCGGCTTTGGGCCGCAATAATTTGACCGAGAATGCCTTTGAAAACTTCATACAAACTGATGCCGCGGTCAACCCTGGCAACTCAGGTGGCGCGCTGGTGGATGTGAATGGCAATCTGTTGGGTGTCAATACGGCAATTTATTCGCAAACTGGCGGTTCGGTAGGCATAGGTTTTGCCATCCCGGTATCTACCGTCAAACTGGTGATGGAATCCATTATCAACAATGGTCACGTCGTGCGCGGCTGGATAGGCGTGGAGCCGCAAGACATCACGCCGGAACTGGCCGACAGCTTTGGTTTGAAACAAAAGTCCGGCGCCATTATCGCAGGTGTGATCCGTGGCGGCCCGGCTGACAAGGCGGGGATGAAGCCCGGTGACATCCTGATCGCGATCGAAGGCAAGCCGGTCGGTGACACCACCCAGATGCTAAACCTGGTGGCCCAACTGAAGCCTGGCAACAAAGCCAAGATCACCGTCCTGCGTGATACCAAGGAACCGACACTGGAAGTCTTGATCGGCAAACGCCCTTCAGTGCGCAAAGAAGAAGCCAGGGAATAGAGAAATTCATGCATCTAATAGATTTACAAGCGTATTTGTCCGAACTGGGCGAGAACAATAACCGCGCTTGGTTTGTCATGAACAAGCCACGCTATGACATTTTGCGGGCAGAATTTTTGCAACTGGTGACTGAGCTGATTGCCGACATCAGCAAGTTTGATCCTGCCATCACTGGTCTGGAACCGAAGAAAGCGCTATTCCGCATCAATCGCGATGTGCGCTTTGCGCATGACAAATCACCATATAAAACCACCTTCTCTTCTTCCATTCTGCCCAGTGGACGCAAGAAGCCTAGCGAAGGTGGTGGTCCTGCCTATTATTTCCAGATGGATGGAACGGGTCGCCTGTTCTATGCCTGCGGCGAATACATGCCACCATCAGACCGGCTGAAAGCGATACGCAATCACATCGTGGCTGACCCGGATGGTTTTGCCAAGGTCTTGAAAGACAAGAAGCTGAAACAGTATTTTGGCACCCTGCAAGATGAAGGCAAGCTGCAGCGCCCGCCCAAAGGCTTCGATGCCGACCTACCGCATATAGAGCAGATCAAGCTGAAGAACTTTATGGTATGGACAGAATGCCCACTCAAGGGCATGGATACGGATGAATTGAAAACCACCCTGCTGACAGCTTACCGCAGCGCGATGCCACTGGTAAGCTGGTTGCGCTCAGCCTGATTAACTGCCGCTGGATTCATCGGCCGCAGGTGGCGCCTGGGTTGCCCTGACAAACAGCGGGGCAATCAGCAAACCTAATTCATATAACAGTATCATCGGTACGGCCAGTGAAAACTGGCTGACGATATCTGGTGGTGTCACGATGGCGGCAATCACGAAAGCACCTACGATGACATAAGGGCGGATGGCTTTGAGTTTTTCCAGCGACACCAGGCCCACGCGCACCAGCACAACCACCACTACTGGCACCTCAAAGGTCACGCCAAACGCCAGGCACATGGAGATAATGAAATCCAGGTAATTTTCTATGTCCGGCGCAATGCTAATCGAGGTAGGCGCAAATTCATTGATGAATTTGAAAACACGGCCAAACACCAGGAAATAACAAAATGCCACGCCACTAAGAAACAGCAGGGATGAAGAAATCACCAGCGGTGCTACCAGTCGCTTTTCATGGGTGTAAAGGCCAGGCGCGATGAAGGCCCAGACCTGGTACAAGATCCATGGCAGGGCCACCATGAAAGCCAGCAGCAAAGTCACTTTCATTGGCACCAAAAATGGCGAAATAACACCAGTCGCGATCATTTTCGATCCCGCTGGTAAAGACGCCAGCATGGGTTGTGCCAGAAAGTCGTAAATCGCCGACGGCCCGGGCCATATCATCAATGCGGCACAGGCCAGAATCAGCCCCCCAAGTATCTTGACCAGGCGGTCGCGCAATTCAACCAGATGCGAGATAAAACTCTCTTCCGGGCTATGTTCCTTGTCATCGCTCATGCGAATACCGCCAAATTATAAAAACGCAAAAACATAAGCGAAAATTAAAAGAAGCTGCCGCCGGAGCGGGGAGTGGCACGGTGACGCGCCATTCTTGCTGATCCAGAGACAATATGCTGGCGCTGGCCATGGCGGTTTTTATACCAGGCAGGCAGTGCCGAAGTGCGGGCGAGTTTTTTACGGCGGAAGTCTTTAGCCTTAACCGCCAGTTGCTCGGGCGTGGCGGTGTGTAACAAGCTGGTATCGGTTTCCTGGTCCAGATTGCGCAACTCCTGCTCGGTTTCTGACCAGGTCTGGTGTATGGATTGCTCTACATTGTGAGCGGCATCCTGTACATCCTTTTGCATCTTGCGCAATTCTTCCAGCTCGATTTCGCGGCTGACTTCAGACTTGACTTGATTGATATAACGTTGAGCGCGACCCAGCAGAGTGCCAGCCATCCTTGCCACCTTGGGCAATTTTTCAGGACCAATAACGATCAGGGCAACCACGCCTATAAGAGCCAGCTTACTGATACCCAGATCGATCATGCTGGCAACCCGGGTGAGGGCTGCACGTCAGTGCAAGGGAAATACATCACAGCTTGGATTTGTCTTTTGCTTCTACGTCGATGGTGCCCTTGTCAGCAACCTGCTGAGGTGCATCAGTTTTGTCTTCGTCACCCTTGACGCCATCCTTGAAACCCTTGACGGCCTTGCCCAGATCAGAACCGACATTACCCAGCTTCTTGGTGCCAAACACCAGCACGATGACAACCAGAACGATCAGCCAGTGCCAAATACTAAATGAACCCATTACTTACTCCCTGTGAGAGTCTTGCTCTCGAAAAATATGATTAAAGCTTGCATTGCCAAACACGAACTGATGCGGTGGCAACTCAATCAGCGCTGTCCGCGCCAGGGCTTGGGACCGCCTATCACATGCATGTGCAAATGATACACCTCCTGCCCACCATCTGGCCCGGTGTTGATGAGGGTTTTATAACCGCCAGACAAACTGCCATCAGCCTGCTGCACTGGCGCACAACCCTGCTCTTGCGCCAGCTTTGGGGCCAGCGCCAGCATTTTACCCAATAAGGCTGTATGTTCTGGCTGTATCGAAGACAAAGTATCGATATGAACTTTGGGAATAATCAACAGGTGCACTGGGGCAGCCGGGTTGATATCTTTAAAGGCAAGCAATTCTTCATCTTCATAAACACTGGCAGAAGGAATTTGTTTTGCAGCGATCTTACAAAAAATGCAGTTATCCACGTTTTATCCGTTCCTCAACAAGACGTATATTTATGTTCACGCATCCTTGCGTGCCGCTTTTTCTTCAATGCCAGAAACACCTTCACGCCTTGCCAGCTCATCCAGCACCTGCTGAGGGCTGAGATCATACTGCGCTAACATGACAAGCGAATGAAACCATAAGTCGGCGCACTCATATAAAAGCTTGGACGCATCGCCTGATACTCGCGCGTCCTTGGCTGCCATGACGGTTTCTGTTGCTTCTTCGCCTATTTTCTTCAAGATGGCATCGTCACCCTTGGAAAACAGGCGGGCCACATAGGATATCTCGGGGTCGCCGCCATTGACCAGCTTGCGGCTTTCTATGATCTCTGCCAGACGCTGCAAGGTCTGTTCTTGGGAAACAATCATAACAATATACTCATTTGTAAATACTTTCCGGATCTTTCAAGACCGGATCAACTGCTTGCCAGTCACCATCATTGAGGCTACCTTCAAACTTCTGGAAGAAGCAGGAATGACGGCCAGTATGGCAGGCAATGCTGTCGGTCTGTTCTATCTTCAGCAAGACCACGTCTTCGTCACAATCGATGCGAATTTCTTTAACCTTCTGGACATGGCCTGATTCTTCGCCCTTATGCCAAAGTTTCTTGCGCGAGCGGCTCCAGTACACAGCTTCACCCAGTTCCACGGTCTTAGTCAGCGCATCGCGGTTCATCCATGCAAACATCAATATGTCATTACTGCTAGCTTCCTGGGCGATGACAGGCACCAGCCCGTTTTCATCCCACTTGACCTTGTTCAACCATTTTGCCGCGCTCATGACAACCTCATGGGGATATGTTGTGCAGCCATAAATTGTTTTGCTTCGCCTACTGTATGTTGTCCATAATGAAAGATACTGGCAGCCAGTACCGCATCGGCACCGCCCACTTTGATACCGTCGGCCAGGTCTTGCAAACCACCGACGCCACCAGAAGCGATGACGGGTATCGATACTGCATCTGACACTGCACGAGTGAGGCCAAGATCAAAACCCGAACGGGTACCATCCTTGTCCATGCTGGTCAGCAGGATTTCTCCTGCACCGAGTTTGGCCATGCGCTGCGCCCATTCGACTGCATCCAGACCGGTGGCATTACGGCCACCGTGGGTGAACACTTCCCATTTGCCTGGCCCCACATTTTTTGCATCAATAGCTACGACTATGCATTGCGAACCATACTTATGCGCCGCATCTGCCACCAGTTGCGGATTGGTCACGGCAGAAGTATTGATACCCACCTTGTCGGCACCAGCATTGAGTAAACGGCGTACATCAGCCACCGTACGAACGCCACCACCAACAGTCAGCGGTATGAACACTTGCGAAGCCACGGCTTCGATAATAGGCAAGATCAGGTCGCGGCCATCCGACGATGCAGTGATATCGAGGAAAGTAATTTCATCAGCGCCCTGCCCGTCATAACGACGGGCGATTTCTACCGGGTCACCGGCATCACGCAGCTCCTGAAAATTAATGCCCTTGACGACGCGGCCAGCGGTCACATCCAGACAAGGGATAATACGTTTGGCTAAGCTCATTCAGTTTCTTCTTCATCTTCGAATTCACCGCTGAGCTCATCGGCACGGTCTTGTGCAGACAACAAATCCAGCGTGCCTTCGTAAATCGAACGGCCACAAATCACACCTTCTATGCCCTCATCTTGCACAGCGCATAGCGCTTCGACGTCGGCCAGTACATGCACGCCGCCAGAAGCGATGACGGGAATGCTGACAGCTTGCGCCAGTTTGACGGTGGCGTCGATATTCACACCGCCCATCATGCCGTCACGGCCTATGTCGGTATAGACAATCGCTTCCACGCCATAACCTTCAAATTTCTTGGCGAGGTCGATGACTTCATGGCCCGACAATTTGCTCCAGCCATCAGTAGCTACCTTGCCATCCTTGGCATCAATACCGACGATGATCTGGCCAGGGAAGGCGCTGCAGGCATCTGCCAGGAAACCAGGGTTCTTGACCGCAGCAGTGCCTATGATGATGTAGGACAAGCCGTCATCAAGATAACGTTCAATCGTATCGAGATCACGGATGCCGCCACCGAGTTGTACCGGGATTTCTTCGGTATCGGTTTCTTCTGCGTAATCACGCACCGCTTGTATGATGGCTTTGACCGCCGCCTCGTTCTTGGGCTTGCCGGCAAAAGCGCCGTTCAAATCCACCAGATGCAGACGACGCGCGCCCTGACGCAACCAATGGCGCGCCATTTCGGCAGGGTCTTCAGAAAATACGGTAGCCTGGTCCATATCGCCTTGTTTAAGGCGTACGCAGTGGCCATCTTTCAGGTCTATAGCAGGGATGAGCAGCATGATATGAGAAAAAGTAGGGACGTCAATTAAACAATAAGAGAAGACAATTAGAACGGACAATACCAGTTAACAATCAGAGTAAACAATTTACATCAGACATTACATAGCCACTTATGGTTTCCAGTGTACAAAATTCTTATACAGTTGCAAGCCAGCCGATGCACTCTTTTCTGGGTGAAACTGGGTAGCAAAGATATTGTCGCGCGCCACTGCACAGGCAAACAGGCTGCCGTAATCCGTCATACCGACCGCATGCTGTACATCTGCAGGTTGGGCATAATAGCTATGCACAAAATAAAAATAGGCATCGTCAGCAATGTCTTGCCACAAGGCATGAGACTGCGATTGCTGCACACGGTTCCAGCCCATTTGTGGAACTTTGTAACGCGAGCCATCTGCCTGCAATAGTCCATCCAGTGTAAAGCGTACCACTTTACCGGGCAACAGGCCCAAACCGGGCGTATTACCCTCTTCACTCACATCAAACAGCATTTGTTCACCGACGCAAACACCAAACAGCGGTTTGCTGCGGGCAGCTTCCAGCAAGGCATCTTGCAAGCCTGATTCACGCAGGCAGCTCATGCAATCCGGCATGGCGCCCTGCCCGGGCAAAACTATACGGTCTGCGCTACGGATATCGGCGACTTCGCCAGAAATCAGCACATTCGCTTCAGGGGCCACGGCACGCAGGGCTTGCGCTACCGAGCGCAAATTACCCATACCATAATCTACTACAACAATTTTATTCATAATGGATCACCAGCCGGGCTGGTATCTGCTATCTGTATTGCGATTAAAGGCTGCCTTTGGTCGAGGGTATGGTTCCTGCCGCACGCGCATCCAGCTCAGTCGCCATGCGCAGGGCGCGGCCAAAGGCTTTGAATACAGTTTCACATTGATGATGAGAATTGTCGCCGCGCAAGTTATCGATATGCAAGCTGACTAAAGCATGATTGACGAAACCCTGGAAAAATTCACGGGTCAGGTCTACATCAAAATTGCCTATCATGGCGCGAGTGAACGGGATATGGTACTCCAGGCCTGGACGGCCGGAAAAGTCGATGACCACGCGTGATAATGCCTCGTCCAGAGGCACATAAGCATGACCATAACGGCGTATGCCTTTTTTATCACCAATCGCCTTGGCAAAGGCCTGGCCAAGGGTAATACCAACGTCTTCTACCGTGTGGTGAGCATCAATATGCAAGTCGCCGACGGCTTCTATGTCCAGATCGATCAGGCCATGACGGGCAATCTGATCCAGCATATGATCCAAAAAAGGGACGCCGGTATTGAGTTTTTGCTGGCCTGTGCCATCCAGATTGATGGCAACACGGATTTGTGTTTCATTGGTATTGCGGGTAACCGCCGCAATGCGTTCTATGGGCTTATTCATTTTGATGATAAAGATGCTGCCAGGGCAGCAAGAAAAAGAGCATTCTCTTCCCGGGTACTGACTGTAATGCGCAGACAGTTACCCAGCAGATTATGCATTTTACCTACATTTTTGACTAAAATTTTTTGTTCGCGTAATTTCACAAAGACTTGTTCGGCATTCGCAACACGTATCAGCACAAAATTGGCAGCAGAAGGAAAGACTTGCACGCCTGGCAAGCTTGCCATCGCGGCCATTAACTCAGTGCGTTGCTGGCGCAATTCTGCTGCCTGGGCATCCAGTACTTCTACCCTGGCCAGTACAAATTCTGCTGCTGCCTGCGTCAAGACATTGATGTTGTAAGGCGGGCGCACTTTTTCAAATTCATGCATCAGGGCATTATTGCCCGCCATATAACCCAGCCGTATGCCTGCCAGGCCCAGCTTGGAGACAGTACGCATGACAACCAGATTATCAAACTCTGCAAGGTGTGACATGAAGCTTGCCTGAGCAAAGGGTTGATAGGCTTCATCCACAATGACGATGCCATTATCACCAACCGCCTGTAAGATGGCGACCATATCGTCAGCCTCGTAAAGCGTGCCGGTAGGATTATTTGGATAAGCCAGATAGATGATGGCTGGCTGATGCTCAGCTATGGCTGCCAGCATGGCCGCCTGGTTCAGCGTGAAATCAGAGTTCAGGTCCACGCCAACAAATTCCAGCCCGGCAAACAGGGCTGACATGGCATACATAACGAAGCCCGGCACTGGTGCCAGCACCTTGGCACCCGGTTTGGCGCAGGCGATGGAAACCATGCTGATGAGTTCATCCGAGCCATTGCCAAGGACAATGTCATGGCCAGCAGGTACGCCTAGTTTGTCAGCAATCAATTGTTTGAGGCTGGCATAGGCCGGTTGTGGATAACGATTCAATGCCACGCCTGCCAGATGGTTGGCCAGTTCCTGTTGCATAGCAGGGGGCAGCAGGTAAGGGTTTTCCATCGCATCCAGCTTCACAAAACCGCTGGCGTCCGGCACGTGATAAGCGGACAGACTGGCGATTTCAGGGCGTATCAGTTTGGTGATGCTCAATTTTTGCTCCATGTTCAGGACTAGTACTTAGAGGCTGTTGCGAAATTAACCTGGCGTTGTTGCACCTCCTTGCCGTGCTAAAGCACTGTCTGCGTCGGCGCGCCTAGCCGGGGGCGCCTAGCCATCTTAACTTCGCAACAACCTCTTAGAAAATCACGCAGACCAAGTCTCAACACAAATCAGGCAGAAAGTGCTTCCGTGTCGATGGAGGCCAGGCGATTTTCTATCATTGCGCAATAGTCGGCATTTAATTCAAATCCAACAAAATCACGCCCACAACGTTTGGCAGCTACGGCGGTGGTGCCGCTGCCCATGAAGGGATCGAGTACGACACCGCCGGGTGGGCAGGAAGCCTTGATCATGCGCTCGATGATTTCGAGCGGTTTTTGGGTAGGATGTTCTTCACGTTCGGCATGCTCTCTGTGCAGGCGCGAAACACTCCAGACGTCCTTGGGATTGAATCCCATTTCCAGCCACTTTGCACCCTCAAAAATCTTGCGGCTGCGAGCTTTCTTGGTGGCTGCATCATACGGTATGCGTATGGCATCCAGGTCAAAATAGTAATCCTTGGCTTTGACAAAAAAACCTATCGTGTCATGCACCGATGAATACTTCCGTACGGTACCACCCATCGACGGCACGCGCCTGTCCCAGATGATTTCATTCATCATGCTCATGCGCTGCTTGAGCATGACAAAGACTTCTGGCGAATAACGCCAGGTCAGAAAGATATACAGACTGCCATTTGCCTTCAGCTTGGGAAGAGCCAGATCTATCCACTGTGCCATCCATTCCAGATAGTCAGCCGACTCCATCTTGTCTGATTCATTGCCATAATCCTTGCCCAGACCATAAGGTGGGTCAGCCAGCAATAAATCGATGCTGGCATCAGGCAAACGCGCCAGACCTTGCAGCGCGTCTTCACAAAAAACCTGGTTACGCCATTCAGCCATCATATGCGGGTATTCATAACTGGCAGCAGTTTCGCTTTCATGACTTGATCCGAAATTCTGCGCTACGGGCATGGGCTTGCAAGCCTTCGCCATAAGCGAGTTCAGCCGCTACCTTGCCCAGGGTCTGCGCGCCCTGTTCACTGACGAAAATCATCGATGAACGTTTTTGGAAATCATAGACACCTAGCGGTGAAGAGAAACGCGCCGTGCGTGAAGTTGGCAAGACATGGTTGGGGCCAGCGCAGTAATCACCCAGGGATTCAGATGAATAGCGACCGAGGAACATGGCACCGGCATGGCGTATCTTTTCTGCCCATTGTTGAGGATTTTCTGCGGAAATTTCCAGATGTTCTGCCGCGATGCTATTGGCGATTTCGCAGGCTTCATCCATATCACGCACCTTGATCAGTGCGCCACGATTGGCCAGTGAAGTGCGTATCACTTCATGCCTCGGCATATCAGGCAAGAGCTTGATGATGCTGGCCTGCACTGCTTCGATATAGGTTTCATCCGGGCATAATAAAATGGATTGCGCCAGTTCATCATGTTCAGCTTGCGAAAACAAATCCATGGCAACCCAGTCAGGGTCAGTCGTGCCATCGCACAAGACCAAAATCTCGGACGGACCAGCAATCATATCTATGCCGACCACGCCAAACACACGGCGCTTGGCCGCAGCTACATAGGCATTACCGGGGCCAACGATCTTATCGACAGCAGGTATTGTCGCCGTACCATAGGCCAAAGCGCCGACAGCCTGGGCACCACCAATTGTGAACACGCGGTCAACACCGGCAATCGCGGCAGCTGCCAATACCAGCGGATTTTTTACCCCGTCTGGCGTAGGTACGACCATGATAATTTCTTTGACGCCTGCCACCTTGGCCGGTATTGCATTCATCAATACGGAAGATGGGTAAGCAGCCTTGCCGCCTGGCACATAGATACCAACACGGTCCAGTGGGGTGACTTTTTGGCCGAGCACGGTGCCGTCAGCTTCGGTATAGCTGAAACCGGCTGAGCCACATTCTGCCTTCTGAATTTCGTGATAAGCGCGTACACGTGCTGCTGCCGTTTCCAGCGCAGTGCGGCGTTCTGTATTCAAAGATGCCAATGCAGCCTGCATCTCTTCTTGCGTTAACTCCAGCGCGGCAACGCTGCTAGCATTCAGACGATCAAACCGATTGGTCGCTTCCAGCACTGCGGTATCGCCACTGGTTTTGACGCTGGCCAAAATCTGCGCAGCGGCGCGGTCTATCGCCTCATCTTCACTCGCTTCAAAAGCCAGAAGTGAAGTCAGTTTCCTGGAAAAATCTGCATCGGTAGTATCAAGCCGGGTAATCAGGGATGCCATGCTTTTCTCTTCATTAATTATGCATTTGCCTTGGAGGCACGATCAAAAGCTTCCAATATCGGTTGCAGGCGTTCACGCTTCAGTTTCAGGGCAGCCTGATTAACTACCAAACGCGAAGAAATTTCCATGATGTGTTCCACTTCCACCAGGTTATTTGCGCGGAGGGTGCTGCCGGTGCTGACCAGATCAACAATCGCATCTGACAAACCAACCAGAGGTGCCAGTTCCATCGAGCCATACAGCTTGATCAGATCGACGTGCACACCCTTGGCAGCAAAATGCTGACGCGCAGTTTCGGTGTACTTGGTGGCAACGCGCAGGCGCGCTCCCTGGCGCACGGCATTTTCATAATCAAAACCCACTGACACTGCAACTGACATGCGGCATTTGGCTATGTTTAAATCGATAGGCTGGTACAGGCCTGCTCCACCATGTTCATGCAAGACATCCTTGCCTGCCACGCCAAAATCAGCCGCGCCATATTGCACATAGGTAGGAACATCCGATGCACGCACGATGATGACGCGCACGTCAGGATCATTGGTCGCCAGTATCAGCTTGCGCGACTTCTCTGGATCTTCCGTCACGCGTATGCCTGCCGCCTCCAGCAATGGCAGTGTTTCTTCAAAGATGCGGCCCTTGGACAAGGCCAATGTCAGTTGTGAAGACATTATTTGACTCGCTGTATTTGTGCACCAACTGCGGAGAGTTTGACTTCCATGCGGTCATAGCCGCGGTCCAGATGGTAGATGCGGTCAATCAGGGTTTCACCCTCGGCCACCATGGCAGCGATCACCAGCGACGCGGATGCACGCAGATCAGTTGCCATGACTGGCGCACCGACAAGTTTGTCGACACCATTCACGATCGCAGTGTGGCCGTCGATTTCTATCTTCGCACCCAGGCGATTCATTTCCTGTACATGCATGAAGCGGTTTTCAAAGATCGTTTCAGTGACGATGCTGGTACCCTGGGCGATACAGTCCAGCGCCATGAATTGCGCCTGCATGTCAGTCGGGAAGCCAGGGTATTCAGTGGTACGGAAACCTACCGCTTTGGGGCGGCCACTCATCTGCGCACGTATCCAGTCCGGGCCTGTCGTCAATATCACGCCTGCTTCACGCAATTTGTCGAGCGCAACATCAAGAATGTCGCTGCGGGTGTTTTTAAGGGTAATGTCGCCACCGGTGGCAGCCACTGCACAAAGGAAGGTTGCGGTTTCTATGCGATCAGCGATAACGGTATGGGTAGCGCCATGCAGGCTGTCTACGCCCTGGACGACAAGGCGGTCTGTGCCTATGCCTTCAATCTTCGCACCCATGGCCACCAGCAGGTTGGCGAGGTCAGTGACTTCAGGTTCGCGTGCGGCATTTTCCAGCACGGTTTCACCTTCGGCCAAAGTTGCGGCCATCAGCAAATTCTCGGTGCCTGTCACGGTAATCATGTCAGTGACGATGCGTGCACCTTTGAGTTTCTTGGCCTTGGCGTGGATGTAACCAGCTTCAATATTGATCTCGGCACCCATGGCTTGCAAGCCCTTGATGTGCTGATCAACAGGGCGCGAGCCTATCGCGCAACCACCAGGCAGGGATACCTTGGCCTCACCAAAACGTGCCAGTAAAGGGCCTAGCACGAGTATAGATGCGCGCATGGTTTTCACCAGGTCATACGGTGCTTCGAGTTTGTCTATGGCGGAGCCATTAAGAGTGGTCACACCATTTTCCTGCGTGACTTGCAAACCCATCTGACGCAGCAATTTCAACATGGTGCTGACGTCTTGCAGCGAAGGTACATTATGCAGCTCCACATTGCCCGACGTCAGCAAGCCTGCGCACAAGATAGGAAGTGCAGCATTTTTTGCGCCGGAAATCGTGATGTCACCATTCAGGCGCTTGCCGCCTGTAATCAATAATTTATCCATTATGCAGCGTACTCTTCCGGTGTCAGGGTTTTCATGGAAAGGGCATGTATTTCTTCACGCATGCGGTCACCCAGCACGGCGTAGACGATTTGATGACGCTGTATCGGGCGCTTGCCAACAAAGGCGGCAGACACGATCACTGCATTGAAATGCTGGCCGTCGCCTTCGACTTCCAGGTGCGTACATTCCAGACCAGCTGCAATGTAATTTTTAATTTGTTCGGGCGTAGGAAACACGGCTAACTCTCTTGATCAAAATGGTGAAGCTAAGGTTGTACTTGGATGCTGATTTAATTCAATAACGCACTTGGTAACTTGCTCAATGTCGTAACTTGTAGCCACGTTTCAGCATATTGATGGCGATGGTAGCCAACAAGATCGAGAACACGGAAACAATCATCAGGCTGTGCAGAGGATCAACATCGGACTTGCCGAAGAAGCCAAAGCGGAAGCCATCTATCATGTAGAAAAACGGATTGAAACGCGAAATACTCTGCCAGATGCCAGGCAGGGAATGTATAGAATAAAACACACCCGACAAGAAGGTGGCAGGCATGATCAAAAAGTTCTGGAAAGCGGCGAGCTGGTCAAATTTTTCTGCCCAGATACCAGCAATCAAACCCATGGTACCCAGCATCGCGGCACCGAGGAAAGCGAAAATAACTATCCACCAGGGCGCTACAAAATGCAGGTCGGCAAACCAGGCTGTCGCAATGAAGACCCCTGCACCCACCGCAACGCCCCGCAATATCGCGGCCAGTACATAGGCACTGAAAATTTCCCAATGCGACAGTGGTGGTAACAAGATGAAGACCAGATTGCCAGTGATCTTGGATTGGATCAGTGAAGAAGATGAATTCGCAAACGCATTTTGCAAAACACTCATCATCACCAAGCCGGGCACCAGAAAGGCTGTGTACTTGACGCCGGGATAAACCTGCACATGGTCTTCCAGCACATGGCCAAAAATCAGCAAATACAGGATGGCTGTCATGATGGGCGCAGTGATGGTTTGGGTCGCCACTTTCCAGAAGCGTAAGACCTCTTTGTAGAACAGGGTATTAAAACCGGTCATGCTGCTCATTTGTTGCCCTCCATGATTTGCAGGAAGACATCTTCCAGATCAGCTTGCAATAAATGCATATCTTCTATGACACAGCCATCTGCACGAAAAGCCGCCAGCATGCCTTCGACCTGATTGTAGTCAGTCACACGCAGGGCAAATTGACGCGGATCAGCCTGGATTTCATGGCTGATGACTTTATCGCGCAAAATGGCAGGCAAAGTCACTACACCACTGGCCGCCAGGGTGATACGCAATTGTGAACCAGAAATGCGCTTGATGAGATTCGCTGTGCTGTCGAGTGCCACGACCTTGCCCAGTTTCAGCATGGCGATGCGGTTACACAGGGCCTGTGCCTCTTCCAGATAATGCGTGGTCAAAACGACAGTATGGCCTTCACGATTCAGACGGGCAATAAATTGCCACAAGGTCTGGCGCAATTCCACATCGACACCGGCGGTTGGTTCATCCAGCACAATGACGGGCGGTTTATGCACCAGCGCCTGCGCGACCAGCACACGGCGCTTCATGCCGCCGGACAGGGCGCGCATATTGACGTCAGCCTTGTTGGTCAGGTCGAGGTTTTCCATGACCTCGTCTATCCATTTGTCATTGTTCTTCAGACCAAAATAGCCAGACTGCATGCGCAGGGTTTCACGTACTGTGAAGAAGGGATCGAATACCAGCTCTTGCGGCACTACACCAAGATTCTTGCGGGCATTGCGGTAGTCACTGACCACATCATGGCCTTGCACGGTGATATTGCCAGCATCGGCGCGGTTCAAGCCTGCCAAAATGGAAATCAGGGTAGTCTTGCCTGCACCATTTGGCCCCAGCAAACCGAAAAACTCACCCTCTTCTATCGTGAGTGAGACACCACCCAGAGCCTGTAGCGACTGGTAGCGTTTTTGTATGTTGCTAATTTGTATGGCTGCCATCTGGCGTGTTTGCACAAAGTGCTCATCAGGGAATTAAGAACCGGAAAACCCGGTTTCTTGCCACTTAAGTGGCGAAACCTTTGATTATAGGGGATTTTCGGTGTTTGATCTGAAATGGCATGCTGGTGTTGTCACCATGTATGCCTTTCAGGAAAAGAAACTCAGGATGCGATCAATGTCGCTCTGGTGTATGCAGCTGGAATTGCTCGTTGAGACCATATAGTGCCAGTATGCTCAGCAAACTGGCAGGCACCCCCGTGAAATGCAGTTTCAAGCCTTGTTGGATCGCCTGACGTTGCCAGGCGATCATGACGGCAACTGCGCTGGAGTCAATCTTGGTCAAGGCCGACAAGTCGAACTCGGACTGACCTTCAGCTAAAGCAGACAAGCCTGCAGCGACAACTGCATTGGCATTACCGTGGCTAAGCTCACCCGTTACTGTATACACGATAGATTCCCGGAATTATTTTGCAGCCGCTTTTGCAGCACTGGAAGCAGCCAACTTTTTATTCTTGTCGGCCAGGACTTTGATCAGGCCATCGATACCGGATTTGCTGATTTCAGCAGAAAAACTGCCTTTATAGGTTTCCACCAACCAGGCACCCAGTACATTAATATCAAAAATCTTCCAGCCTGTTGACAATTTTTCCAGGCGATAATTCAGGACGACAGGTTCACCACGCGACTGTATGACTTGTGTGCGAACCTCTACTTCGGTATCACCAGGATCGGCACGCATAGGTTTGAATTCCACGCGTTGATCCTTGATCTGGGAAATCGCACCAGAGTAAGTAAATACCAACAAAGTACGGAACTCATTGGTCAATTGTTTTTGCTGTTCTGGCGTCGCTTCTTTCCAGCTCTTGCCAGCAGCCAGTGAAGTCATGCGTGGAAAGTCGATATGTGGCAGGATTTTGCTTTCCACCATGTCATAGACTTTCTTTTGATTTCCCGCCTGTATATCCTTGTCATTTTTTGCCAACTCCAGAATTTCCTGGCTCAGGCGTTTGACCAGTGCGTCAGGTGCTTCCTGTGCTTGGGCGGCACCACTGGACAGCCCAGCGATGAGCAAACTGGCAAATATCAAACTAAAAAATTTTGTCAGAGTTCGTTTCATTTTCTTATTCCTGTTCCTGTTTTGCGGCAAACGCCGCACATGAGCAGTTAACTTGTCAGCAGCCTCGGCGGTTGACCCAGTTCACTACAGCTTCATCAATTCTTACAATTTCAAAGACAACTACTTAATCAACATCAGGACTAACCTGACCGGCGCGACGCTGCAGATAGGCGTCGCGGAAGAAGACATACTTGTCGAGCGCTGCTTCTTCCAGAAGACTGCCGGCATCCAGTACTGATGCACGCTTGTCAACCAGACGCACTACCGAGCCTATGTTCTTGATATACATGGGACGCTTGTAGTACCACAAATCACCCCGCATATCGACCGGCATAGCAAGGGCATCACGGACCGTCGATGGCCCAAATACCGGCAAAACCAGGTAAGGACCAGACCTGACACCCCAGCGCCCCATTGTCTGGCCAAAATCTTCATTATGCTTGGGCATGCCCGCCGCCGAGCCTATGTCTATCAAGCCGCCTATACCGAGTGTGGTGTTAATGGCAAAACGCATGACATCAGTAGCGCCATCATTGACCCGGCCCTGCAGCAAGTTGTTCACTGCATTCCATACATCTCCAATATTGCTAAAGAAATTACCTATGCCGGTTTGTACAAACCCCGGTGTTGCAGCACGGTAAGCCTCTGCCACTGGCTTGACCACTGCAGTATCGACCGTATCATTAAAGCTGAACATGGCGCGGTTAAAGCCCTCCAGAGGGTCACGCGGGTTCTTGCCTATATTGGTCTTCGTGCTTAATACATCAAGTGTCTTGTCTGCCTTGTCCTTGATTTTCTCTACCGCTATCGTGCTGCAACCGGTCAGCAAGACACTGGTCAGCAAAAGGAACATCGCCAAGATCCTGCTACTGGCAGGAAATTTATTTGTTCTTGTCATTTTTTCTCTTCCGTATTACCGTCTGCTGCTTTACTGAAAAGGAACTGACTAATCAGGCTTTCCAGCACGATGGCATCCTGAGTAAATGTAATTCTGTCACCTGCAGCCAACAATTTTTCATCAGTACCTGCAGTTAATCCTATGTACTGCTCACCAAGCAAACCTGCTGTCAGTACCTTGATGGATGAATTTTTTGGGAATTTATAACGCTTCTCCAACTCCATGACGACAGTCGCCTGGTAGGTTTTATCGTCAAATTTGATTTCGCTGATGCGCCCTACAACCACTCCCGCACTTTTTACTGCAGCCCTGGGCTTGAGCCCGCCGATATTGTCGAAGCGTGCAGTAACAGTATAGGTCTGCTCAAACGATAAGGAACTCAAATTGCCTGCCTTGAGTGCCAGAAACAACAGTGCAGCAGCGCCTAGCAAAACAAATAGGCCTACCCAAAAGTCGAGAGATTTTTTTTCCATTTTTCTTTTCCACCAATTCTTGCGATTTCTTACGTTTTCTTACGTTTTTACCAATCGCCCTGCTTCAGCGCACGTTTTTGGCAAATAATTCAGTTTGCTCAGGGCGCTCAAGCAAAAGCCTGACACAGTTGCACTATTGGAACATCCATGCGGTCAGCAGGAAATCTAGCAACAGTACCAGCAAAGAGGATATGACCACGGTTCTGGTGGTGGCACGCGCTACGCCCTCGGGGGTAGGCTGTGCTTCATAGCCCTGGAATAATGCAACAAAGCTTACTGCAAAACCAAAAACGATGCTTTTGACAACACCATTGCCTATATCCTGAAAAACTTCGACCCCAGACTGCATCTGCGACCAAAATGCACCATTATCGACACCGATGAGTTTCACACCAACGACATAACCACCAATAATGCCCATAGCATTAAAGATGCATGTCAATATCGGCAAGGCGATGATGCCAGCCAGAAAACGTGGGGCCAGCACCCTTTGTATGGGGTTGACTGCCATCATTTCCATCGCGGCCAGTTGTTCACCGGCTTTCATCAAACCTATCTCTGCCGTCAGTGAAGTACCGGCACGTCCGGCAAACAGCAAGGCGGTCACGACGGGCCCAAGTTCACGCACCAGTGAAAGTGCCACCAGCAAACCCAGCGCTTCTGCAGAACCATAACGGTTCAGCGTGTAATAACCCTGATAGGCCAGTACAAAACCGACAAACAATCCAGACACGGCAATAATCAGCATGGAATAATTGCCGATGAAATGAATCTGGTCTGTTATCAAACGCGGTCTGCGCCACAAGCCCAGGCAATTCACCAATATGGAGAAAAAACTGCGGGCCGCATAACCCACATCAGCCAAGGTCGACCTGACAAAACCACCAATTTTTTCTATGATCATGCGCGCGTCTCCAAACCCAGTTCCGCTTGCAGGGATGCACCGGGATAATGGAAAGGCACGGGTCCATCTGCCTCTGCATGTACAAACTGCTTCACATACGGGTCTTCTGAAACCCGCATTTCTGCTGGCGTACCTTGTGCGACGATTTTGCCTTTGGACAAAAAGTAGACATAGTCAGCAATCGCAAAAGTTTCATGCACATCATGCGACACCAGAATAGACGTAGACCCCAGAGCGTCGTTCAAGTTCCGTATTAAATTGGCAGCAACGCCCATGGAGATAGGGTCCAGCCCGGCAAAGGGTTCGTCATACATGAGCAATTCAGGGTCCAGCGCAACTGCACGGGCCAGTGCCACACGCCTGGCCATACCGCCAGAAATTTCGGCAGGCATGAGAGCAGCGGCATTGCGCAGGCCAACTGCCTGCAACTTCAGCAAGACCAGATCACGTATCATGGCTTCGCTAAGATTGGTATGTTCGCGCATGGGAAAGGCCACATTATCAAAAACATTCAAGTCTGTGAACAAGGCGCCATGCTGGAACAGCATGCCCATTTTTCTGCGTATGGCGTACAAGCCCTGCGTGTCTAGCTCAGCAATCTCTTGCCCGTTGACCTTGATACTGCCACGCTGGGCGCGGATTTGCCCGCCTATCAGGCGCAAGATCGTGGTCTTGCCAGAACCTGAACCACCCATGACAGCAATCAGTTTACCGCGTGGGAAATCCATATGGAGTTCAGACAAGATAGTCCGGTCTCCATACCCAAACTGGATATCGCGAATTTCTACAAGATTTGGCACAGCAGTGGATAAATAGTTTTATGAAACCCAGATTGTAATGCAGAAAGGCGCAGAGGGTTGTACAGACAACTATGTCGAAAAAACAAGAAATTGATGAATATTCAGAATAATCCTGTTATTACGCGCAAAACGCGACAAATGGAAAATTTTCCGAATTTAATTCAAACAAAGGGGGTGAAAAATAATTTTTTTAATGAACGGAAAGTCAGTTATTTACAATTCCCTTGTCAAAACTGACTTTATCTTAGCTGATTTGCCTTAGATTTTTACTCACAAGGACAAATCAGCCGGGCCTTGCAAATGCCAATTCAGGCACTCACTCCAACTGCCACTCTTAGCGAGGCAAAACAGAATCGCCCATCAGGAAGGCATCCACTTCACGTGCGCACTGACGCCCTTCACGTATTGCCCAAACCACCAATGACTGACCGCGACGCATGTCACCTGCGGCATACACCTTGTCTACATTGGTCTTGTAGCAGCCAGCACCGTCTGTGCTTGCCCTGGCATTGCCGCGCGCATCCTTATCAACGCCAAAAGCATCCAGCACTTGTTGTACTGGCGAGACAAAACCCATGGCCAGCAAGACCAGGTCGGCTTTCATTTCAAATTCAGAATCCGGCACTTCCTGCATCTTGCCGTCTTTCCATTCGACGCGGCAGGCAATCAGCTTCTCTACCTTGCCTGCCTTTCCTTCGAGGCGCTTGGTAGCTACTGCCCAATCACGGTCGCAACCTTCTTCATGCGAAGACGAGGTGCGCAGCTTGGTTGGCCAGTAAGGCCAGACCATGGGTTTGTTTTCTTGTTCTGGCGGCTGAGGCATGAGTTCAAACTGGGCTACTGATTTGGCACCATGACGGTTCGAAGTACCAACGCAATCAGAGCCTGTATCACCACCACCGATGACGACCACATGCTTGCCACTCGCCATGATCTGGTCCTTGACCTTGTCACCGGCATTGACCTTGTTTTGCAAAGGCAAAAAATCCATGGCGAAATGCACGCCTTTGAGTTCACGGCCAGGTACAGGCAAGTCACGCGGGGTTTCTGCACCACCGGCAATGATGACGGCATCAAAGTCTTTTTGCAGTTGCTCAGGCGAGATGGTTTCCTTGGCCCAGTTGGTCACTGTTGCCGGGAAATCCTTGCCGACGAACACACTGGTACGGAAAGTCACGCCCTCAGCCACCATCTGATCAACACGACGGTCGATATGGGATTTTTCCATCTTGAAATCAGGGATGCCATAACGCAGCAAGCCACCGACGCGGTCATTCTTTTCAAATACCGTTACATCATGGCCGACACGTGCCAGTTGCTGAGCAGCCGCCATACCTGCAGGGCCTGAGCCAACCACGGCAATTTTCTTGCCTGTCTTGACAGAGGGCACTTGCGGCACTACCCAGCCATTTTCCCAGCCTTTGTCGATGATGAAATGTTCTATCGACTTGATACCAACAGCATCGCTATTGATACCCAGGGTACAGGCTGATTCACAAGGCGCAGGACAAATACGGCCAGTGAATTCAGGGAAGTTGTTGGTGGAATGCAGGGTGTCGAGCGCCAGTTTGTAATTGCCGTTATAAACCAGGTCATTCCAGTCAGGGATGATGTTGTTGACTGGGCAACCGTTATTACAGAAAGGAATACCGCAATCCATGCAGCGTGCGGCCTGTACTTTGGCCTGGCCATCTTCAAGATGCACCAAAAATTCCTTGTAATGCTTTTTGCGTGACTGCGGTGCTTCGCTTGCTTCTTGCAAACGCTGGTATTCCATGAAGCCGGTAACTTTACCCATTTTCTAACCTCAATATCGTTGCGGGCATATGCCCTGTCTAATCTGATTAAGCTGAACAGTCTGAAGAACACAGGAGGGTGCAGCCGCAGCCAGGCTGCGGCGCGCCCTACCAACTATGCCGTGACTTTTTCCTTTTTCGCTGCGAGCTGCTTTGCTGCATACATTTCCCCCAGGGCGCGCTTGTATTCAGTAGGGAATACCTTGACGAACCTGGCACGGCTGCGGGCCCAGTCATCCAGCAAATTGCGGGCACGGGTACTACCTGTATGTTTGAAATGACGCTCTATCAGATTACGCAAGATGGCTTCATCCGTCTCTCCCTCACCGCCACGCAGACGGCTATGCCAGATGGATTTATCCAGAGTTGCCACTTGTACGTCCCCAGCCAAGACAGGCTCCAGTGTCACCATGGACATATTGCACTTGGCTTCAAATTCGCCTTCAGGGTCATACACATAAGCGATACCGCCCGACATACCGGCAGCAAAGTTACGGCCTGTATTGCCGAGAACGATGACTGTGCCGCCTGTCATGTATTCGCAACCATGGTCGCCAGTACCTTCGACTACCGTTACTGCACCGGAATTACGCACGGCGAAACGTTCACCGGCAACACCATTGATAAAGGCTTCACCAGAGATGGCACCGTACAGGACGGTATTACCGCAGATGATGTTATCGACCGCCCAGCCACGGAATTCTGTATTCGGGCGGATGATGATGCGGCCACCGGACAAACCTTTGCCGACATAGTCATTACCCTCACCCACCAGGTCCAGCGTCACACCATGTGCCAGGAAGGCACCGGCAGACTGACCAGCCGTACCCTGCAACTGTATGTGGATAGTGTCATCCGGCAAACCAGCGTGGCCATATCTTTTCGCCACTTCACCAGACAACATGGTACCGACAGTGCGGTTCAGATTTTTGATTGGTGATATGAAGGATACTTTTTCACCAGTCTCCAGTGCGATTTTTGCCTGAGCGATCAGTTTGTTGTCGAGTGCTTTTTCCAGACCATGATCCTGAACATCGACATGGCGTATCGCTGCACCTTCGGCCAGTTCTGGCTGATAGAAGATACGGCTGAAATCCAGCCCCTTAGCCTTCCAGTGTGAAACTGCTTTGGATTTGTCCAGCAAATCTACACGGCCTATCAAATCGTCATAAGTGCGTATGCCCAGCTGTGCCATGATCTGGCGCAATTCTTCAGCAACGAAGAAGAAGTAATTGACGACATACTCAGGCTTGCCAGAGAACTTGGCACGCAAGACCGGGTCTTGTGTTGCCACGCCTACCGGGCAAGTGTTCAGATGGCATTTGCGCATCATGATGCAACCTTCTACCACCAGCGGTGCGGTGGCGAAGCCAATTTCATCTGCACCCAGCATCGCAGCAATCGCGACGTCACGACCTGTTTTCATCTGGCCATCGGCCTGTACCCGGACGCGGCCACGCAAGCCATTCAAGACCAGGGTCTGCTGGGTTTCAGACAAGCCCAGTTCCCACGGCGTACCAGCATGCTTGATGGAAGACAAAGGTGAGGCACCAGTACCACCATCATGACCAGCGATGACCACGTGATCAGCCTTGGCCTTGGAAACACCTGCAGCAACCGTACCGACACCAACTTCAGACACCAGCTTGACCGATATCGAAGCTCTTGGATTGGCGTTTTTCAAGTCATGGATCAATTGTGCCAGATCTTCAATCGAATAAATATCATGATGCGGTGGCGGGGAAATCAAGCCCACGCCAGGCACTGAGAAACGCAATTTGGCGATGTATTCAGATACTTTGTGGCCTGGCAACTGACCGCCTTCACCCGGCTTGGCACCTTGTGCCATCTTGATTTGTATCTGGTCAGCAGAACTCAAATATTCAGCGGTGACACCAAAGCGGCCCGATGCAACTTGCTTGATTTTCGAGCGCAGGGAATCACCATCTTGCAAAGGAATATCGACTTCTATCTGGTCTTTGCCGATGACAGAAGCCAGCGTCGCACCCTGCTTGATAGGGATGCCTTTCAGCTCTTGCTGATAACGCGCCGGATCTTCACCACCTTCACCCGTATTTGATTTGCCGCCTATGCGGTTCATTGCCACAGCCAGCGTAGCATGCGCTTCTGTACTGATGGAACCCAGGGACATCGCACCTGTTGCAAAACGCTTGACGATTTCCTTGGCCGGTTCTACCTGGTCCAGCGGGATAGCTTTGCTTGGGTCTATCTTGAATTCAAACAAGCCGCGCAAAGTCATATGACGCTTGCTCTGGTCATTGATGATCTGTGCGTATTCTTTATAAGAATTGTAATTGTTGGCACGGGTGGAGTGCTGCAGCTTGGCGATCGCGTCCGGTGTCCACATATGGTCTTCACCGCGAACGCGGAAAGCATATTCACCACCTGCATCCAGGGCATTTTCCAGTACAGGGTCCTGACCGAAAGCTGCCTTGTGCAAGCGCAAGGCTTCTTCGGCAACTTCAAATACGCCTATGCCTTCTACATTTGATGCGGTGCCCTTGAAGTACTTGTCGACCAGCGATTTGTTCAAACCGACTGCTTCAAAAATCTGCGCGCCGCAATAGGACATATAGGTAGAGATACCCATCTTGGACATGACTTTCATCAAGCCCTTGCCTACTGCCTTGGTGTAGTTGTAGACCGCTTTTTCTGCCGACAATTCACCGGACAAATCCTTGGCCATATCGGCCAGGGTTTGCATCGCCAGGTAAGGATGGACGGCTTCTGCACCATAACCTGCCAGCAAGGCAAAGTGATGAGTTTCGCGGGCAGAACCAGTCTCGACGACCAGACCGGTGGTGGTACGCAAACCCTTGCTGACCAAATGCTGATGCACGGTCGATGTAGCCAGCAATGCCGGGATGGCAACATAGTGCTCGTCCATCTTGCGGTCAGTGATGATCATGATGTTGTGACCAGACTTGACCGCATCCACCACTTCTGCGCAGATGGAGGCCAAACGCGCTTCGATACCATCCTTGCCCCAGGCAACCGGATAGCAGATATCCAGTTCATAGGACTTGAACTTGCCACCCGTATTGGCGCTGATATTGCGCAATTTGGCAATGTCAGCAAAATCCAGTATCGGTTGCGCTACTTCCAGACGCATGGGCGGGTTGATGTTATTGGTATCCAGCAAATTCGGTTTCGGGCCGATGAAGGATACCAGCGACATCACCATCGCTTCGCGGATAGGATCGATAGGCGGATTGGTGACCTGTGCAAACAATTGCTTGAAGTAGTTATACAGAGGCTTGAGCTTGTTCGACATCACCGCCAGAGAAGAATCATTGCCCATGGAGCCGATTGCTTCTTCACCTGCCAGCGCCATCGGTGCCATCAGGAATTTCAAATCTTCCTGCGTGTAACCGAAGGCTTGCTGTCTATCCAGCAAAGTTGCAGAGTAGACGGTTTTGTCTTCTGCTGCCTTCAATTCATTGAGCTTGATACGTACCGATTTGATCCATTGTTTGTAAGGCTTGGCGTTGGCGTAGGTGTCCTTGATTTCCTTGTCATCAATGATGCGTCCCGCTTCCAGGTCGATAAGGAACATCTTGCCTGGTTGCAGACGCCATTTCTTGATGATCTTGGATTCAGGAATAGGCAATACGCCGGATTCAGATGCCATGACGACCAGGTCATCATCGGTGACAATGTAACGGGCAGGACGCAAGCCATTACGGTCAAGCGTGCCACCGATCTGGCGGCCATCAGTAAAGGCCATGGCGGCCGGACCGTCCCACGGTTCCATCATGGCGGCGTGGTATTCATAGAAGGCGCGGCGGTTTTCATCCATCATGGTGTGATTTTCCCAGGCTTCCGGGATCATCATCATCATTGCCTGTGCGATTGGGTAACCGGCCATCACCAGCAGTTCCAGCGCATTGTCGAAACTGGCTGTATCAGACTGACCTTCAAATATCAGCGGATACAGTTTTTGCAAATCTTCGCCAAGTACGGCGGATTTCATCACGCCTTCACGAGCGCGCATCCAGTTGAAGTTGCCTTTGACGGTGTTGATTTCACCGTTATGCGCAATCATGCGGTAAGGGTGTGCCAGCGGCCATTCAGGAAAAGTATTGGTAGAGAAGCGTTGATGCACCAGCGCCAGTGCGGAGACGCAGCGCTCATCCTGCAAGTCTTTATAGTAAACACCGACCTGATCAGCCAGCAGCAAACCTTTATAAACGATGGTGCGGGCAGACATGGATGGCACGAAGTATTCTTTGCCATGCAAGAGATGCAGGGCTTCAATCGCATGCACAGCCGATTTGCGGATCACATACAGTTTGCGTTCCAGCGCGTCTGTCACCATGATGTCAGGTCCGCGGCCGATGAAAATCTGGCGGATTACGGGTTCTTTTTCACGAACGGTAGGTGACATCGGCATGTCGCGGTCTACCGGCACATCACGCCAGCCCAGTACAACCTGGCCTTCTGCGCGCACTGCACGTTCTATCTCTTGTTCGCAAGCCAGACGGGATGCATGCTCCTTGGGCAGGAAGATCATGCCTACGCCGTATTCACCAGGCGGCGGCAGGTTGATGCCCTGCTTGGCCATCTCTTCACGATAATACTGGTCAGGAATCTGAATCAGGATACCGGCACCATCACCCATCAGGGCATCAGCACCAACCGCACCCCTATGGTCAAGATTTTTCAAAATCAACAATCCCTGATCGACGATGGCATGCGTCTTCTTGCCTTTGATATGGGCAACAAAACCTACGCCACAGGCGTCATGTTCATTGGATGGGTCGTATAAACCTTGAGCGTGCATAGTGGATCTCCGGAGGACAATTTCAATATCAGGACTTACGTGAAACAGCTGTCGGTGTGAATAGCTATCGTGGCTATTCATGCACTTGCTGGCTGCGGATGGCAGCTTGATGACTTTGGCTTGATGGATGATCAAACCAGGTTGGCCAGGATTCCGGGTAAGGAAGATGGCACTACGCTGGACAAATGTGTCAGGCATTTGTTGATTGCAAATGCGCCGACACGACAGTTTGGCGTAAATCCTGTCAGGACAAGACAGAGAATAGTGCAGTGCAAAATATTACGCAACTGGTTTAATTGGGGTCAGTGTCAATTAAAAATCTTCATTTTCTTGTTATTTTTTAATTGGGGACATAGTAAAAGTCGCCGTGTTTACTGAGTTTCCGCCGTTTGTATCAGAGTTTTGAAGAGCAGATGTCGCCAGTAGACGGACTCAGGAAAAAGAAAAAATTAAATGATTTCCTGGGTTTTGCGAGGTCGGCCGCGCTTGACTGGCTCTACCCTCCTCTCCGTCAGCTTGCTCATTTCTATCTTGAATCTGGATGAGCCCAGCATCCAGGCCTTGGTGGTGGCCTGGGTGATTTCGCTGATTTGCGTGCTTGACAAACCCTGCTCCAGACTCTGCTTATAGGCAGCTTCGCGCTGGAAAGGTGTATTTCCCAATGCCCAGTAACAGCTATGGTCAGTGATCAGTGGGTCAATAGTCAGGCCTACATGATGACGGTAGCTGGACCAGGTGTAATCGAGCAAATCCTGCACCAGACTGGCACGCAGAGGATTGCTTTCCATATAGATACTGCAGGGAATGAAGTAGGTCGCGGATTCAATGACTGTGGCGCGATAACGCCCCTGCCACAAGGTACCAGCGCGTTGGTATTTACGATTAAAATAAGGGACATAGTGACGGCCCAGCCATTGCATCATCTTGCCCAGGCCGGGTTCATCACCGGGGGTCAGTAACAAATGCAGGTGGTCTGGCATCAATACATAGGCATGGATGGCGACGTCAAACAGCCTGGCAGCTTGCTTGAGCCAGTCCAGGAAACTGTTGTAATCCTCGGCATCCTGGAAAATCAAGGCACCAGCATTGCCACGCTGGATAACATGATGTTGCTGATGCGGAATAACTAAACGGGCTAATCTGGCCATGTGTGTGCAGGCAATCCAAAAGAGTCTGGATTGTGCTTGGCATCTGACTATCTTGTCAAAACTTATCTGTACTGTGTCATTGGCAGCAATAATGCCATTGACGTCAGCAACAAATGCGAACAACGAAGCATACCTGCCATGCCCTGATCACAGGACATGGCCATGGTCTGTCTATGCTCTATATAGTCTTTTGGGAGGCGCGACAGCTTTCCGGTGCAATCGGAAAGCTGGCAATCCCGCTTTATCAGGCAGCGATGAGTTCTTGAACCGGGCTTTTCAAGCGGAAAGCTTTGAGCGCACGGGATGCATCCGGCACTGCAACGATTTCTGGTGTACCAGTCATCAATTCAGAAATACGGCTCTTCAGGGCTTTTGCTTGTGTCGCCAGATTGAAATGTGCAGAACGCTGAGTCTGCACTATGCTCCAGCGCGCTACAGGCGCATGGCCACTACCATCCAGCAAGGATTTTTCACGCAACCAGTTCTCGAAGGAACGAGTAGTCATGTCGCTTTCTATCCAGATCAGATGATCTGAAGTCATTTTCTTGCTGTTGTCCGAAGGGCGAACCAGTATTTCGTAAATCATTTTCTGACTCCTTAAAGGGAAACTTTGCTTAAAGGAAGGTGTCAGCAAAGATTCTTTAGTCCAAAAACGCACCGGTTCGCCATTCAGTTGACACATTAATGTACAAAAATGAGAAATTTTTTTATAAATTTTATAAAAAAGCAATAAATTAGGCTCGATTGCGGTGAAATTACCCAATTCATTGCATTTATTTCAGCTTTAAATACAAATTACCTGGAACTATTTTTATTATTTGATGCGAGAAGCTTCCAGCACGAAACTCAGTTTGCCAAAACGGGCGCTGACTTCATCAAACTTCTTTTGTTTTTGAGCATCGGTCAGTCCTGGATTGTTGAGGTTTTCACGCAAGAGGCTAAATAATGTCAAATCAGCAATTGGCTTCAACTGCGCATCTGTAGAGCGCTGGAAACCAGACAAATTCAGAATATCTTTCAGTACCACCTGCGCCTGCTTTTGCTTGCCATAATTGACAAAGAAATCTTCGATGCGGGTTTTCAAGGCTGGCGACAAGTCCTTGCGGTACAAAATAGGATCATTGGGTATCAGAGGTGAAGTCCAGATAACGCGCACTTTAGCGATTTGCTCAGGCGCTTCTTTTTTTAATCGATCCATCTCTTCAGAATTAAAAGTAGCCACATCAGCGTCACCTTGAGTGACAGCCGCAAAATTGCTTTGATGGTTACCGACATTGACCTTCTTGAACAGCTTATTGATATCTATTTTATTTTTAGCAAACAAATAATAAGCAGGCACCAGATAACCAGAAGTAGATTTCTTGTCGCCATCGGAGAATACATACACACCAGGCTTGGCCGAAACCTGATCAAAAGTCGTCAATGCACTCTTGCTGGAAGCGATCAGCAAAGAATTATAGCCACGTGAGCCATCACTTTTCACCATTTGTGCAAACACAGTCGATTTGCCATCTTCAACGGCATCCAGGGCGACCTTGCTGCTCAGCCAGGCGACTTGTATCTTGTTTTCTTTCAAGCCAGCAACGATCTCACTGTAGTTGGAAGAGATGGCAGCACTCACTTCCGTGCCTGTGCTTTTTGCCAGATCATCCAGCAATGGCTGCCAGCGCTTGCGCGTGTCCTCGATACTGGTGGTGGCGATAAGGCCAACCGTGAGTTTTTCAGCGGCATGGGCAACAGTGACAAACATACTGCCAACAAGCAGTGTCAGGGGAAGAATTTTTTTAAACATAAAGCCTCGATAGAAAATACAAATGCCCAAAGCATCAAGATGCTTATGACCGGTCAGACATGTATGCGATAGCAGACAAACAAGTGCCGTCAATGACGTACTTTGGGACAGGAATGGGAGGGTGATTGGATGTACGCCAAGTAAGTTCTGCACATCAATTAAGCAGAATTATAGCATCAGATGAAATGAGGCAACATTTTTTCACAAAGCAAGAGATATATTCGAGTCAGTTGCCGAATGATTAGGAGTTGCTGAAAAAATACGCAAAATACTTTGCAACGATTGAAAGAAACAGCCGTCTGAGCATCTTAAAACCACGCAAAATGACTCAAGCCAATTTAATCAAGTCATTGATTTACATAAATATCTTCTCTGCCACTCAAGACTTTTCAATAACTGGCTCTACACCATACAATCAGAAATGCACAAATAACATGCACTTCCATTTTCCGTTGTAAATTTGTCTCTTGAGCACGCATGAACTTGACAACTACTATCGTAGTTGAAGCTGGTGGAACTCTTCACGTCATTGCGACTCTGCATGCCATTTCTAGCAGCCAGGCCAATCCAGACATTATTTGTTTTGCGCTGCCAGCTCGCGCAGCTTGTCTTTTTTGCTCTTGCGCTTGCCCTTGATGCCGCCAGTTGGCGCATCGGTCTCTTCTGGGGTCATGTCGCCTGATGCCTGGCTGGGCTCAAAACCTGCCAGCGTTTCGCGTGGGACGCGCTTGTCCTGGCGTTTTTCTATCAGGCGGAAATGCATTTCATGTTCGGCCAGGATAAAACTGATTGCACACCCACTGGCGCCGGCGCGGCCGGTACGACCTATACGGTGGATGTAGTCATCTGCCGAGCGCGGCAAATCGTAGTTGACGACGGCAGGCAGACCGGCAACATCAATACCACGTGCCGCCAGATCAGTAGCGACCAGCACCTGGATGCGATTCGCCTTGAAGTCAGCCAGCATATGCTGGCGCGCGCCCTGACTGGCATCTCCGTTAAAGGCTTCGGTCTTGATACCAGCTTTTTTCAACTTATTCGACACCGTATCACTGGCATATTTGGTGGCGACAAAAACCAGTACGCGTTCCCATTGTTGCTCTTTGATCAGGTGCACCAATAACCGGGTGCGCTTGTCGGCATCCACCGCAATCGCCCTTTGCGCGATGTCTGGCAGGTTTTCAGTCAGATCGGCAATCGCTATGCGCTTGGGCTCATGCAACAAAGCCAGGGCCAGCTTTTTTACTGCAGGCGAAAAAGTGGCAGAGAAAAACAGATTTTGCCGCTGTGCGGGCAATTGTTCGAGTATGCGCTTGATTTCATCGGCAAAACCCAGGTCCAGCAAGCGGTCTGCCTCGTCCAGCACCAGCGTGTTGACATGCTGCAAGGACAAGGCATTGTTGTCCAGTAAATCAAGCAAGCGGCCTGGTGTACTGATGACAACATCTGCACCGCCCCGCAAATGCATCATTTGCGGATTGATGGACGCACCGCCATAGATCACAGCGACTTTTAATTTTTTTGGCAAGTGCTCTGCCAGGGTTTCGATGGTTTGCCCCACTTGCCCCGACAACTCACGGGTAGGCACCAGGACCAGCACTTTAACCTTGCGCTGCTTGCTGCCCTCTTCCATGTCTTGTTGCAGGCGCTGCAATAATGGCAAGGCAAAGGCGGCTGTCTTGCCCGAGCCAGTCTGCGCCAGTGCCATGACATCCTGACCAGCCAGCACGGCAGGAATAGCCTCAGTCTGCACCGCAGTAGGAAGCATATATTGGCGCGCTGCCACAGCATGCAGGAGTTCAGGGCCCAGGCCCAGGGTAGCAAAAGTCATGGAAAATCTGGAGTAGAAAAATACGATGGTGTTCAAGCAAAAGCCTGCACCCGACACTCATCAGGATTGCAAAGCTTTTTGTGTATCGCGCATTGTAGAGCAGAAAGCATATTCACTAGCGCATGAATTTTCCAGGAAAGCCTTGACTCTGTAGTTGCTACAGGGTGTTTAATAAAGCATGGCTACATTATTCTGGCCACCGGGTATATACAATTGCTTTAGAGTTTATAATTCGCGACATGCTTAAGAAATTTGTCTTCATGATCATCCTTGCCTTCACTCTCCAGCTTAGCTGGGCGGTGGCGAGTGCCTATTGCATGCATGAGACAGACATGAGCGCCCAGCATTTTGGTCATCATCCACATGAACATGAGACAGTGGATGGCGATGCACATACAGACAAATCTGCGGACAAGTCACAAAAAAAAGCCGCGTCTCACCCAGATTGTGCTTCTTGCGCACCTAGCCCGCTGGGTGCCTACTCCTCAAATTTATTGATAATCCTGTCAAAACTGATTGCTTATCAGCTCAGTGCCGCATCTTTACAAACTCCCGCGCCATTCCTGGCACAACCTGAACGTCCCAAATGGATGGCCTTCGCCTAAGTCCGGCGAGCTATCTGTCTACATTCATCCCTTTTGTTGTTGAGTTTCGCCACGTATCTCTTTACGTGTGGCGTCACGCATTGCAACAGATAGAAACATGACAGCGACTTGCTGGATTCTTCCTTTTCGTTTTTCCAGGAGAATGCCATGCAAAAATTATTACCATCAGCTTTAGTAGCTGTAATGCTGTGTGCCATGCTGTTGCCAGCATCTGCACAGATACAAAATTCACCGCCCCCAACCAGCGCTGCCGTGCTCCCCTTGACCGCTGCATTAAGGCAGGCGCTTGCCAACAATCCCGACATTGCTGCAGCCAGGCGTGAAGTACAAGCCAGTGAAGGCGCATTGCGCCAGGCAGGCGTCATGCCCAACCCTGAACTGTCTGCGTTCGTGGAAGATGCCAGGCAGGATAGCCGCAGTACCACCATACAAATCAATCAGGCACTGGAATTGGGTGGCAAACGCGGCGCACGAGTCAGCGTCGCCGAGCGTAGTCGCAGCGCTGCCTTGAATGAACTGGCGATCAAATCAGCCGAGATCAGGGCCGCAGTTACCACGCATTTCTTTGCCGTATTGATTGCGCAGGAGCGCCAGCGTCTGGCCACAGTGTCATTGGAACTGGCACAACGCGCCAGCCATGCTGCCAGCCGCCAGGTCAATCTGGGGAAAATCCCGCCACTGGAAGCCACCAGAGCAGGCATCGCCGAATCTGGTGTGCGTGTGGAACTGGCGCAAGCCAATAGTGAATTGATGATAGCCAGGCAAGGTCTGGCAACAGCCATGGGTAACAAGCTGGCTGCTGAGCAGCAATTGCAGGCTGAATTCCATACCTTGCCCGCCTTGCCCAGCATGCAAAAACTGACGCAAGCCCTGGCACGATCACCATTGATGCAACGCGCGCAACTGGAAGTGGACAAGCGCGTCTCCATGTCTGCACTGGAAAAAAGCAGGCAAATACCAGACCTGACTTTAAGCATAGGCAGCAAGCGCGAACAGCAAACCGGCCGCAACCAGGCCATCGTCGGCATCAGCATCCCGCTAAACCTGTTCGACCGCAACCAGGGCAATTTGCAAGAAGCACTGAGCCGCGCAGACAAGGCCAGAGATGAGTTGACAGCCACAGAAAACCGTTTGCATGGCGAAGTGCTGCAAGCCCATCAACGCCTGAGCCTGGCCAGAGAAGAAGCTGAGATGCTGAAAAAAACCATGCTGCCCGGTGCACAGCAGGCATATGAGCTTGCCATCAAGGGCTTTGAATATGGCAAGTTCAATTTCATGGATGTGCTGGATGCCCAGCGTTCATTACTGCAAGCCAGAGCGCAATATTTGCGCAGCCTGTCAGAAGCGCAGCGTGCTGCTGCTGAAATCGAAGCTTATCTGGGTGACAGTGAGTTCAGCCTGTTCACTGCCACATCTTCATTCTAGGATTTTGTATGAAACTGAATATCAATAAAAAAACTGCTGTCACTATTGCCAGTGTCATGGCGATAGGCGTATTACTGGGTGCACTAATACTAAGCACAGACAAGAAAAAAACCGGTGACACCCATGGCAGCCACGCGGAACAATCTGCCCATGCAGATGAGGATCACCATGACGAAAAAAATAAAGATGCGCATGGTGATGAGCAAACGCATGCAGACAAAGAGCACCACGATGACGCTGGTGAATCCCAAAAAGGTCCGCATGGCGGCAAGTTGTTCAGCAAGGATGGCTATGCACTGGAAGTGACTATCTTCGAGCAAAATACGCCACCAGAATTTCGCCTGTATGCCTATCAGGATGGCAAGCAGCTGGCACCTGCTGCCAATACCGTCAGCATCAATCTGGAACGTCTGGGTGGGGCAGTACAGAACTTCAAGTTCGCGACGGAAAAAAACTATCTGAAAAGCGATGCCATCGTCGAAGAACCGCATTCCTTCAAAGCCAGCATCACTGCCCAGCATGCGGGCAAGAGCTATCAGTTCAATTATGAACAGATAGAAGGCCGGGTCAGCATGAATGCCCTGAAGCGCAAGCAAAATGGTGTGGAAACAGAAATCGCAGGCGCGGTGAAACTGCAAAGCAGTCTGAATCTGCTGGGGGAAGTACGTCTGAATGAAGACCGCATGCTGCAAATCGTGCCGCGCCTCGCAGGCGTAGTAGAAAGCGTGGCAGTGAATGCAGGTGACAAGGTCAGCAAGGGTCAGTTACTGGCCGTGATATCCAGCCAGGCATTGGTGGATTTGCGCACCGAAGTGCTGGCAACACAAAAACGCCATGCACTGGCACGCAGCAATTTTGAACGCGAGAAAAAACTCTGGGAAGAAAAAATCTCAGCCGAGCAGGATTATCTGCATGCCCGCAATGCCATGCAGGAAGCCGACATCACGCTGCAAAGTGCGCAACAAAAACTGGCTTCCCTGGGCACAGGCATGGCGACAAAGGGCAACCTGAACCGCTATGAAATCCGCTCACCTATCGCAGGCACAGTGACCGAGAAAAACATCAGCATGGGCCAGTCACTCAAGGATGATGCTGCCATTTTTACAGTAGCCGATCTCAGCAGTGTCTGGGTAGAAGTCGCGATACCTGCCAAAGATCTCAACCATGTCAGGACAGGCCAGCCTGCCAGGATCAGCGCCAACGCCTTTGATGCAACAGCAGAAGGCAAGCTCAGTTATGTGGGCGCTGTCATGGGTGAACAAACCCGTACGGCCAAAGCACGTTTGCTGCTGCCAAATGCCAAGGGTGAATGGTATCCAGGCCTGACCGTGAATGTGGCCCTGCTGTCGGCCGAAGTGGAAGTTCCGATTGCGATAGTCAATGAGGCCATACAAATCATTGATGAGCAAGCCACGGTGTTTGCCAGCTATGGTGATCAGCTGGAAGCCAGGCCCGTGGATCTGGGCCGCAGTGATGGCAAGTACACAGAAATACGCAAGGGCTTGCAGGCGGGTACAGCCTATGTCGCGAAAAACAGTTTCCTGATCAAGGCTGAGCTGGGCAAAGCTGCCGCCAGTCATGACCATTAGACGCAGGAGCACACATTATGTTTGAAAAAATCATACAATTTTCGATAGCGCATCGGTGGCTGGTCATCATGCTGACACTGGCGCTGGCAGCACTGGGCATCTTCAGTTATCAGCGCCTGCCGATAGATGCCGTGCCTGACATCACCAATGTCCAGGTACAGGTGAATACTGCCGCCCCCGGCTACTCACCACTGGAGGCTGAGCAACGCATCAGCTTTCCCATAGAAACCGTAATGGCAGGCCTGCCCAACCTGCAACAGACGCGTTCATTGTCACGCTATGGCCTGTCGCAAGTGACCATCATCTTCAAGGATGGGACAGACATTTACTTTGCCCGCCAGCTCGTCAATGAACGCATACAGGAAGCCAAGGGCAAGTTACCGGCAGGTATAGAACCCGGCATGGGTCCTATCTCCACTGGTCTGGGCGAGATTGTCATGTGGACAGTCGAGAGCAAGGAAGGCGCGCTCAAGGCTGACGGCCAGCCTTACACGGCAACGGATCTCCGGGAAATACAGGACTGGATAGTCAAGCCACAGTTGCGCAATGTCGCGGGCGTGACCGAGATCAATACCATAGGTGGCTATGCCAAGGAATTTCTGGTCGCGCCATCGCCAGAGAAACTGGTGGCACATGGGCTAAGCTGGCAAGATGTTGTCACTGCACTGGAAAAAAATAATGGTAATGTCGGCGCTGGCTATATAGAAAGGCGTGGCGAACAATATCTGGTCAGGGCACCGGGGCAACTGTCATCCATGGACGAGATACGCAATGTCGTTGTCAGCAGTCAGAAAAATATTCCTGTGCGTATCGGCGATATCGCCGAAGTCAGTATAGGCCGTGAATTGCGTACTGGTGCAGCGACAGAAAATGGCCGTGAAGTCGTGCTTGGTACAGTCTTCATGCTGATCGGTGAAAACAGCCGCAAGGTATCGCAGGACGTAGCAAAAAAACTGGCCGAGATCAACCGCAGCCTGCCCCCCGGCATTATCGCCAGCACAGTGTATGACCGCACCGTGCTGGTCGACAAGGCCATCAATACGGTAAAGAAAAACCTGCTGGAAGGTGCGGTACTGGTGATCGCCATCCTGTTCCTGTTTTTGGGAAATATCCGCGCTGCCATCATCACCGCCATGGTGATACCGCTGGCAATGCTGTTCACGTTTACCGGCATGGTAGGCAATATGGTCAGCGCCAATCTCATGAGTCTGGGTGCGCTGGATTTTGGCATCATCATTGATGGTGCCGTCGTCATCGTGGAAAACTGCGTGCGCAGGCTGGCTCATGCACAGGCCGCTGCCGGGCGTACCCTGAACCGCAGTGAACGCCTGCAAGAAGTTTTCGCCGCCGCCAGAGAAGCCCGCCGCCCCTTGCTGTTTGGTCAGTTGATCATCATGGTGGTTTACCTGCCCATCTTTGCACTGACCGGGGTAGAAGGCAAGATGTTCCACCCCATGGCGTTTACCGTAGTTGCTGCCCTGCTTGCAGCGATGGTGCTATCGATGACTTTTATTCCCGCCGCTGTCGCTTTGTTCATCGGTGAGCACGTCAGCGAAAAAGAAAACCGTTTGATGCTGTGGGCGAAACAACTCTACCAACCCATGCTGGAATTTGCATTGCAAAGCAAGGCACTGGTCTTGAGCATCGTTGTGGTGGTGCTGGCTTTGAGTGGCTTGTTGGCCAGCCGTATGGGCAGTGAATTTGTCCCCAGCCTGAATGAGGGCGATATCGCCCTCCACGCCTTGCGCATACCTGGCACCAGTCTGACCCAGGCGCTACAAATGCAGATAGAACTGGAACACGTGATACGCACTTTCCCAGAGGTGGACAAAGTCTTTGGCAAGCTGGGCACGGCAGAAATCGCCACTGACCCCATGCCGCCGAATGTGGCCGATACCTTCATCATGCTCAAGCCGCAAGAACAATGGCCTGACCCAACTCGCAGCAAGGATGATCTGGTGGCAGCGATACAGGAAGCCGTGGAAAAAGTACCGGGCAATAACTATGAATTTACCCAGCCCATACAAATGCGTTTCAATGAACTGATCTCCGGCGTACGCAGTGACGTGGCGATCAAGGTGTTTGGTGACGACATGGACATCATGAACCGCACTGGAGAGCAGATTGCCAGAGTGCTGGAAAAAATTCCCGGGGCTGCCGATGTCAAGCTGGAACAAACCACTGGCCTCCCCTTGTTGAGCATCAACATCAACCGTGAAAAAGCAGCCAGGCTGGGCTTGAATATCAGCGATGTGCAGGACGTGATTTCTGCGGCGATAGGTGGCAAGGAATCTGGCACCCTGTTCCAGGGCGACCGTCGTTTCGATATCGTCGTGCGTTTGCCAGAAAACCTGCGCAGCGATATTGATGCCATCAAACGCCTGCCTATACGCTTGCCGAATCCACAAAATGGAGCAAGTAATTTCATTACCCTGGCGGACCTGGCAAGCATAGACATGGCACCCGGCCCCAACCAAATCAGCCGTGAAGATGGCAAGCGCCGCGTCGTCGTCACCGCCAATGTACGTGGCCGCGATATCGGTTCTTTTGTGGCAGAAGCGCAAGAACAACTGGCACAAAAAGTCAAAGTCCCGACGGCTTACTGGACCACCTGGGGCGGCACTTTCGAGCAATTGCAATCCGCTACCCAACGCCTGCAAATCGTCGTACCCGCCGCCTTGCTGCTGGTCTTCATGCTACTGTTTGCCATGTTTGGTAATATCAGGGACGGCTTGCTGGTATTCACGGGCGTACCGTTTGCCCTGACTGGCGGCATCGTCGCACTATGGTTGCGTGACATACCGCTTTCGATTTCCGCTGGTGTAGGTTTTATCGCCCTGTCCGGCGTTGCGGTATTGAATGGCCTAGTCATGATTGCGTATATACGCACCCTGCGTGAAGAAGGCATGGCACTGGATAGCGCCATCCAGCAAGGCGCATTGACACGCCTGCGCCCGGTGCTGATGACAGCACTGGTAGCATCCCTGGGCTTCATCCCCATGGCACTGGCAACCGGCACGGGGGCTGAAGTACAAAGACCACTGGCCACCGTCGTCATAGGCGGCATCTTGTCATCCACCCTATTGACGCTACTGGTCTTGCCTTTGCTTTATCAACTGAGTCATCGCAAGCTGGATAAGGCTTGGAGAAGTGAAGGGTTTTAACATCCACAGAATGAGATAGTGCATTAGGGGAATTGCTTTGCAGGTCGTCACGCTTCAGAGAATCTCAGGCGTGACGATCCGGGCAGAAACACCAATGGGGGATACGAAGTTGTAATTCAGTCTTGCGTACTTTCACCCCGCAAGGATTATCGGATTATTCGTGCAAATAGTGCTGACTATGTCATTCGAGGAATAGTGGAAAAGTGTTATGTCGGCGCAAATGCACACCTAGTTAATGCTCTTACTGGAGAAGTAGAAACCGTAAGTAATGCGCAGAGAACTTGTGACTCGACGACTGGGGTGCAAGCTATACGATATGCCCGTCAGTTTCAAATGGTTCGCCCCAAGCCTGTTTGATGGCAACCTGGGGGTTTCCTGCGAAGAAAGCGCAGGTGCCAGCTTTGTACACATGAATGGCAGCGCATGGACTACCGACAAGGACGGCATAGTCGCCGCCTTGATGACAGGTCAAATGAAAGTAAAAACCGGACGCGCCGCCGGCACAGAAAAAAGCCCTCTCCAACCTGTCCCAGCGAGAGATCACCAGCAAATTGCTGGCGAGCGACAACATCACGGACATCCTCACCACCGCACCCGGCAACATGAGCCCCATAGGCGGCGTGAAAGTCATCACCAACAACGGCTGGTTCGCAGCCCGCCCGTCAGGCACCGAGGAAATCTACAAGATCTTTGCCGAGAGTTTTAAAGATTAGGAGCATTTGAACGAGATTGTGGCGGAGGTGCAGGGTATTGTGGATTTGGCGCTGTTGAAGCGTGAAGTCTGAGAGGCACCCAAATCAGCCGCCAAGATAAGCCTTATCTCATCAGCAAGATTGCCCATTTTTTCCTTGTGCACTATACTAGCCCGATGGAAATGCGCAACAAACAAATACCCCGGCCACGGCATTGGCAGGAATTCGAAGACCTGTGTTTATCGCTTTTTAAATCAATCTGGAACAACCCGCTCGCTCAAAAGAATGGCCGGAGTGGTCAACCTCAATGCGGTGTCGATATTTGGGGGGCTGTAAATGACGAGCAATCAAGGATTCGAGGCATCCAATGCAAGGGGAAAGACGCTTCCATTGCCTCGAAAGTAACGCAAACAGACTTACGTGAAGAAATTGCCAAAGCGGAGAAATTCGCGCCGCCGCTAGAACACTGGATACTAGCCACTACCGCGCCGCCTGATGCTGAGTTGCAACGTATCGCTCGCGAGATTTCAGTCGAGCGCGAAAGACAAGGAAAGTTTACAGTCCAAGTAATCGGATGGGGAGACATTGAGTCTTTGCTTTGTGATCATCCCACCGTATTGGAATTGCATTATCCCGAGTTGGGTATTGATATTGCTATTCTCGCAAAGAAGATTTCTGTATTGAAGCTGATCGTCGACCAGCCACTCGTTAGCGGAGCGTCCTTCGCTCAACCTGAAGCCATCGGATCATCCTCGCACCCAATTGTGTTTCATCAAACACGTGACATTGGCCCCGCCTTGTTAGGACGACCACTAGGACCATCTGACGCCCTTGCGTGTCCCAAATTACCGGAAGTTTCTCCAACAGTAAAACAACTGGAGATGGCATATTCTGCTCATCTGGTCGGTGATTCAGGGTCAGGGAAGTCAGTGTGCGCGTTTCAGGTAGCGTATGCGTTTGCGGAGCAAGGATGGGAAATTTTTTCGTCATCAGGATCCGATGGATTACCAGCCATTCCGAAAGGAAAAATAAATGGGCGTCTTCTCTTATTAATCGATGACGCGCATCTTCTCTCACGACCCGAATTGCGGTCACTAACAGATCTTGCGAATCCTAGATGTCTTATCTTATGCACGCACAATGCAATTGAAGGTCTTACTTCTCAGCGTGGTGCTATTCGCATGAACCCGCAAGCTGCTATTGAAGCGATTTCGTCAGGATTGTTAGCGAACCGCAATGCAACACTTGATGCAGTTCGTCGGGCAGACAATCATGTTGGCGACACCATAATGGATGAGTCTCTAGAAGATCGAATCGAGCATGCAGCGAAATACGCTTCACATCCCTGGCAGTTTTGCTTTGTTTTGGGCGGCGGCTGGCGGCGTGCAACCGAGGCGGCAAACATAGCGAAAGCGATTGGTGCATCTCTTCCGTTAGCTGCAATTGCAATTCGTCAAATTGCTTCGCGTGATGCTCGCTTGGGGTTATCTGAAATTGCGGATTTCCTGACCTCTGCTGGTGTTGAAATACACGCCTTAGAAGCACAGCTAGAAGCACTCATTGAGGAAAGAATTGTACTTGCAAGGAATGACTTACGTTGCCCACATCAACGGTTTGCAGCAGTTCTTTTGTCAAAACTTATTGGAACGCTACACGAATCCACAATTTCGCAGGTCGAGTTCATGTTGCGTGCGACATTGGCCGACGAAAATATTTCTCTTAGCGGAATACGGGCACTATTGCATGAGCTTTGGTTTGCTGATAATCGACGCTGGCAGAATCTTGTCACTTGGGATGCTCTTGAGCCTGTACTAAAAAGGTGTTGGACGGCCACTGACCCCAACGAGATTTCCGCGGCATGCTATGTCATTCATGAAGTATTACATTGGTCGGACGGAGCCGAAGGTGCTGCCATTCGTGGTCACGAGTCCAAGCTTGTCACGTGGCTTGAAGAAGCCAAAGCTCCTATGGGACATGGACTATCTTGGCTGCTAAATTCCCTATTAAACATTGACGAGCCGCGTGCACTGTCGCTCGTTCGTCAAGCATCTCCGCAAGTTATAGCGAATCTCATTTCTAACAGCGATCCAGCTAGCGTTTGGCATATCGCATTGCTCGCAAAAGGCCTTCGATTGTGGATCAACGATCCGTGGGCGCAAGAGATATCGCATTTACTGAACTCTGAACGGCTACTGACATTGGCGGCCACATGGCCAGTTAATGAGCCCCTTTATCCAGTCGTCGAGCTACTGGAATCAGTCATACATTTAAACCAAGACCTTGCGCTATCCATTGTTGAGGAACTTGTTCCTGAGATAAGCAGACGGTTGATGGAGGACCCTGTAAAGCAATTCTACGAAATCAGCGATTTGTTCTGGCACGTGCTGCGAGTATTGGACCTATTTGGTACCTATAGAGGAAAAAAAGGGCCTTCGAAAAGACACATTCATATTGCACGTTCGATCTTTGCGAATGTCGACTTAAGGGAAATAGGATCTAAGTTGTCCCGAGCCCCACTGCGCAAATTCCAGCAAGTCTCCTATTTGCTCGCAAGCATTCGACGGGTATCTTCATCGAAATTTCAAGCACTTGTCGGGTTTATGGATTGGAACCAAGTAGCGTTGACAGTGGGTGATCACTGGAAGTATTTACCTCATGATGCCGAAGTTCTCATGGGAATTGCATCTGCAACAACTAAAACTCGCCAGCAAATATCGAACCTGATTCAACAAAACCTTTGGAAGATGGACCAGATGCCTCCACGGCTAGCGTACATTGCGCCCAGCTGCGCAATTGAGTTCGTGCGCGCCGGTCGGAAAATCGCTATAGCAGACTCATCCCATGTTCATTGGAAGTTTGGCGCATACCTGATTAGTTTTTTTGCCAAAGAGGCACCTGAACTAGTACCAACGATTGTGAATCAATGCATCTCTACGGTTGCAAAGTGTTTATCAGAAGCACATCCTAGCTGGTACAAAAACAGTTATATTTTACTAGAATGCATGCAAAAATTTTCGCCAACAGGCCTACAGCAAGTTTTCGAAAAGATGGACTTAGAAAGAGTCCAAGTAGGATGGAAGGCTGCGTTAGCCGCTGGTGGAGAGAGCAAGAAATCCGTTCTCCTTTTAATTCTTGCAGCACGTGATCGCAGCGATGGCATAGGCCAATATGCGCGACATCTGAAGAAATATAGCACACAAAAGATTGATGTATCTAAGGCGGATAGCTAGTCTAAAGCCTGCCAGGAGCCAGAAGATTTCTGACGTTTGGTCACGACGAATGTCATATCTGAATCAACTTGCGGCAAAGGCTAGCACCAGCTCGATGGCCTCGCAGTCTTTTTCCGCACATCAACAAAATTATTTGCAAAAGCAGAATTCTGATGTGTAAAGCATCGTTGATGCTAGGATAATTATGCAAAGTCTCCCAATATAAAAACGACCGTTTGAATCTCGAATCCAAGTGCTATATTTACATCTTTTGCAGGTAGACATTTAGTATCAAAATAGGCCCATTTCAACATGTCAATAAACAAAAAAAATCCCACTCTTCATAGAAGTAGTGGGACAGAAGTTTACACTATATAAACTTAGGCCTCAAAACGGAATATCATCATCCATATCCGAGAAGTTCGGTGCCGGGCGTGATGCCGGGGCCTGGCGTTGTTGCTGTGGTGCTGCCTGCTGGCGTGGGGCTGGTGCTCCGCCACCGTAGCCACCACCATCATCCATGCCTGCGCCGCCGCCCATGCCCTGGCGGCTGCCCAGCATTTGCATGCTGTCGGCTTTGATATCGGTTGCGTATTTTTCTACGCCGTCTTTGTCGGTGTACTTGCGGGTGCGCAGGCTGCCTTCAACATAGACTTGCGAACCTTTCTTCAGGTATTGACCGGCGATTTCTGCCAGTTTGCCGAAAAAGGTGATGCGGTGCCATTCTGTCTGTTCTTTCTTTTCACCGCTGGACTTGTCTTTCCAGCTATCGGTGGTTGCCACGGTGATGCTGGTCATTGCATCGCCTGATGGCATGTAACGGGTTTCCGGGTCTCTCCCAAGGTTGCCGACGATAATGACCTTGTTCACTGATGCCATGTAATTCTCCTCATTTTTCCTGATACAAATTAATTTATGCCTTGACCGTAGCCGCAGTTTTGCTGCGCTTGGGTATGTTGGGCATATTGATAGCGATTATAAGCCAGACCGCTGTCAGCACTGCACTTACGATGAACACCGAGTTCGATGCCATATTCTGTTTAATCCAGCCCCCCAGCAAACCACCACAGAACAGGCCCAGGGCCTGCAAGGTGTTATACACACCCAGTGCTGCACCTTTGGCGGCGGGTGGGGCGATACGCGATACCAGGGATGGCTGGCATGCCTCCAGGATATTGAAGGCGATAAAAAATGCAAACAGCAAGCCTACCAGCATGGCTGGAGATTGCAAGTATTGCCACAAACCAAGCTCTACCAACAGCAAGAGGGCGATGGCGGCAACAAAAACCTGTTTCATCTTGCCAAATTTTTCACCGATGAAAATCGCTGGCAACATGGCGATGAAAGAGGCGAACATGACTGGCAGGTAGACTTTCCAGTGCGCGGCCACGGGCAGTTCGGCATATTGCACCAGTGCTGCGGGCACGACAACAAACATGGCCATCTGCGTCAGGTGGAGGGCAAACACGCCGTAATTGAGGCGCATGAGTTCAGTATTCTTCAAGACCACGGACAGGGGCACAGGTTTATGGCGTATGGCCGGTGCTTCTGGAGTGATGAATAAAACAACAGCTATGCCGACCAGTGACAAGACACCCGTCATGGCAAAGATACCGCTCATGCCTATGCTTTGATACAACAAGGGCGCCGCCACCAGTGACAGCGCAAAAGTCAGGCCTATGGAGCCGCCGACCATGGCCATGGCCTTGGTGCGGTGTTCTTCTCTGGTGGTATCGGCAATCAAGGCGGTGATGGCGGCAGAGATAGCACCTGCCCCCTGTATGCCGCGACCGACGATGACACCTACGACGGTCGTTGCAGATGCCGCAACAAAAGCGCCGATAGCGAACAACAGCAGGCCGATGACGATGATACGCTTGCGCCCAAACTTGTCAGATGCTATCCCAAACGGGATTTGCCCAAACGCCTGGCTGAGGCCATAGATACCCATGGCCAGGCCAACCAGCATGGCATTATCACCGTCAGGCAGGGTCTTGGCATGGATGGCAAACACCGGCAGGATGAGAAACAGGCCCAGCATGCGCAGGGCAAAGATGGAAGCGAGAGACGCGCTGGAGCTGATCTCCTCGCGGCTCATGCCAGCAGGCTCTTGCTCACTCAGTGGGGATGCATCGGAAGATGTTGCAATAGTCATATTCAAAAAACTCGTCTGATCAGTTTAGTTTGCGCAAAGCAAAGACGAGCCCGCGATAATTTTCAAAACCCGTTATAGTATCAGGTTGCACGCCTACTTCCCCCAATTCGGCCCAAATTCAGCACAGAGATTATGACCACACGCACAAAAGCAGCAAAAGCGCCCAAACCGGCAGAAATCGACTTTGATGCCAGTGATGTTCAATTGGCACAAAAGCGTGATTTGATACGCGTACGTGGCGCACGCACCCACAACCTGAAAAATATCAGCATTGATTTGCCGCGCAATAAGCTGGTGGTCATCACTGGGCTGTCTGGTTCTGGCAAGTCTTCACTGGCTTTTGATACCCTGTATGCCGAAGGCCAGCGCCGCTATGTAGAATCGCTGTCGGCCTATGCGCGCCAGTTTTTGCAGTTGATGGAAAAGCCGGATGTGGATTTGATCGAGGGTCTGTCACCTGCCATCTCCATCGAACAAAAAGCCACCTCGCATAATCCGCGTTCCACTGTTGGTACGGTCACCGAGATCCATGATTACCTGCGGCTGCTGTATGCGCGTGTAGGCACACCGTATTGCCCTGATCACCCGGAAAACCCACTGGCAGCGCAATCGGTATCGCAAATGGTGGATGCCGTGCTGGCCATGCCTGACGATACCAAACTGATGATACTTGCGCCTGTGGTGGCCAACCGCAAGGGTGAGCACATGGATTTGTTTGAGCAGATGCAGGCCCAGGGCTTTATTCGCTTTCGCGTGCAGAGCGGCACGCATGAAGCAAAAATCTATGAAGTCGATGATCTGCCGAAGTTGAAGAAGACTGAAAAGCATACAATTGACGTGGTGGTAGACCGCGTCAAGGTCAAGGCTGACATCAAGCAGCGTCTGGCAGAATCATTCGAGACTTGCTTGCGTCTGGCCAATGGCCGCGCTCTGATTGTGGATATGGATAGCAATCATGAGCAATTATTCTCGAACAAATTTGCCTGCCCTACTTGTGGCTATTCATTGCAAGAGCTGGAACCGCGCCTGTTCTCTTTCAATAACCCCATGGGTGCCTGCCCTGAATGTGATGGACTGGGGCATATAGAATTTTTTGATCCCAAGCGCATTGTCGCCTTCCCCAACTTGTCGCTGGCCAGTGGTGCCGTCAAGGGTTGGGACAGGCGTAATCAATTCTACTTCCAGATGCTGTCGAACCTGGCGGCATTCTATGAATTTGATATTGATATGCCTTATGAACAATTACCGGAATCGGCACAGCAAATCATTTTGTATGGTTCAGGCAAACAGCAAATACCGTTTACCTATATTAATGAAAAAGGCCGTACTGTCATCAAGGAACACAGCTTTGAAGGCGTGGTCACCAACTTGCAACGCCGTTATCGCGAAACTGATTCCATGGCCGTCAAGGAAGAGCTGGCCAAGTTCATCAATGAAAAACAATGCCCGTCTTGCAACGGCGCACGCCTGCGCATAGAAGCGCGTTATGTCAAGGTGGGCACAGGCAAGCAAGAGAAGGCGATTTACGATATCAGCGCCATGCCACTGCGCGAGACCCTGCATTTCTTTGAGCACCTGAAACTGACAGGTTCGAAGCGCGACATCGCTGACCGCATCATCAAGGAAATCACGGCACGTCTGACTTTCCTGAATAATGTCGGCCTCGATTATCTGTCGCTGGAACGCAGTGCCGACACCCTGTCTGGTGGCGAAGCCCAGCGCATACGCCTGGCATCGCAAATCGGTTCTGGCCTGACTGGTGTCATGTATGTGCTTGATGAACCATCTATCGGCCTGCACCAGCGCGACAATGACAGGCTGATCGATACACTCAAACATTTGCGCGATATCGGCAACAGCGTGTTGGTGGTCGAGCATGATGAAGATGCCATACGTTGTGCCGACTTTGTGGTCGACATGGGGATAGGTGCGGGTGTGCATGGCGGTGAAATTATTGCCCAGGGTACGCTCGAAGACATCATGAGTAACAAGCGTTCACTGACGGCTCAATACCTGAGTGGCGCGCTGGAAATTGCAGTTCCAAAAACACGTACCAAGTTTGACCCGGCCAGGCAATTATTGATTGCTGGTGCACGTGGCAACAACCTGAAAAAAGTGTCGATGAAGTTGCCAGTAGGCTTGCTGACTTGCGTGACGGGTGTATCCGGTTCAGGCAAATCGACGCTGGTGAATGACACGCTGTACCACGTCGCTGCGCGCCACTTGTATGGTTCACAAACCGAACCGGCAACGTTTGACCATGTCAGTGGGCTTGAGCATTTTGATAAAGTCATTTCTGTCGACCAGGCACCTATCGGTCGCACGCCGCGCTCCAACCCGGCGACTTATACGGGCTTGTTTACGCCTATACGTGACCTGTTCGCCACCGTGCCTACAGCCAAGGAACGTGGCTATAGCGCAGGCCGTTTCTCTTTCAATGTGAAAGGTGGTCGTTGCGAAGCCTGCCAGGGTGATGGCGTGATCAAGGTCGAGATGCATTTCTTGCCTGACGTCTATGTGCCGTGCGATGTCTGCCATGGCAAGCGCTATAACCGCGAAACCCTGGAAGTGCATTACAAGGGCAAGAACATCAATGAAGTGCTGGGCATGACGGTGGAAGATGCGCATGAATTCTTCAAGGTCGTCCCTATCATTGCGCGCAAACTGCAAACCCTGCTGGACGTGGGCCTGGGCTATATACGTCTGGGACAAAGTGCCACTACCCTGTCGGGTGGTGAAGCGCAACGCGTCAAGCTGTCGCTGGAATTATCCAAACGCGACACTGGCCGCACCCTGTACATCCTGGATGAACCGACCACTGGCTTGCATTTCCATGATATCGCGCTGTTGTTGAAGGTGATACACAGGCTGCGTGACCAGGGCAATACCCTGGTCATCATCGAGCATAATCTGGATGTGATCAAGACTGCTGACTGGCTGATTGATCTGGGCCCGGAAGGTGGTGCTGGTGGCGGCAAGATTATTGCGACTGGCACACCGGAAGAAGTGGCAGCCAATCCTGAAAGTGTGACGGGCAAGTATCTCGCACCGTTGCTGAAGAAATCCAAATAAGCCTTTGAAATAATTGGAGCGCTATTTCCTTCTTGGGAGTAGCGCTTTTTTATTTACGTTGTATAGGACATTGTTGATTTTCATGACAGCACTTTCGGCTTGGTTATAATAGCCTTCAATCCGCAGAACAGTGGTTCTGCAAAAATATCAAGATATACACTTAGCAATGACCATACGCCTGATCGTTGGCCTGGGTAACCCCGGCCCTGAATATGAACAAACCCGCCACAATGCTGGCTTCTGGCTGGTAGACCAATTGCCAGCCAGCCTGCAAAGAGATAAGAATTTTAATGCTCTGGTTGGCAAGACCCGTATCGCCAACCAAGAGGTGTGGCTGCTGGAGCCACAAACATTCATGAACCGCTCCGGGCAATCAGTCGGGGCGATCTGCCGCTTCTACAAGATCACGCCGGATCAGGTGCTGGTGGTGCATGATGAACTTGATATCATGCCTGGAATTGCCAAGCTCAAACTGGGTGGCTCATCTGGCGGGCATAATGGTCTCAAGGATATTACTGCTGCGCTTGGCACCCAGGATTACTGGCGTTTGCGCATAGGCATAGGCCACCCGCGCAGCCTGAATTTAACGCAAGGTGTTGCCGACTTTGTCTTGCACAGGCCACGCAAGGAAGAACAGGGGCCGATAGACGAAGCCATCGCCAATAGCCTGGCCGTGTTACCCTTGCTGGTTGAAGGTAAATTCCCTGAAGCGATGATGCAACTCCATACGACAAAATGAGTTCCGCCATACAAATCCATGCTGGTCGCAAAGCCTATGCGCATCTGCGCGAGCATGGCTTGCGTGCGCAGGATGTGGCCATCATCCCGGCAGCGGCTGGTGGCCCCAAGGGTTTGATATTGCAGGCGCTGGATCAATGGATATTCGGTGAATGGTTGCCAACAGCACCGCGTGAACGCACGCTGATCGGTGCCTCTATCGGTGCCTGGCGCATGGCGGCTGCCAGCCATGCCGACCCGGTTGCAGCCTTCCAGCGGCTGGGTGATTTGTATTGTGAACAGCGCTACCCTGAAAAACCTTCTGCTCTATGTGTCACGCGGGAGATCCAGAATCTCTTGCATGATTTCATCGGTGGGCATGAAGCAGAGATCGTGAACCAGCCTTTGCACAGGCTGCATTTATTGGCTGTGCGTGGCCGTGGCTTGTTGAGCGCGCCAAAATCCGTGAGCAAGGCCAAGGCTGGTTTTGTGGCTGCGACATTTGCCAACCTGGCTTCGCGTTCGCGCCTGGCGAAACATATGGACCGCGTGGTGGTTGGCGATACCCGTGACCCGCTGTTCTGGCTGAAGGCCAAGTTCGACGGTTTTGATACCCACTTTTGCCCGTTGAAAACGGATAACCTGGGCTGGTCCTTGCTGGCATCTGGCACCTTGCCATTGATCATGGAGCCAGTCTCGCACATCCCGCATACGCCCTCAGGCACTTACTGGGATGGCGGCATCATTGATTATCACCTGGCGCTGCCCTATTCACGCGTGGCCGGCAGCAAGGATGGCGATCTGGTGCTGTACCCACATTTTACCGATCACATCGTGCCGGGCTGGCTGGACAAGCCCCTGCCCTGGCGCAGGGCTGGCATGGGTGTCAATCGTGAGTGGCTGGACAATGTCGTCATGGTGTCGCCCTCACCGTCTTTTCTGAAGACGCTAAGCCGTGGCAAGCTGCCTGACCGTAAAGACTTTTTTTACTACGGCACGAATCATGACTTTCGCATCCAGAACTGGAAGCTGGCGATCAGCGAAAGCGGGCGCATGCGTGACGATTTTGCGGCGTTTGTTGAAAAACCAAACCTTGATCTGGTGCAGGCACTGAATTTCTGAGTTGGCTAGCTTGGCATTTGCCTGCGTTGCTCAGCAACGTAGTGTATGAGTTCTGGAAAAAATTCCTGAAATCCCTCTGACAAAGCCACATAGTTACTTTGCAAATCATCCAGACCTGAGCGCAACAAATCACCATTCTTTGACAGCCTTTGCGAAGTACGTTCTACCGCAATTCTAACGCCATCAAATTCATGATAAGACCCCAGCCAGTCCTGGCTGAGCATGCGTGGCAAGGCGGCCTGCAGATTGTCGGGCAAGACTATTTTTGATTGTTCTTGCAGGGCGGTATAAAAGCGCACTATCAATTCCTGGCGAGGCGCCGGGCTATGTTGTGGCCAATGCTGACTCAGGACGTGATCATAAAAGATATCCAGCAAGATACCTGAATAACGGCGGTGCTGGTCCTGGAATAAACCCTTGGCCTGCAACACAATGGGGTGGCTGTCGGTATAGCTATCGACCAGTCTGTGCAAGTGGATATCTGCCTGGATTTCGGGATGATAGAGTGCAGTGTCTTTCAGTTTGACAAAGTCACCGAGCAAGGCACCCAGCATGGCTTTATCGCTATGCTGGGCCAGGTAAATGTGGGCAAGGTAATTCATAAGTAAGGCCAGTATAGCTGGCTTTGTAATGGCTTGCTGCCAGCTTCAAATTCCCTTAGCTTTGCCCGTCTGGCAAAATGTCGTCCTTAATTTCGGCATCTGCAACTGACTTTGCCGGTGGCACATGCCGCCCTTGCTGCTTCAATGCCTGCCTGAGCAGGTATTCAACCTGGGCGTTGGCACTGCGCAGCTCTTGTGCCGCCATGCGTTCGATCTCGTTCCATAGCAAAGGATCGATACGCAGCGGGAAGGATTTTTTTCCTGGGCTGGCCATTATCTGGCATTCAAACGTGGAGTGATGTAACTGAGCAAACGCTGCGGTTCTTGCGAGCCCAGACGCAAAGTTTGGCCATTGCGCAGCGTGAGACGTATAGCTCCATAACCATGCACGTTATACAGCATGCCTTGTGCAGAACTCTTGATACCCCATCCATCAATAAAACGAGTTCTTACTACTTCGCCAGTCTGGATATCCGTCAGTGCGAACTTCCACGCAGGCCAGCCCAGCCATCCAAAACTCCAGGACAGATGGCTAGCATCAATACGTATGGTAAGGTTGCCAAGGAAGACCAGGACCAGAGTATTCACCGTCAGTATGAGGAGTGCAACCCAGGATGCCAGTGGCACACCTCCAAAAAACTGCGTTCCAAAGGAAAAGATAGTCACCAGCGGCATGAATATCCACAAAAACTTGAACCACTGTTTTTCTATATAGACTGGATGTTCCATTTTCTTGTCTCACTACAAAATCAATTATACAAAGTGCCGGTATTAATGACAGGCTGGGTTTCCTTGTCTGAACATAGCACCACCAGCAAATTGCTGACCATGGCCGCTTTTCTTTCGTCATCGAGCTCACATATCTTGCGTTCGGACAAACCTTGCAAGGCAGCTTCCACCATGCTGACTGCGCCATGCACGATTTTCTTGCGGGCGCTGATGATGGCTTCTGCCTGCTGGCGACGCAACATGACCTGGGCAATTTCCGGGGCATAGGCCAGATGCGTGAGCTTGGCGTCTTCGACATCAATACCGGCAGCGGTAAAGCGATTGTGCAATTCATCACGCATGGCACAGGCGACCACATCCATGCCTGCCCGCAAGGTAGTCTCACCTTCTCCCAGGTCTTCACCATCGTCATAAGCATACTGGGTTGCCAGATGACGTATCGCGGCTTCTGCCTGGATGTGCACAAAACGTTCAAAATCATCGACATTGTAAATTGCCAGGGCCGTGTCCTGCACACGCCAGACAATGGCAGCCCCAATTTCTACAGGGTTACCGCGCTTGTCATTGACTTTCAGTGCTGCTGTATTGAGGGTGCGCGCGCGTAGGCTGAGCTTGCGCTTGGCATACAGGGGATTTACCCAGCGCAAACCTTCACTGCGGTCGGTGCCCTTGTATTGACCAAACAGGGACAACAAGGCGGCCTCGTTCGGTTGCAGCATGTACAAACCCGTCAGGAGAAAAATGCCCAGCGCAACAATCGCCAGACGCACCAGCACTGCTAGCAGGCTTTGCTGACCTGAACCTACCAGATCGATAAAGCTATAGGCTCCGCCTGCTACAAACAGCAGGCCAACAATAATCATGAAATAACCGTCCAGCGACGTAAGTGAACGTTCTTGTATTAATTTTTTGCCAGTCGCCGACACTGAGGTAGTACTCATACTTTCTCCTGATAGATGGCACTTTGAAATCAAAGTGATATCACTTTAGGATGAGCAGAGTAAAATGTCAAGAAAGATTGAAAATCAATGCTGATGGACGGAAACGACCCAAGAATGTCAAACAGCTTGCCCACGCTGGGCAAGCTTTGCAAGGCAAGATGAGGCCAGTATAAGGTCAGTAAAAGGGATACAAATTCTTCACGCGGTTACCAGCAAACTGCTTGCTGGCAGCTAACACTGAAAGACAAGTCTGCGGCTTGCAAACTGCAGGCGCAGGTTCAGTCTCACTCGCCTCACTTACATGCTCCTCTGCAGGCTTGCTGCGCATGCCTGCAAAATACAAGAGTACCCCCAACAAGGCTGCCGAGATCAAAACCCAGAACATGACATCGCTATGAAAATGCGCCAGCAGGTAACCGCAGATAACGGGGTTCAGTGCGGCACCAAACATGGCCAGGCTTTGCGCCCCATAGTAACTGCCGCGCTTGTCTGCCGGTGCAATCATGTCGATGAACATGTATTCGCAGGGGATCACAATGACCTCCCCCACCGTGAAGACCAGCGTCGCCACTACCCAGCTCACGGCGCTGCTGGCATGCATGAAGCCCAGCAAACCTGCGGCATATAACATGGCACCCAGACTCACCCAGCGAAACAGGTATTTTTGTTGCATGAGTTTGCCAACAGGATATTGCAAGACCACCACGGTCACCGCATTGGTGATGAGGATGAATGGCAGCAATTGCGCTGTGGCTTGCGTGCCCTGGCTGACGATCAGGTATTGCGATAAATAGCCAGAGACAAAACGGCCAAACACGAAAGAAGTCAACACGCTGCCCAAGGTAAACAAGATCAGGCGGCGGTCACTTCTGAGCACGCGCATGGTTGCCATGAAACCGGCGGGACTGGATTTAATTTCTGATGTCGTCTTGACTATCGCTGCGGGCTTGCCCAAAACCTGCGATGCCAATAGCGAGAAAACCGCAGCCAGCCATAATGGGCCAGAAACCTTAATGGCAAACAACCATGCGCCCAACACCGGGCCGAGGGCAAAAGCCACATTGATCAATGTATAGTTGAGAGAGAATGCTTTTGGTCTTTGCTCAGGCGGCAACAGATCAGCCAGAGTGGCCTTCAACGAAATGCCGCGCAAGGTCAACGCAGATTCTATACACATCAGGGCCAGCAAAGCTGTCCATGCATTCGGTGCTATCGTCAGTGACACCGTGCAGACAGCAACAACGACGCCCGCCAGTTTCATCAGCAGATTTTTGCTGAGTCGGTCTGCCAGGTAACCGGCATACAAACTGAACAGGGTAGAAAAGAAAATACTGCCGCCGAGAACCCAGCCTATGGTTTGCTGGTTGATACCCAGATGTTCATGCAGATACAGTGCCATGAAAGGCAGGGCAACTGCGCGCCCCATGACAAAAACAAAAGAACTGAATAAAAGTCGTATCACGGGTGCGGGAAAGCGGGACATCATCTTCCTTTTTTTGGTCCATTCAATACAGGCAGGTACTGATGTCTGACAGTATGGTAAAAAAAGCAGAAAGGAAAAATGGATATAATTTAAAAAAATTTTTCCCCTTTTATCGATTTGATAGGCGAGTAGACTCTCCACCATGAAACTGCTTGATCACTACCGCAAACTATATACTTTCCTTCAGCATCATGAGCAGCAGCCAGGCCTGCCTGCACTGGCACTGGCCATGCATTGCAGCGAGCGTAATATGCGCAACCTGTTGGCGAAAATGCAGCAACATGGCTGGTTGAACTGGCAGGCAGGACGCGGACGCGGTAATCATTCGCAGTTGGAGTTTTTGCAAACCCCAGATAGCCTGGCGCTTGATCACCTGTCGCAATTTTTAGCGCGCGGCGATCTGGAACAGGCCTTTGCCAGCCTGGATGATCACCAGCGCCAGCAACTGGCAAGCCGCCTGCCTGATTATCTGGGCATGCCGGACAGTGCCTGCCGCAGCTTGCGCATGCCCCTGTTTCGCAGTGTAGAAAGCCTGGACCCCTTGAAGGTCTATGGCCGCCTGGAAGCACATCTTGTGCGGCAGATTTTTTCACGCCTGACAACTTTTGACCATCAGCAAAATGCCTTGCGCCCGGCAATTGCCCATCACTGGGAAAGCGAAAAGAATGGCAGTGTCTGGCATTTCTGGTTACGGCCCGGATTAAGTTTTCATGATGGCACTGAGCTTGGTGTAGAAGATGTCAAAGCCAGCTTCTTGCGCCTGCGTGATGAGTCCGCCATTTACCAGCGGCTATACCGTCACTTGGCACATGTAGAGACTGGCCCTAGCCAGCGCGTGAGTTTTTACCTGGAGCATTCTGATCAATTATGGCCCAATTGCCTTGCTACGGCCAACTCTTCCATCGTGCCACGTCACCGTGCCGCCGATTTTGAGCGCTTCCCGGTTGGCAGCGGTGCATTCCGCGTGATACGCAACAATACCTATCAGCTGACCTTGCAGGCCTTCAAGGATTATTACCGAGAACGCCCTTTACTTGATGAGATAGACTTGTGGATGTTGCCGCCACCATCCGGCCCTTCAGGCTTTGATTTGCAGTTTGGTTATGCCAACCAGGATTGCTCGAAAAAACAAACTATTGCGGGTGCAGAATCTGGCTGCACTTATATCATCTGTAATTCTTCACGCAGTTTTTTTAAAACTGCAGATCAAAGACTGGCATTGGCCGACTGGCTGGCACCGGAGACCCTGTTTGATCCGCAAGAGCGCAGCAGGAAACCGGCCTCTGGCTTGCTGGCGATCTGGAAACACCGCGTCGCAAAAAAACCGAAATGCTGCAGCTTTAAGGCTGGCAGCAAATTACGCATGGTCAGTGGCCAGACAACGGAAATGTTGAGCCTGGCGCAAGCGGTCAAGCAAAGACTGGAAGCAGGTGGCATCACCGTCCAATGGACCAGCCTGCCCTATGACCAACTTCTGGCACGCGAATGGATGAAAGATGCCGACCTCGTCGTCACCCGTGAAGTCATGCATGATGACCAGGATTTTGGTTGCTATGAATGGTTCGTGGCAGACAGCGTCTTCCGCCGCTGGATGCCCGCCAGTGCCCTGAAATCTTTGGATGCAGATCTGATGAAAATCAAGGAACTGGTAGAAAGCAAGCGCCGCATGCTGGCTTATGCGCGAATAGGAAAACGCCTGGTGCAAGAAGGCTGGCTGATTCCCATTTCGCATGAAAATCAGCAAGTCAGCATAGCCCCGCATGTGGCAGGTGTGAGGATGACGCCGTTTGGTTTTGTGTCGTTCAACGAGCTATGGTTGAAGCGCTAAATACAAACCAAATTTTGGTGATAGCAGGAAATTTACTTTCTACGGTAAGATGCTGGTCCACTCCCTCTTTGTTTGCCCTGCATGAAAACCCGTATCCGCACTGAAGCCGCCATTCTCTGGACCATTGCCTGGCCTGTATTAATTGGTCAGCTTGCCACAGTAGGCATGAGTGTGGCCGACGTCGCCATGACCGGCCACCTGAGTGCCGACGACCTTGCCTCCGTATCACTGGGCGCGAATGTCTGGGTGATCATCCTGGTCAGTGTGATGGGCATCATGATGGCAGTCAATACCATGATAGCCCATGAAGTTGGTGCAGAAAATCATCAACGTGTGCCGCATATGGTGCGCCAGTCCTTGTGGCTGGGCCTGGGCGTGGGTTTGATAGGCTGCCTGCTATTGAATATCTCCACCCTGATCTTCAATTACCTGCAACTTGACCCCGCCATCAATGCCAAGGCTTCAGAGTTCGTGCATGTCATCAGCCTGGGCATGCCCGCATTTGCCATGTACCGCGCCCTGTATGGTTACACCACCAGCCTGAACCAGACCAAGCCCGTCATGATGATCGCATTGGGTGGCTTGCTCTTTAATATCGTCATGAACTGGTTATTCATTTACGGCCACCTGGGCTTCCCCAAACTGGGATCAACAGGCTGCGCGCTGGCAACAGGCTCTGGTTTGTGGCTGATGCTGGGTGCAATGATATTCTGGATACGTCGTGCTGAGGCCTATCGCGAAACTTTCCCCTTCCATCAATATGAAGGGCCGAACTGGGCTGAAATCCGCTCCACCTTGCGTCTTGGCTTACCGATAGGCGTCACTTATTTTGCTGAAGTCTCAGCCTTTGGTGCAGTTGGATTGCTGATTGCACGCTTTGGCGTAATACCGGTAGCCGCAAACCAGATCGCCTTGAATTTTTCCTCACTGGTGTTCATGGTGCCCCTGAGCCTGGGCATCGCCCTGACCACACGTGTAGGGCAAACCCTGGGCGAAGGCGATGCAGAGCGAGCTCGCTTTATTTCCTGGACGGGCTATGCGCTGTCCACCAGCTTTGCGGTGATATCGGCGCTGGGCATCATGATCTTTCGTGACCTGGTGGCAGCGGCCTATACCTCCGACCCGGCTGTGCAGGCCATGGCGTCTGAGTTGCTGTTGTATGCGGCAATCTTCCAGTTATCTGATGCGGCCCAGGTGACCGCATCCTGTGCCATACGCGGCTACAAAGTCACACGTACGCCAATGCTGATACACCTGATGGCCTTTTATGGCTTTGCCTTGCCGATAGGTTGCTTATTGGGCCTGGCTCCCTCATGGATGCCGTGGCATCCAGAGCAAGCCATGGAAGCGCGTGGTTTCTGGATAGGGCTGGTGCTGGGACTCACTGTCGCCGGGATCATGTTGACAGGCTTGTTGCATAAACTCAGCAAGGGCAGGATCAAGCAAGCTGGAGGCTTGAGCAATGCCACTGCCTGAACCAGACAAACCGGGAAAGTGCCCTAAACTCAAGATGACAATATCAAATTAACCAGTTAATGAGCATTATTTTGTCATTGTCTGCTGTATTTATCAGCAAGATTTACTGCAATTCAGACCAGAAACGGTCTGGAGGGCAGGCTTTCCGGTAAAATAGCGGGTTAATCAAATCCAACTGGCAAAACATCATGAGTCTCAAATGCGGCATCGTCGGCCTGCCTAACGTCGGCAAATCCACTCTGTTCAATGCGCTGACCAAAGCGGGCATCCCGGCAGAAAATTATCCTTTCTGCACGATAGAGCCGAATGTGGGCGTGGTTGAAGTGCCTGATCCACGACTGAAGCAATTGTCTGACATCGTCAAGCCTGAGCGTATCCAGAACGCCATCGTTGAATTTGTTGATATCGCCGGTCTGGTTGCCGGTGCCTCCAAAGGTGAGGGTCTGGGCAACCAGTTCCTCGCGCACATCCGCGAAACTGACGCCATCGTCAACGTCGTGCGTTGCTTTGAAGATGACAATGTCATCCACGTGGCTGGCAAAGTCAGCCCGCTGGATGATATCGAAGTTATCCAGACAGAACTGGCACTGGCCGACATGGGCACAGTAGAAAAAGCCATCCATCGCGAAAACAAAAAAGCCCGCTCTGGCGACAAAGACGCAGCCAAGCTGGTCGCCCTGCTGGAACGCATCATGCCTGCACTGAATGATGCCAAACCTGTGCGTGCGCTGGGCCTGGATGCTGAAGAAATGCTGCTGATCAAGCCACTCTGCCTGATCACTGCCAAGCCAGCCATGTATGTTGCCAACGTCTCAGACAGCGGCTTCACCAAGAACCCCTTGCTGGACCAACTGACCGCGTATGCAGCATCCCAGAATGCACCTATCGTCGCGATCTGCGCCTCGATAGAATCTGAAATCGCTGACCTCGACGATGCTGACAAAGCCGAGTTCCTGGCCGACATGGGCATGGAAGAACCAGGCCTGGACCGCTTGATACGTGCGGCATTCAAATTGCTGGGCCTGCAAACCTACTTCACCGCAGGCGTCAAGGAAGTACGCGCCTGGACCATCCACGTAGGCGACACAGCACCACAAGCAGCTGGCGTCATCCACACCGACTTCGAACGCGGCTTCATCCGTGCCCAGACCATCGCATTTGATGACTACATCAATTTCAAAGGTGAATCAGGTGCCAAGGAAGCAGGCAAGATGCGCGCCGAAGGCAAGGAATATGTGGTTAAGGATGGCGATGTGTTGAATTTCTTGTTTAACGTCTAAATACTGGTCAGTTTCAACAAAGAGCCGCAAATTGAGCGGCTCTTTTGCTTTGCGGTTCCTATCTTCCCTGCCTGAGTCTGCCAGTTAATTTCACCTTTGGCATATGTGGTGAAAATACCGACATTACTCAGTGGCGGATTCCATGCTAACTGCCCAAGGCATTTGCCTGCGATATAATGCCTTGCAGCCCAACACTCCATCCAGCAACACTCACCCAACTTGCGGAGAGCATTTGGCTTATCAGTATTTCCCCCCTGTCATTCGAGCGAGTCAGTCATGAATCTTGATGTCCGCACCATCATGCTGATATGGAGCGGTATAAATCTGCTGGGTGCTGGCATGATGGCGCTCATCAGTTTTCATGCGGACAATGTCAGGGGTGCGCGTCAGTGGGCGCTGGGGCATTGCTGTATGGGCATAGGTATTTTTACCAGCACCCAGATGTCCCCCGAATGGCCTCTGTGGATTATTGCCAGTGTGCCTTTCATCGCGGGTTGTGGCTTTGGTCTTCTCTTTAACGGGATTGAAGCTTTTAAGGGGAAACGCTGCCATTACTGGGTCCCGGTGTGGGTAGGCGGGCAAATGATGCTGCAAAGTCTGTGGCTGGGCATGGTGCATGACAATATCCGCATGGTGGTCGCCACCAATTCCCTGCTGGTCAGCGCCATATTTGCTGCCTGCGCACTGAGCCTGATTGTCAAAGCCACGCAACCACTGAAAACTGCCTACAACCTGGCTGCAGCATCCTTCTCATTTATTGCCTTGATGAGTTTACTCAGGGCTTTGAATATCTTGCTGAAACCGGCTGAAGAGATTTCTCTGTTTGCGCAAGGCAATGTCAATCCGGTGCTCCTGGTGCTCGGTGGTTTGTCACAATTATCCATCTCACTGGCGCTGGTGCTGCTGATCACTTTTCGCCTGGTTAGTGATTTGCGTGAACAAGCCACGCATGACAGCCTGACTGGCGCGCTGAACCGGCGCAGCTTTGAAGATGAATCGCGGCGTTTACTGGCACGCGCGACCCGCACAGGCGATGCCATGTCCATCATCATGATTGATGTGGATTTCTTTAAACGTATCAATGACATGTACGGTCACCAGGCTGGTGATGAAGTGCTGCGCCGCCTTGCTGCTTTGTTACAAACTATCATCCGCAGTGAGGATTACCTGGCCCGCTACGGTGGTGAAGAATTTTGTATTTTACTCACGGGCACTAATGAGCAGGGCGCAGCCCTGCTGGCTGAGCGCGTGCGCCTGCTATATGCAGATCTGCGCGTAAACTGGAAAGGCGACAGCTTGCAATGCACGCTCAGTGCAGGCGTGGCAGATTCATCGAGCGTGGGGACAGAGCTGGCTGCGCTGATTGACGCTGCCGACCAGGCACTCTACCGTGCAAAAAACGCAGGGCGCAATTGCATCGCCCTGCATTCTGACTCGGCTTGAGTAACTGACTCAGACAGCCTTGCGCTGGCGTCCTGCCAGATGCGATTCCAGCACATTGCTGACTGGCAGTGCCACGCCATCTCTTACCGCAGCCAACCAGTTGTCGGTAGAAGCGACAGCCGCGAAATTGGAATGAAATACTACGCTGTAGGCACGATGGATTTCTTCTGCACTGACATAACCTGCCGCGTTGGCATATGGCAGCGAGCCTGTGGCATCGCTCAGGGTTTCGACTTGATAGCCATTATGCGCAGCTTCGTAGATGGTGCTGGCATTGCAGTTATGCGTCATATAACCAACGATGCTGAGGGTATTGATTTCATTTTTTTGCAACCAGGCAGCTGCATCAGTGCCTGTAAATACGCTGGCCATGTTTTTTTCTATATGGTGATCAGCATGGCGGCTGGCGACCACATCATGTAATTCCCAGGTTTTGGAACCGCGCGCAAAAATCGGCGAGCTTTCTGATGCCGAATGCTGCACCACCAGAACAGGGATGCCAGCAGCTTTTGCGGCATCCATGGCGCGAGCTATATTGTGCAGGGATACTTTTGGGTCAGGATATTCAATCAGCATATTGCCGGTGAAGTATTCATTTTGTACATCGATAACGATGAGGGCGCGTTTGACAGAGTTGGTGGTCGTGTTGCTCATGGCGGCTTCCTTTTGTGTGAATGATTGAATCAGCAGTTTGAATCAGCTTTTGCTCTGTTCATGGACTGTATGATGGACTATCAGCCTCAGGAATATAAGTGACCCGATTGCCAATATTCGATACAATCAGGCCATGCAGATCTCCATACCTGAAAAAATAGTCAATATTGCGGTGCTGGCCTTTGATGGAATCAGCCCCTTTCATTTGTCCGTGCCATGCATGGTGTTTGGTGAGCATCATGGCGGGCTGGCGATGCCGGAATTTGATCTCAAGGTTTGTCTGGATCAAACCGGAAAAATTCACCAAGAGGTGCGCACCAATGCTGGCTTTGGCATACTGGTACGGCATGGTCTGACTACGCTTGCCAGGGCCGACATGGTGGTCGTGCCTTCCTGGCATGATGACTTGCGTCCTGCCCCACCTGCCTTGCTGAAAGCCCTGCGTCAGGCCCACCAGCGGGGAGCCAGGTTAATAGGCTTGTGCCTGGGTGCTTTTGTGCTGGCTGAGGCTGGCTTGCTGGATGGCCGCAGTGCCACGACGCACTGGGCGCTGGCCAGGGCGTTTTCTGAACGTTATCCGCAAATCAGCCTGGACCCGAATGTCTTGTATGTCGATCATGGTGATGTGATTACTTCGGCGGGTACGGCTGCTGGCATCGATTGTTGCCTGCATGTCTTGCGCACAGGCTATGGCGCTGATGTCGCGGCCCATGTGGCCAGGCGCCTGGTGGTGGCACCACACAGACAGGGGGGGCAGGCGCAGTATATTGAGCAACCTCTGGCTGTGCTGGCCACCGATGAGCGCCTGGCCAAAGTGCTGGAATGGATGCTGGCACATCTGGCAGAGCCTCAGCAACTGGATCAACTGGCGCAAAGAGCATTGATGAGCAGGCGCAGCTTTACCCGCCACTTCCAGCAGCAAACTGGTACGACGGTAGGCAAATGGCTCTTGAACCAGCGACTGGCATTGGCCCAGCGGCAACTGGAAACCAGCAAGCGTGGCATTGATGATATTGCTGCGGATACTGGTTTTGGTACGGGTTTATTACTGCGGCGTTACTTCGCCCGGGAATTTGGCATATCACCATCAGCTTATCGACGTGAATTCCAGGGCAATGCCTGAAAGCTCAGCGTGAATGCATGATAGCCATTAAAATAGCTGATACTGAATTTGCTCACTTATTTTGCACCATGCCCAGCATACTTTCTATCACTCTCTATCCCATCAAATCCTGTGCCGGTATCGCACTGGAAGCGGCTACCCTGAATGAAACCGGCCTCAGCTTTGAAGGCGTACATGACAGGGAGTGGATGCTGGTAGACCATCAGGGCCTGTTCCTGACGCAAAGAGAATTCCCACGGATGGCCTTGATACGCCCCGAACTCCGCAGCGATGGCCTGTACATCCATGCCCCCAACATGCCTGTATTGTCCCTGAACCCGCAAGAAGATAGCAGCACAGCCAGCGTTACCATCTGGGAAGAAAGTTTCAGCGCCCTGGATTGCGGGCAAGCAATGGCTGACTGGTTCAGCAAGGCACTGGACACTCCCTGCCGTCTGGTACGCAGTACAGCACAAACCCAACGTTTTGCAAATCAGAAATGGACAGGCGACAGACTGGTGGCCACACGTTTTTCTGATGGCTACCCGATTTTACTGACGGCTACTGCCTCGCTTGATGATCTCAATCAGCGCCTGGAAAAGCAGGGACGCAGTGGCCTGCCCATGAACCGCTTCCGCCCGAATATCGTGCTGGCTGGCATAGAGGCTTTTGAAGAAGACTATGCCGCAAATTTTGAAGTGGGCAGCAAGATAAAGTTACGCCCGGTAAAACCTTGTCCGCGCTGCCCCATGCCGTCGATAGACCAGAGTACCGGTGAATTTGGCCCAGACCCGATGGATATTTTGCAGACTTATCGTGCCAATCCACTGGTCGATGGCGGCATCACTTTTGGCATGAATGTCATCGTCGAACAAGGTGTGGGACAGTTATTACGTGTCGGTGATGTCATGGATATGAATATTGCCTTTTAACGCAAAAAATACAGACAGATACCAACAGCAATGGAAAGCATGATGCCAGCACCTATAGATGAAGAGCCAGACCAGGCTCAGTCTGCGTTGCTGGAATTGCAAAGCGAAAACCAAGCTTTGCGGGCCAGACTCGATAGCTTGCTGGAACTGGCGCACCGCAATCAAAACATCATGGCGCGCCACCAGAGTTTCGATTTGAAGATTATTGGTGCGAATAGCTTTCGTGAACTGATCACGAATATTTTCAGCGCCCTGGCAGTCACTTCTGAACTGGATGTAGTGTCGCTGGTGCTGTTTGACAAGCTGGGCGACTTGCAACAAATGCTGGCTGACCTGAAGATAGATTTGAGTGAATTTCCACATCTGATTTTCTTGCGGCATGAAGTCGAACTCAGCCAACCAGAAACTGCCTTGCGCAAGCCGCAACTGGGTCTCTATCAAAGCCTGGCATATGCCTCTTATTTCAGCAGTTTCAACAAGAAGCCTGCCAGTATCGCCATCATCCCTATGCGCAGGCAAGGCCGTCTGATAGGTTGTCTGAATCTGGGCAGTTTCAAGGCCGACCGTTTCCAGCCCAACATGGCGACTGATTTTATTGAGCGTCTGGGCTCCATCATTGCAATCTGTCTGGAAAACGTCATTAACAATGAGCGCCTGACTTATATAGGCCTGACTGATCCCTTGACGAATGTCAGCAACCGTCGCTACGTAGAGCAGCGCATGCTGGAAGAAATTGCCCGCGCGCGCAGGCAGAGGTATAGCATCGCCTGCATGTATCTGGACATCGATTTCTTCAAGCAAATCAATGACCGCTACGGGCATCAGGGTGGTGACGATGTGTTGAAGGAAGTAGCAAAACGCATCAAGGATGAACTGCGTCTCAGCGATACCCTTGGCCGTTTTGGTGGTGAGGAATTTGTGGTGGTGCTGGTCAACACCAATTTGCATGATGCAATACAGGTGGCGGAACGCATACGCAAAAGTATCGCCAGCCAGGAATTCATCTTGAGTGAGTCTGGCACTTGCCAGGCGACGATATCAATCGGCCTCACGACCATAGATGAGAACAGCAATTACGAAGACGCCAGCAGTATCGCCCGCGATCTGGTGTTGCGCGCCGACCGGGCCTTGTACCAGGCCAAGAACGGCGGACGCAACCAGGTACGCTGTTTTTAGACTGGTCTTATTGTTGCGCAGGCTTTTTGTCTGCCTGCAATTGCTCGTATTTGGCGTTCAACTGTTCTGGTGTTTCGCGCCATTCAGGATTGAAAGGAATGCAGCTGACAGGGCAAACCTGCTGGCATTGCGGTTCCTTGTAATGGCCCACGCACTCGGTGCATTTATGCGGGTCTATCTCATAAATTTCCGGCCCCATGTAAATCGCATCATTGGGGCATTCGGGTTCGCAGACATCACAATTGATGCAATCGTCTGTAATCATCAGGGCCATGTTGTCGCTTTCATGTGCTGCTCAGTCACTACATCAGCAGCACCTACTTATATAGGGCTTACGCAAAATTGTCCCAGCAAGGCGCAGCGCCGAAGACAGTACTTTAGTACGGTTAGGAGCTGCGACGCAGCTGAGGGCGTTTTTGCGTAAGTACTATTATATTTACTTTAAGACTTGTTCTCAGCCAGCAAAGCAACTTTCTTCTTCAACCAGCGGTCAACTGAAGGGAAAACAAATTTTGACACATCACCGCCAAACATGGCGATCTCACGCACTATCGTACCTGAAATGAATTGATACTGATCAGAAGGAGTCAGGAACAGGGTTTCTACATCTGGCAACAGATAACGGTTCATGCCCGCCATCTGGAATTCATATTCAAAATCAGACACCGCACGCAAACCGCGCACGATGACGCGCGCGTCATTTTTGCGCACAAAGTCTTTCAGCAGTCCCGAAAAACTTTCTACTTTGACATTCGGATAATGTCCCAGCACTTCATTGGCAATTTCCAGGCGCTCATCCAGGGAAAAAAATGGATTCTTGCTTTTGCTATCCGCCACACCCACCACCAAAGTATCAAAAAGACCGGATGCGCGACGCACCAGATCTTCATGACCGCGTGTTAGCGGATCAAATGTTCCCGGATAAACGGCTGTGACCATCTTCACTCCCTTTTTTCGCAATCTGCATAAGGATATGCACCAAGTTGAGCAGGCATTATGCCTGATTTTCGTGCGCCTCATGCGGTAAAATGTTGCGTTGCAGTATGTGGAAAAAGACACTACCAGCTTTATCGGCGCGGATAAGCTGCCATCCGCTTAATAATTTAGCTATTTTTTCATTTGCAGCTTCATCACTTGCTGATTCAGCCAAAGAAAACTCGGATTCTACGTAGATACAGCCTTTTGGGCTGAGCAATTGCGCGCAGGCTGGCAAAATGCGGTCGAGCCAGTCCTGTTCAAACGGTGGGTCTAGGAAGATCACGTCCATTTTTTGTGGCTGGGCAGCCAAACTTTCAAGTGCCTTGAGTGCATCTGCCCTGAGCAGCTTGCACTGGCTGGCTTGCAATTTGTCCTTTACTTGCTCCAGTTGCTTGTAAGCCGGGGTATGCGCCTCCACCATGATGACTTGCGCCGCGCCACGACTGGCTGCTTCAAAACCCAGCGCACCACTACCGGCGAACAGGTCCAGGCAATGCACGCCAGTCCAGTTGCTGTGAAGCAAATGGTTGAGCCAGTTGAACAGGGTTTCCCTGACACGGTCTGGCGTAGGGCGCAAACCCTCTGCATCGACCACGCTGAGGAGGCTGCGCTTCCAGACTCCGCCTATGATGCGGACTTGATGGCTTTGACGTTTTACGACTGTCGTTTTTACTGGCTTTTTTTTACTATTTGTTTTCATTGCATGCTTGCTACGGCTAAATCTGTTTACATTGCGCTGTCTGTTAAAATGGCAGCATTCTAATATCAGGGCTGGCATTTTTTGCCGCCCGCACTCCGAAATATATCCCGATGTTTAGTTTTTTCAAAAAAAAGCCCAAAGAAGAGGCGCCAGTTGTTGTGGCTGAGCCGGCATCCGTTATTACGGCGCCAGCCAGCCCTGCACCTGTCGCGCCTGCCACTATAGCAGCCACTGTCGCTGCGGCTCCCGTGGCGGAAGTTGTCGCTCCCAAGGCGGCGGAACCTGAGCAAAAACGCTCTTGGTTAAGCCGCCTGAAAGCCGGGCTCGCCAAAACTTCCTCGAATCTTACCACCCTCTTCATCGGTGCCCGCATTGATGATGATTTGTATGAAGAGCTGGAAGCTGCCCTGCTGACCTCGGATGCCGGTGTGGAAGCTACCCAATTCCTGCTGGATGGTCTAAAGAAAAAGGTCAAGGAAGACAAGCTGACGGATGCCGAGCAAGTCAAGGCTGCATTGAAAGTCTTGCTACTGGAACTGCTGACCCCTTTGCAAAAACCACTGGAACTGGGTCGTTATCAACCTTTGGTCATGATGATCACAGGCGTGAATGGTGCAGGAAAAACAACGACCATAGGCAAGCTGGCCAAGCATATGCAGACCCACCAGCAATCTGTATTGCTGGCGGCTGGCGATACTTTCCGTGCGGCAGCGCGTGAGCAATTGACGATCTGGGGTGAGCGTAATAATGTCACTGTTATTTCACAAGAATCTGGTGACCCTGCCGCTGTGGCTTTTGATGCAGTCGCGTCGGCCCGCGCCCGTGGCACCGATGTCGTGATGGTGGATACTGCCGGTCGCCTGCCTACCCAGCTGCATTTGATGGAAGAACTCAAGAAAATCAAGCGCGTCATTGGCAAGGGCATGGATGGTGCACCACAAGAAGTCTTGCTCATTATCGACGGCAACACTGGTCAGAATGCGCTGACACAGGTCAAGGCCTTTGATGATGCCCTGCAATTGACTGGCCTGGTCATCACCAAGCTGGATGGCACGGCTAAAGGCGGTGTGCTGGCAGCGATTGCCAAGAACCGCCCTGTGCCTGTCTACTTCATCGGCATAGGCGAACAGATTGAAGACTTGCAACCATTTAATGCCCAGGAATTTGTTGACGCCCTGCTTAGCTAAGTTTGGCGGAGGGCGGCGCAGGAAACCAGCACACAATGAAGCTCACAAAGACAAGACGCGACCATGATTGAATTTGAACACGTCAGCAAACAATATTCGCAAGATGCCTACGCGCTCAACGATGTTTCCTTGTCGATTGCTGCTGGTGAACTGATCTTCCTGGCTGGCCCCTCAGGCGCGGGCAAATCCACCTTGCTGAAAATGATCGCAGGCATAGAAAAACCAACTGCTGGCCAGGTCAAGGTGAATGGCCAGGACATAGGCAAATTGAAAAGTAGCAGCCTGCCCTATCTGCGCCGCAAGCTGGGCCTGATCTTGCAGGATCAAAAACTCCTGACTGACCGCCATGTGCTGGCCAATGTCATGCTGCCTATCATCGTCACTGGTGCCTCGCAGGCAGAAGCCGAAACCCGCGCACGCATTGCGTTGGAAAAAGTCGGCTTGCCAGACAAGACATACTCAATGCCGTTGGCTTTGTCAGGTGGTGAACAACAGCGCGTGGCGATTGCTCGTGCCATCGTCAACCGGCCTCAGATCATTCTGGCGGATGAACCGACTGCATTTCTCGACCGCGATAATGCCAACAAAGTTATCACTGCACTCAAGGCTTTCCAGAGTGCTGGTGTGACCTGCATTATCTCCAGCCATGATGAACAATTTCTCGATCAGGCCAGCCGCGTGATCTATCTGAGCCAGGGCCGTTTAGTCGATACCTGGAAATCCTCGCTGGCGGCCTGATCCTGCATCATTAAATATCAAGGACAAATTCATGACCAACTGGTTACGCCAGCACTTGTTTGCCATCAAGACTGCGCTCACCCATGTGCGCGGCAGTCCCGGCAATTTCCTGTTCAATGTACTGGTAGTCGCAATTGCGCTGGCTTTGCCCATCGCTGGCCTGACCCTGATAGAAAACATACGCCCAATTTCCTCGCAACTGTCGATAGAACCGGAAATCAGCATCTTTGTCAGCCCTGACACCCCGAGGGCAACTGCCACTGCCTTGTCGATACCGCTGAAGAAATTGTTGAAAGAGAAAAACATTACGGCAAATTTGAGTTTTATCCCCAAAGACAAGGCACTCGCCAGTCTAGAGCAATCATCCAATCTGGCCGAGGTTTTGTCCACCCTGGGCGGTAATCCTCTGCCAGACGCTTATATATTAGCAATGTCGAACAATGATGCTGGCAAGATAGAGGCGCTGGTAGAAGAAATCAAACAGATGCCGGATGTGGATGTGGTGCAGCTTGACTCTGCCTGGGTCAAGCGCCTGGCTGCACTGGTGCAGATCATGCAATTGGGTCTGTTATTCCTTGCCACGACGCTGGGAGTCGTTGTCGTGGTTGTAGTGTTTAACGCCACCCGCCTGCAAGTTATTTCGCACAGAGCTGAAATTTCCCTCACCCGCTTGCTGGGTGCAACCAATAGCTTTATTCACAAGCCGTATTACTATACCGGTGCCTTGTTAGGATTGCTGGCGGGCGCATTGGCACTGGGCATGATCGCAGCATCCCTACAGCCTTTGAACAAGGCGATTGCCGAATTTGCCAAATTATATGCTTCTGAGTTCCACCTGGCTCCGTTGGGTATCGCACAGAGCGCCATCCTGTTAGCTGTTAGCATGTTGCTTGGGCTGGTAGGCGTTTTTCTTTCGGTCAGAAGGCAGTTGGCAAAAGCCAGCTAATAGCAATTTCATAAGGCCAATGTGGTTTTGCAACAGCCTCTTACAATTTGCATCGATTTGACTGCAACTTTCAGACTCAGCCAGCGTCTAAGAAATATAAAAACCTTCAATGAATGCTTGTTTTTCAATAGATTTATTTGATGAAGTTCATAGAATCTGAGTATTAGCACTCTTCTCAAGAGAGTGCTAATATAGGAACTTGATAGTGCCGAAAAGAGTAATTGATACTCTTAAGGCAGCAATAAGGAGGAAAAATGGCAACTACATCGACACAATTGATCCCTGCAACTGACAGCACGGCTCTGGCCCTAGGCTTTAGTGGCACGCTGGGTAATATTGATGCCTATATCTCTGCAGTTAATCGCCTGCCTATGCTTACGCATCAGGAAGAGATCGACTTTGCAAACAAATTGCGCAATGAAAATGATCTGGCTGCTGCGCAGCAACTGGTTATGTCGCATCTGCGTCTGGTCGTCTCCATCGCCCGTGGTTACCTCGGCTATGGCTTGCCACATGCCGACTTGATTCAAGAAGGCAATATTGGCCTGATGAAAGCCGTTAAACGTTTCGACCCTGACCAGGGCGTGCGTCTGGTGTCCTATGCCATGCACTGGATCAAGGCCGAAATGCATGAGTACATTTTGAAAAACTGGCGTTTGGTCAAAGTAGCAACGACCAAAGCCCAACGCAAATTATTCTTTAACCTGCGCAGCCATAAAGAAGGCTTGGACGCGATGACACCCAAGCAAATTGATGCCCTGGCATCAACGCTGGATGTAAAACGCGAAGAAGTCATCGAAATGGAAATGCGTTTGTCCGGCCACGATATTGCCCTGGATGCACCGACGGATGATGACGATGAGAAATTCGCTCCTATCGCTTATCTGAAAACTGAATCTGACGAGCCTACCCGTGTTCTGGAAACACGCCAGTATGATCGCTTGCAAAGCGAAGGCCTGGAATCTGCACTTGCCAAGCTGGATGCACGTTCACGCCATATCATAGAATCACGCTGGTTGAAAAACGATGATGGTACAGGTGCAACCCTGCACGAACTGGCGGATGAGTATGGCGTTTCTGCCGAACGCATACGCCAGATCGAAAGCGCAGCCCTGAAGAAAATGAAGGGCAGCCTCAGCAGTTTTGCTTAATCAAAATATGCTGCAGTAATGACAAAGGCACTCGCGAGAGTGCCTTTTGTTTTTGGTGATCCACCTACCGTTAATGCTCCAGAATGTATTGCCAGCATGAAAATCCACGCAGAAACCTGATTTTCCATATTAAATTGCCGAAAATAAATAGTGTCACTTAACTAATTTCTCTGGCGGTGCTACATTGATCCTGCGGAGCTAACAAACTATTTTCGATTAACAGCAGGAAAGATCATCTCACAGATTCTGCGCATCTTCATGCTCATGCAAGCCAGTAGAACTTAGCGTAGCAAGGCTCATCACCTGCTTTGCTCACACTGAGAGTCTGGCTATTTTATACACGATACAGACCATGGATTCTCACCAAGGAGAAAACTTATGCTGACGTTCAAACAGCTTTCAATGCAAGGCAAAGTGATGAAAAAGAAAACATCAATTTTACTGATTACTATCCTCATGTCATTTAACTGCGGAGCGCAAGTAAAAACACTCCCGGCCAATGTCAGTTTTGTGGGCGACTGGAGTGCCAAGACCGAGCGGCCTGGCCGTGGCGTATGGCGTGATTTACAGGCATGGGAAAAAGATCGCATTGTGCCTCGTGACAATGAACGGTTTTCACCGGATATTGCTGTGGCACAAATTCAGGTCAAGCCCGGTGATCAGGTCGGGGGATGGTCCGGCGAGCGTGCTGAAGTATCGACCATGCAATCACTCAATGCTTCGCCATTATCAGTCAATACAGGTTCCGGGAAAGAGTTTTATGGAATTTCTGTCAAATTACCAGCTGACTGGCAACCTCCGGTTGCCACTTCTGTTGATCCTTATCCCTGGGGCATTATTTTCCAGTTGCACGGCCCGGATAACTTGGGAACCAATCCGGCATTTGCCTTATGTGCAGAAAGCGACTTTCATATTAACCTGCAAACAGGAGATATCCTCGAAGGCGGAACACGTACCAAGCCCAAAAATGCAGTTCGCGCCCAGTTCAGTAATGGGCAATTGAGCAAGGGTAAATGGGTCAAGTTCATGATAGAAGTCACATGGGCAGCAGATAGCAGTGGTTATCTGGCCATTTCCAGACTTGACGAAGACCCGTCAGCTCAGTGGACCAAAGTCTATGAAGGCAAGAATATACCTACGCTGCAATTTGCTTATGGCCGGGCTGTTGGCGACCACTATTGGAAAACGGGCTATTATCGCAACCGTGGTTTGACATTTACCAGCAAGCTGTTGCTGGGGCCCGCGGTGCGGGGAACAAGTTTCGCTGATGTTGCGCAGGCAGCGTTTGGCAGTTAATGCAAGAAGTCGATGTTCATAACGAGGTCCGCGCTGCACTCAGGCAGCTGGCGCCATGAATACTTCCCGGCCTGGAGGTCTCAGGCTGGCCGGGAATTGCCTTCACTTCAGGAGTATCTTCAGATCATGTGCAACTGGCTCTGGCCCCTGGCCATGGCGCAAGAATAAACGTATGCGTCCCTGGGGATCAAATACATAACTGCCAGCAGTATGGTCTACGGTATAACTGCCTGGCGTTTTACCGTCAACCTTCTGATAAAACACCTTGAACTCCTTGGCGACCTTGGCAGTTGCCTCTGCATTGCCATACAGGCCCAGGAAGCGTTTGTCGAAGTTGGGCACATAATTGGACAATAAAGCCTGGGTATCACGCTCAGGATCGAGCGTCACGAACAAGACTTGCACCTTGTCGGCATCAGCTCCCAGCAATTTCATGACCCCTGCCATTTCCACCATGGTGGTCGGGCAAACATCAGGACACTGGGTATAACCAAAGAAGATCACCACAGCCTTGCCCTTGAAGTCAGCCAAGGTGCGCGGCTTGCCATTGTGATCGGTCAGGGAAAAATCCTTGGCATAATCCAGGCCGGTCAGATCCGTGTTGTTGAATTTTTCTTGCACAGGCATGCAGCCAGATAAGCCCAGCAAACTCAGCGCCATCAACATACTGGCAAGATGCTTCAGAATTTTCATAGCTTGATATAGTGGTCAATCAACAGGGCCGCGAATAGCAATGACAGGTAAATGATGGAAAAAGTAAAGGTCTTGCGCGCCAGCACGTCATCGTAGTGCTTATAAATACGCCATGCATACCAGAGGAAGATCAGGCCGAGGATGATGGCACTGACCAGGTAAATCAGCCCGCTCATATGTACCGCGTAAGGCAGCATGGTGGTTGCAAACAAGGCGATCGTATAGAGCCAGATATGGAAGCGGGTAAATTCCAGGCCATGGGTGATTGGTAACATCGGCAGGCCAGAACGGGCATAGTCATCCCGTCTGTACATCGCCAGCGCCCAGAAATGCGGCGGCGTCCAGACAAAGATAATCAGGACCAGCAACCATGCCTGCATTGGAACATCATTTGCCACGGCTGCCCAGCCCAGCGCCGGTGGCATGGCACCAGACAAACCACCGATGACGATATTTTGCGGTGTCGCCGGTTTCAGGATGATGGTGTATACCACGGCATAGCCGACGAAGGTAATGAAAGTCAGCCACATGGTCAGGGGATTGACCATGGTATACAAGATCCACATACCCATGCCGCCAATAACACCTGAAAACACCAGGGTTTGCGGTACCGTGATTTCACCCTGGGCCGTCGCGCGGCGTGCGGTTCTTGCCATGCGTGAATCAATTTCTTTTTCCACCAGGCAATTTACGGCAAAAGCAGCACCGGCCAGCAGCCAGATACCCACGGTAGCTGCCACCACGACACGCCAGTCAGGCAAATCTGGCGTCGCCAGAAACATGCCAATAACGGCGCAAAACACGGCGAGCTGGGTAACACGGGGCTTGGTCAACGCCCAGTACTGAGCCAGTCGGTTGGAAGGCAAACTTAAAGTGGTCATGATCTATCTTTGGCAGCGGCAAGGCTCACATGCCTTATGCGGTAGTTTAACATGGTCAGCAAGAGCACGAGCATGGCGGCCATCCCATTATGCAAAACTGCCAGCAACAAGGGCCAGGAAAAAAATACGGTAGAAACACCGATGATGAATTGGACAACGATGGCCAGCAAGAGCTGGCTGCCCAGCTTTTCCAATCCGGCAATCTTGCGTGCTCTCAACGCCGCCCACAGGCAGACAGCAACCACCAGCAGGGCGAAGTTCCTGTGCACCCAGTGTATGGCAACCAGGGCATTGAATGGCAGGTAATTGCCATCGACGGTCTGGCCTAGCTGACGCCAGAGGCTGAAACCATGCTCAAAGTCCATCGCTGGCATCAGCTTGCCATTGCACATGGGGTAGTCATGACAAGCCAGTGCAGCATAGTTAGTGCTTACCCAACCGCCCAGTGCAATCTGCAAGAAAACTAGCAGCAAAGCCAGGCTGGCTGGCCACAACATGCGCCTGGCATCAGTAGCGGCGATATTTACAGTTATCAAAGAAGAACTTTGTTGTTCCAGACTTGCACTCAGTAGTGAAAGCAAGCCCATGCCCAGTATCAAATGGATGGTGACGATGATGGGTTGCAGCTTGAGAGTCACTGTCCAGGCACCAAAAGCTCCTTGCAGGCAAACAAAAAACAGGAGAAAGGTCGACAGCCAGGGGCTGGCATTGAGTTGATGGCGGCGCGACCAGGCGATGACCATCTGGGCAATAATAAGTATGCCTACACCCATGGCCATGTAACGATGCACCATTTCTATCCAGGCTTTTTGCAAAGTCACGGGGCCAGTAGGCATGGCGATTTCTGCTGCCTTTATAGCTGCGTGGGACTGCAGCGGGTTGGCCTGGCCATAACAACCAGGCCAGTCAGGACAGCCCAGACCAGAATCTGTCAGGCGCGTGAATGCACCAAACATGATGAGTTCAAAAGTCAGTGTCACGGTAACTGCGATAAGTTTGCGGTATTTATTCTTTTCTTTGGACAAGAAAATAATACTCGCTGGTATCACCGCGACCATTAGTGCTGTTAACGCAAGCTGCAACCACATGACGATTAACCTATCGCAGACGCACGCAATAATTTGCTGAGGTCTTTTTTAATCTTGTTGGCATCCGCATCTTTTGGAAAGCGCATCATTAGATTGCCGAGCGGGTCTATCAGGTAAATATGGTCAGTGATCTGGCTATCGCTTTCTGTCGGCAACCAGGCTTTCAATGCCGCAGCATCCACTTTCAGCATGCGCACTCCGTCATGCTGGCGTATCAGCGAGGTATCTATTGGGGTATCATCAGTAATCAACCAGACGCGTTCTATCCTGTCCATTGCCTTGCCCTGGGCAGTGCGCAACTGACGGATGTCATACATCCTCTTTTGGCAAACTTCGGCGCAAGCGCCGCTATCTATCTGCACCATCAGCCACTTGCCTGCATAGGCTTCCAGGCCGATCGCCGGATCGGTGGCAGCAGCTCCCAGCAAATGACCTTGCAGTTTAGGCATGGGGTAATTGCGTGGGTCAAGTATGGTCCCGTAATTGGTGCGGCCGCTGGGCTTGACAACATAATAGGTAAAGTAGGAAAAAATCATGGGAGCAGCACAAACTGCCACCACCAATAGTAGTTTCCAGCGACCACGCAAAGTTTGCTTATCAGTTTTTTCCACGACGAATTCCAGTAACAACAAAAAATAAGAAGGCCATCAAGGCCAGCGCATACCATTGAAAAGCATAGCCCCTGTGCTTGTCAGCTCCCAGTGAGGGCTGGGGCCAGTCACGCAACAAGCCATCTTCAAAAACCGATGTCTGCTCAAGTACAAAGGGGTAAAAGTCCCAGCCCGTCTGTTTTGCAAGTGCTTCTACATCAACATTTTGCAAGAGGCTGCCAGGCTTGACTATTTCAGCCTGGCCAAGTTGCATTACCCTGTCGAGCTTGTCCCGCATCATACCCTGCAGCACGATCTGACCTGCGGGCACAGGAACATCCGGCATCTGCATCCTGTCACGTCCATTACGTGGATGCCAGCCACGCGCAATCAATACATATTTACTGCTGCCAGCCAGCTTGAATGGCATCAGCACATATAAACCTGCCTTGCCTTGCAATGGGCGGTTATCCACATACAAAGGCCATTCGCGTATCAATTGCCCGGTGAGCTGCAATTTTCGAAATGGTAGTATCTGCTCTGGCAAAGTCTGCGCATTCAAGGCCAGGGCAGGCATCTGCTGGCGCTCAGTCAATTGCGCTGCCAGACTTTCTTTTACCTGCGCACGGTTAGTCTGCCATTGCGCCAAAGCAATACCCAGGCTGATCAACAGCAGGCTGGCGATAAATGGAATCAGACGGAAGCGGAAGGAAATAGGCATTCAAGTAGTAAGGTATTACAATGCAGAAATCGATCAATCAAAAGCACCAACAATAAACAGCATGAAAATTCTTGTCGCTATCGCTTTTTTCCTTATTATCTTCAGCATGGGATCAGCCTTGGTCTACTTAATGAAAGACAAGGGAAAAAGCAATCGCACGGTGAAAGCCCTGGCGTTCCGGGTCGGTTTTTCCATTACCCTGTTTTTGCTGATCTTGCTGGCCAATCATTATGGCCTGATTCAGCCTACCGGCATCAGATAGATTTACTGGTAGCGCAATATCTGCAGGGCCAGCCATCCACACACTTTCATATATGTAAAAAAGCCGCACTAACTGTGCGGCTTTTTTCATGCTACTGAAGCTTGCTATTACAGCCAGTAGACAACAACGTACAGACCCAGCCAGACCACGTCAACAAAGTGCCAGTACCAGGCAGCGCCTTCAAATGCGAAGTGATGCTCTGCGGTGAAATGGCCTTTCATGAGACGATACAAAACAACCGACAACATGATCGCACCCATGGTCACATGGAAACCATGGAAACCGGTCAGCATGAAGAAAGTCGAACCATAGATACCAGAAGTCAATTTCAGGTTCAATTCGCTATAGGCATGCATGTACTCATAGACCTGGAAGCCCATGAACACAGCTCCTAGCAAGACTGTAGCAAACAACCAGAATGCGGTCTTGGCACGCTGACCTTCACGCAGAGCGTGATGAGAAATCGTCAGCGTCACACCAGAAGTCAGCAACAAGGCAGTGTTGATGGTAGGAATAGGGAAAGGCCCCATGGTTCTGAAGGCTTCCACTGTACCAGCCGGGCCAACGTTACCCCAAGTGGCAGCAAAATCAGGCCACAAGACTTTGTGATCCAGATCAGCCAGCCAGGGCATGCTGATGGCGCGTGCATAGAACAATGCACCAAAGAAAGCAGCAAAGAACATCACTTCAGAGAAGATGAACCAGCTCATGCTCCAACGGAAAGAGACGTCGATACGGGCGCTGTACTTGCCGCCTTCAGACTCAGCAATGGCGTCACCAAACCATTTATACAAAACCACCAGGGTCAGGATGATACCGGCAAAATTCAGGTAGGAACCCCAGGCCAGTCCATTCACCCAGGCAGAAGCGCCTATCATGGTCAGCAATAAGGTGGTGCCACCGAGTACCGGCCATTTGGATGGGCCAGGCACAAAATAGTATGGCGCATTAGCGTGTTGAGAACTCATTTCCATCTCCCGATGCAATTTAATGTACTACTTGAATTATTATTTCGCGACTACATGTTTGACTATCATGATCAGCACCGAGATGAAAATCAGTGCGCCTATGATGCCAGCAATAATCACATGAACAGGATTCAACTGTGCTGCATCCTGCTCGTAATCATTTTTCTTGCGTATTCCCAAAAATGACCAGAATACGGCTTTCATTGTTGCCAAAAACGAAGCCTTACGCTTACTTGCTTCTTTCAAATCTGTCATGACTTACCCGACTCTTTACTGGCAGCAGCTTGAGACTTGCCACCCACTTCAAAGAAAGTATAAGACAAGGTAATCGTCTTAACGTCTTTCGGCAAGGCCGGATCCAGATAAAACATCACTGGCATTTGGCGTGCTTCATTCGGTTCCAGGGTCTGTTGCTTGAAACAAAAGCATTCCATTTTCTTGAAGTAGCTGGCAGCCTGTTGTGGAGCATAGCTAGGAATCGCCTGCGCATCCATTTTATAAGACTGCTTGTTGACTACTTCATAAACGATTTGTGTCATTTCACCGGGATGCACTTTCATGCTCGCCACGGTAGGACGAAAACGCCACGGGCCTTGCGTGTTTGCATCAAATTCAACCGTCACTACACGACTTCTGTCGATCTGGGAGTTGGATAGCTCTTCGACTGAAATATCCTTGGGTGTCAGAATATTCACACCTGTCAACTCACATATCTGTTTGTAGATGGGTACCAAGGCGTAACCGAATCCAAACATCAAAACAGTAATCACCAGCAACTTGCCCATCATGTTCGCGTTCAGTTTGCGCTTATTGCCTGCACCCTGCTCTTCTTGCGACATTTTTTACACCTTTTCAGCGTAACCAGGTTTGCTTGATGAAGACACCAGCAAAAAACACCAGTGCGACAGAAAACAAGATAATGGCTGTTTTGAAGTTATTCGGTTTGTTTTGCTTACTCATTTTTTGTCTTGCCCCGGCAAAACCGGGGCGAGCCTAAGCCGTACTACTATTATTTGAATACTGGTGGTTCTTCAAAAGTATGGAAAGGAGCAGGGCTAGGCACTGTCCATTCCAGGCCTTCAGCACCATCCCATGGTTTTGCAGGTGCTGGCTTGCCGCCTTTGATGGACGGGATCACCACAGCCAGGATGAAGTACACCTGCATCAAACCAAAACCAAACGCACCGATCGTGGCAATCTGATTAAAATCAGTAAACTGCGCAGGGTAGTCGGCATAACGACGTGGCATGCCAGCCAGACCCAGGAAGTGCATAGGGAAGAAGGTGATGTTAAACAAAATCAGCGAACCCCAGAAGTGAATCTGGCCGCGTGTTTCGTTGTACATGAAACCTGTCCATTTTGGACCCCAGTAGTAGAAACCGGCGAACAGTGCAAACAGGGAACCTGCCACCAATACATAGTGGAAGTGAGCAACCACGTAGTAAGTATCCTGCAACTGGATATCAATTGGTGTTACCGCCAGGATCAGGCCTGTGAAACCACCCATGGTGAACACGAAGATAAAGCCAACTGCAAACAACATAGGCGTCTCGAAAGTCATCGAGCCTTTCCACATTGTCGCTACCCAGTTAAACACTTTCACGCCAGTAGGTACCGAGATCAGCATGGTGGCATACATGAAGAACAACTGTGCCGTGACTGGCATACCGGTTGTAAACATGTGATGTGCCCAAACGATGAAGGACAGGATCGCGATGGATGCTGTTGCATACACCATCGATGCATATCCAAACAAGGGCTTGCGGGAGAACGCAGGAACAATCTGGGAAACAATACCAAACGCTGGCAAAATCATGATGTACACCTCTGGATGTCCGAAGAACCAGAAAATGTGTTGATACATGACAGGATCACCACCGCCTGCAGCATTGAAGAAGGAAGTACCGAAGTGACGGTCAGTCAGCGTCATGGTGATCGCACCAGCCAGAACCGGCATAACAGCGATCAGTAGGTAAGCGGTAATCAGCCAGGTCCAGCAGAACATCGGCATCTTCATCAAAGTCATGCCAGGAGCGCGCATGTTCAGGATGGTCGTGATGATGTTGATGGAACCCATGATGGATGACGCACCCATGATGTGGACAGCGAAAATCGCCATATCCATACCAGGGCCCATTTGCGTGGACAATGGTGCGTACAGTGTCCAGCCAGCAGCAGTGGCGCCGCCAGGTACCCAGAAGGAACCCATCAGCAACAGCGCTGCCGGAGGCATCAGCCAGAACGAGAAGTTGTTCATGCGGGCAAATGCCATATCGGATGCACCGATTTGCAGAGGAACCATCCAGTTAGCAAAGCCAACGAAAGCCGGCATGATGGCGCCGAAAACCATGATCAGACCATGCATGGTCGTCAACTGGTTGAAAAACTCCGGTTGCATGAGTTGCAGACCAGGCTGGAACAATTCACTACGAATGCCCAGAGCCATGACACCACCGGCCAGCAACATCGTGAATGCGAACCACAGATACAGACTACCAATATCTTTATGGTTGGTGGCAAATAACCAGCGCTGCCAACCATGTGGATGGTCATGCGCGTGGTCGTGAGAGTGATCGTGAGCGTGATCAGCTGAGGTAGTGCTCATCTTTTCTCCTGTTCTTCCTGTTTATTACTTGCGCGCAGCCAAAACTTCAGCCGGTTGGACGATGTTTTCAGCAGCCTTGTTAGACCAGCTATTGCGTGTGTAGGTAATGACTGCCGCAATTTCTGTGTCAGACAAAACACCTTTCCATGCAGGCATGCCTGGTGCTTTACCATTCAACAAGATATTGATCTGAGGTGCTTTTGGACCAGTTACCATGGCAGAAGCATCCAGCGCAGGGAATGCACCGGGCACACCCTTACCAGTTGCCTGGTGACAGGCTACGCAGTGTTGAGTGTAAACTTTTTCACCGCGTTGTTTCAACTCATCCACAGTCCAGACCTTGCTAGGATCGTCTGCCTTGGCAGCCATTTCCTTCTTCTTGCCATCTACCCATTTTTTGTAGTCTGCATCAGAGACGACAGTAACAACGATAGGCATGAAGGCATGTTCTTTACCGCACAGCTCTACGCACTGACCACGGTAAGTACCGATTTTCTCAGCCTTGAACCAGGTATCGCGTACGAAACCAGGAATCGCATCCTGTTTCACGCCGAAAGCCGGAACAGTCCAGCCATGGATAACGTCATTGGCAGTCGTGATCACGCGGATTTTCTTGTTGACCGGAACCACAACTTCATTGTCAACTTCAATCAGGTAGTTGTCGCCGCGTTTTTCTGTTGGCTCTACACCAGGCGCACCAACTTGTGTGCGTGGTGTGGAAAGGGTGGACAGGAAGGAAATGCCTTCGCCCTCACCCTTGAGGTAATCGTAGCCCCATTTCCATTGCATGCCAGTGGCTTTAATGGTGATGTCGGCATTCGAGGTATCTTTCATCGCCACAACAGTTTTTGTTGCTGGCAAGGCCATGACGATAACAATGATAAACGGTACGACTGTCCAGGCGATTTCTACCGCTGTACTTTCATGGAACGTCGCAGGCTTGTGACCTACAGATTTGCGGTGTTTCAGTATGGAGTAAAACATCACGCCGAAAACTGCCACAAAAATGACCAGACAGATAACCAGCATCAGGTTATGAATGGAATAAATTTGCTCCGCAATTTGTGTAACAGGTGGTTGCAGATTCAACTGCTTTATCGCCGGACCGCCCTTCATATCTACAGCTGGTCCATTGACCACCGCCCACGTTGGCAAACTTGCAGCCAAGAGCGAGGCACCCAGCATGAACGACTTTAATCGCTTAGCATGTTTCATGTCTTTCCCCAAAACCCGATTAGAATTCTTTTAACAGAGCGCCAAGGACACAGATCTAAAAATCACAAATGCGTACCGGCAACGTCCACAACTGCGAGAGTATAAGGCGTAAAGCTGGGTGATATCAAGCAGAATACATTTCTTCCAGCCATGATCTGGCTCAAATGTCACAAAGATTTATGCGGTGATTTTGCAGTTTTTGCGCATTTTTTGATTCGGGCTTGATCTGGATTAAGAAGACTTTTTAGGCAAATCAAAGCGAACTATGGATTCACCAGCCGCAGTTTTTCGGTTAACCGGACGGAAGGCATGACCATAAACCACTTCCAGAGTCAGTGTCAGGCGACCATCTGCATTTCTGTTTTTCTCGAGTGCCACCAGCAATCGCTCATAGGCTTTGCGGCCCAGCAAACCTTGTTGGCGTGTCATCAGGGGGTTACCACCGAGTGCACGTACATCTTCCAGTAGTTTTTCAGGCTCGCCATAGGTCAGGGTGATTTTTTCCATATCCATAACGGGTGTTGAAAAGCCTGCATTAACCAGCATATCGCCAAAATCATGCATATCGACAAAGGGCAACACATGCGGCAAATCATCGACATCAGCAAAGGCTCGCCGCAATTCCATCATGGTATCAGGGCCAAAGCAGGAAAACATCAGCAAGCCCTCAGTCCGTAACACCCTGCGCCATTCAGCAAACACCAGGTCGGGCTGGGGATGCCAGTGCAGGGCCAGATTTGACCAGATCAGATCGACAGATGAATTCGCCATGGGCAAACGGGCAAAATCGGCACATAGCAAATGCTGCCCACCATCCTGGCGCAAGGCTGCGGGCGTCCACTTTGCCAACAAGCGTCCCATAGCGCTTTTTGCTGCCAGTTGCTTGTCCCTGCCTGCCGTCAACATGGACAAAGAGGCATCAACACCGTAAGCCTGGGCTGAAGGATAGTTTTTTTGCAACTCTGCTATATCATCCGTCTCGCCGCAACCAGCATCCAGAAAGCCAGTGGGCTCGATTTTGACCAGTTCCAGCTTTTCACGCATGCGCGTGGCAATTTCACGACGCAAAAAGTCGGAAGCACGGATTTTTTCAGCGTCGGCAAACAGGCGGCGTACCAATTGCAAACTGATGGGGGCACTCAACATAGGCAAAATTGCAAGAAACTGCGATTATAAGTTAAGCTGGCAGTTTACACTGATGTGCCCACGCTTTAGCCAATGATCACAGATAAACTCAAACAAGCCTGGCAAAATTCTATTGCGGCCCTGATACCCAATTCGTGTGCCCTCTGCCATCTTGACAGCAGCGATGTGGTTTGTAGCGCGTGTCAACTAGCCTATTTCCAGACTGAGCAACATAGGTGTCTGCAATGCGCCCTGCCCTTGCCGCCTGCCAGCGCCAGCCCGCGTTGTGGTGATTGCCTGAGTAATCCGCCTGCTTTTGACAGAACCGTGACTGTTTGTGATTACGCAGCGCCACAAGACCAACTGGTGCTGTCTCTCAAGTTTGGCCATCAACTGGCCCTGGCACCGTGGTTTGCCCGTATGCTCAGGGATAGCATCTTGCAGCAGCAAGGCAGTGAACTACCGGATTTGCTTTGTGCCGTGCCTCTGGGGGCCAAGCGATTGGCTGAGCGCGGTTTTAACCAGGCCTGGGAAATCACTCGCACGCTCACCAAACACCTGGGAGTTCCTGGCGATGTACACATTTTGCAACGCAGTCGGGAAACCGCCATGCAAAGTGGCCTGCCAACGGCAGCCAGGGCCCGCAATGTCAAGCACGCCTTCTGCCTTTGTCAACATGACATGGACAGTGTCAGAGATTTGCACCTGGGCATCGTTGACGATGTGATGACTACTGGCATGACCATGCATGAAATCGCTACAATGCTGAAGCGACACGGCGCAGCCAAAGTGACTGCTTATGTTTTCGCCCGCACTCTCCCCCACATTCATTAAGGAATCACCTTGTTTCACGTTGTCTTGGTCGAACCAGAAATACCGCCAAATACTGGCAATATCATCCGTCTGTGTGCCAATACGGGTGTACAACTGCACCTGATAGAACCCTTGGGCTTTCCACTGGACGACTCCAAAATGAAGCGCGCGGGTCTTGATTATCATGACTATGCGAGCATGAAGGTGCATAAAAACTGGGCAGTTTTTTGTGCCAGTGAGCAACCCGATACCGGCCGCATGTTTGCCATGACCACTCATGGCTCCACGCCTTTTGCGTCTATGGCTTTTCAGCCTGGGGACTACTTTGTATTTGGTGCAGAAACCCGCGGCCTGGCACCTGAATTGCGTGAATCCTTCCCCGCCAGCCAGCGCATACGCCTGCCAATGAGGCCAGACAACCGCAGCCTGAACTTGTCGAATACCGTTGCCGTCGTCGTCTATGAGGCCTGGCGGCAACATGGTTACGCAGGCGGCAACTGAAGTGCGGCATTGACATTTTCATTGCTGCACAGCAATTATCCTATTTACCACAAGGTATTTGAAAATTTGCTGCACTTTATGAAAAATCCTTTAGCATGGTCACTTGAGACAATATCCAGACAGCCGCTACTACTGTGATTGCCCCCAGGCCAGGACCAGAACGTGCAAAACCCAGTAATTGAGCAATTCGAAGATGACCTTCAGCAGCTACGGCATCTGATAGATGCTTTACCTGTCTGCATTTCTTATGTAGATGCAGACTACCGCTATCAATTCATTAACCAGATGTATCACCACTGGTTTGGTATCCCCAGTTCTGCCATTATCAATAAGCATATGGCTGAAGTGATAGGCGATGCAGCTTTTCAACATATCCGCCCCAAAGTCGAGCTAGCCCTGAGTGGAAAATCCGTGACTTATGAAGCCACGGTCCCCTATCTGCATGGTGGCACTCGCAATATTTCTGCTCAGCTATTACCCGTCTTTGACCTCAATGGCAAAGTCAGGGGCTGCTATGCAATGATCGTTGATATCAGCCACAACAAACAAAGTGAAGAACAACTGCATCTGCACGAAGAACGGTGGCAACTGGCGCTGGAAGGTGCGGGCGATGGTGTCTGGGACTGGTATCCACAAACTGGCATAGAAATATTGTCAGACCGCCTGCGCGAAATCTATGGTTACGAAAAGGATGAGATAGAAGACTTGTCTGAAGAACTCGACAAGCGCACTCATCCAGACGACCTGAAGCAGATGTATCAGGACAGGCAAGACCATTTTGATGGCAAGACGGCGATCTACATCAATGAGCATCGAGTGCAATGCAAGGATGGCCGCTGGAAATGGATACTGACACGCGGCACCGTCATACAACGCGATGCCGAGGGCAGACCAACCCGCGTGGTCGGCACCCACACTGACATTTCAGAAAGAAAGCAGGCTGAAAGTGCGTTGCGTGAAAGTGAAGAGCGCCTGCGCATGGCGCTGTCTGCTACCCATCAGGGTTTGTATGATTTGAATGTACAAACCGGAGATGCCATCGTCAATCCGGAATATGCGCTTATGCTGGGCTATGCACATGACAGTTTTCAAGAGAATAAAAAGAACTGGGCAGCCAGGGTACATCCTGACGATTTCCCCATAGCTGCCCGCGCTTTCACGGAGCATCTGGAAGGCAAGACCAATGAATATCGCGTCGAATTCCGGCAAAAAAAAGCCAGTGGAGAATGGGGCTGGATACTATCAGTCGGTGCTGTCGTCGAATGGGATAGAGATGGTCGCCCACAACGCATGCTCGGTACAGTACTCGACATCACCGAAAAGAAAAAAACCGAAGCTCTGGTCTGGCAGCAGGCGAATATTGATACTCTGACCGGTTTGCCTAACCGTCGCATGTTTTATGACAGGCTGGACCACGATATCAAGCGCAGCAAGCGTCATCATCTGGCTTTGGCGGTACTGTTCATCGATCTGGATTTTTTCAAGGAAGTGAATGACACCCTGGGCCATGCAACCGGCGATGCTTTACTGATAGAAGCGGCACACCGCCTGCGCCACTGCGTCAGGGAAAGTGATACCGTGGCACGCCTGGGCGGTGATGAGTTTACCGTCTCACTACCGGAGATGCATGAGCAAAACCGTGCAGAGACGATAGCGCAAAACATCATACGCAGCATGTCCAAGCCCTTCCAGCTGGCTGGTGAAGAAATCTATTTATCTGCCAGCGTGGGCATTACCATTTATCCGCGTGATGCGGACAATCTGGATGACCTGATCAAGCATGCAGACCAGGCAATGTATGCGGCCAAAGCTCAAGGCAGGAATCGCTTCAGTTACTTCACTCCTGGACTGCAAACAGCGGCGCTGACACGTCTGCGCCTGACCAATGATTTGCGTGCCGCCATTGCCGACAACAGCCTGCGCGTCTATTTTCAGCCCATCGTCGATATTCATACAGGAAGAATACAGAAAGCTGAAGCCCTGGTGCGCTGGCCCCATGCGCAACTGGGCTTCGTCAGCCCTATGGAATTCATCCCAATTGCCGAGACCAGCGGTTTGATCGTCGCCATTGGGGATCTGGTTTTCCGCGAAGCAGTGAGCTGGGTCAAGAAGTGGCGTGAACTGTATCATCCAGACTTCCAGATCAGTGTCAACCAGTCGCCCATGGAGTTCCAGGGCGACCAGGAACGCTATGTTAACTGGATACATCATCTGGCATTGCAAAACCTGCCAGGCCAGGCAATTACCGTAGAGATCACCGAGGGATTGTTACTTGATGCCAGCCAGAAAATTGCCAGCAAGCTTTTGCAATTCCGCGATGCCGGGATACAGGTTGCGCTCGATGATTTCGGTACCGGTTATTCTTCACTTTCCTATCTGAAGAAATTTGATATCGATTATCTCAAGATAGACCAATCCTTCATCCGCAACCTGGCATCTGATAAAAGTGATATCGCACTGTCTGAAGCCATCATCATGATGGCGCACAAACTGGATTTGAAGGTCGTGGCCGAAGGGGTGGAAACCCAGCAGCAGCATGACTTGCTGAAGCAGGCAGGCTGCGATTTTGCGCAAGGTTATCTATTCTCGAAACCCGTGCCACCAGAAGAATTTGAAATCCTGCTACAGCAACAAAACAACTCATCCGCCTAAACTTAGCTACCTGAACGTACCTTGGCCAGCAATTTGCTAGTCGAGCGGTCATGTTCAAAATCGATCGCCGCCACCGTACCACCGTAAGCCAGCACGGCCTGGCCTTCAGGGATAGACGTCATATCGTAATCGCCACCTTTGACATATACATCCGGGTGCGCTGCCAGCACGGCTTGCAAGGCGGTGTCTTCATCAAACTCCACTACCAGGCTAACTGCTTCCAGCGCTGCCAGCACAGCCATGCGATCCTCACAGGCATTAAGCGGCCTGTCATCGCCCTTGCCCAGGCGCTTGACCGAAGCATCGGTATTCACTGCGACCACCAGCGAAGCCCCAAATTCACGCGCATCAGCAAGGTAGCTGACATGACCTCGATGCAGGATGTCGAACACGCCGTTGGTCATGACCACGGGCTTGGGAAGTGCTCGTACGCGTTCAGCTAGCTCGCTGCGGGTGGTTAATTTTTTTTCGAATTCTGGCATAGGAAATTTTGTGGGTATTTTACGAAAACCACTCACCACAGAGGCACAGAGACACAGAGAAAAGCATAGAGAAAACCGAAATCGTAATTTGTTGTAGGTTGAGCCGGGCCTCGCTAGGCTACGCTTCATCAGCCCAACACTCGGCGAATAAACAACGCATACGCTTATCAAAGGCACGGTGTTGGGTTGGTAAAACGTAGCCCAACCTACGGAAAAACATACGAATTTCCTCTGTGCCCCCTCTGTGTCTCCGTGCCTCTGTGTTGAGAGGTCTTGATTGTACAAATAAAAAAAGCCGCTAATAAATAGCGGCAATTGTACAGGTTCAGACCAGGCTTATGCAGCACTAGGCATGCTGCCAGGCAGAATAACCAGCCTTTGTGCGACTTCCTTGCGATAGCGGTTCAAGTCTTGCACAGTTTCAAAAGTGCGTTCAAACAGCAGAGACATATTGTGCAAGATACGGTCAACGACTTTCTTTTCCCATACGCCATCAAACTTGATCTGGCCATCCAGCCAGCGTTCCAGCCAGTCCGGATCGGGCAGGCGTGACTGTATGGTATCGTTCGGGAACAACGCCTGATTGACATGCAGGTTGGTCGGGTGCAGCGGCTTTTCCGTACGTCTGGCGGATGCCATCAGGACACCAATTTTGGAAAATGCAGCGCGGGCCACATCGCCAGCTTCTGTCAGGGATTTTTTCATGTAGCGCAGATAAGCACCGCCATGGCGTGCCTCATCCTGGCTGATGATTTTGTATATATGTTTGATCACAGGCTCGGTATGCCAGTCAGAGGCGCAGCGATACCAGTGGTTCAGGCGGATTTCACCACAGAAGTGCAACATCAGTGTTTCCAGCGGAGGTGCTGGATCAAACTCGAAGCGTACATTGTCGAGCTCTTTTTCCGTCGGCACCAACTCAGGATGGAAGCGGCGCAAGTATTCCATCAAGACTAAGGAATGCTTTTGCTCTTCAAAAAACCAGATGGACATGAAGGCGCAAAAGTCACTGTCTCCACGATTATCACGCAAGAACATTTCGGTCGCTGGCAGGGCAGACCATTCAGTGATGGCATTCATCTTGATGGTTTGCGCCTGCTCTGGTGTCAATTTGCTGGCGTCATACTTATCCCAGGGGATGTCGGACTCCATATTCCAGCGTACTTGCTCCAAAGACTTAAACAATTCAGGGTAAAGCATGGTCAACCTCTGATAAAAATTGCGGAAATTAGAATAATTTGCCTAATTTTACCAGAGAGATGTGACGCCTTCACGACAGCGCCTGAATTGCTTAAAATTTAGGCTGCAACGCAACAAAAATATGAATTTTTAAACTACTTCGTTTTCACTAACCGCCTGCCTGACCTCATCCCTATCAAGGTTTGGTGCAAACTGCTGTATAAATTCATAAGTATAAGCACGCAGATAAGCACCACGGCGCACTGCCAGACGCGTGACATTCGATGCAAACAAATGGCTGGCTGAAATAGTTCTCAGACCATGTGCACGTTGCACTTCAATTGCCATCGACGCCACCAGGCCCACACCCAGACCCAGTGCCACATATTGCTGGATAACGTCAGAATCCATGGCGGTCAGCACGATATCCGTGCGCAAACCAGCAAGACGGAAAGCATCATCAATATGACCACGGCCAGTGAAGCCTACATCATAGGTAATCAATGGATAAGTCGACAAGTCTTCCAGTGTCAATTCTTCTTTTTCCAGCAAAGGATGGCCTTCAGGGACGACGACAACGTGATTCCATTCATAGCAGGCGAAAGATGCCAGGTCCTTGAACTGCGACAGACCTTCGGTAGCGATACCGATATCAGCCTTGCCGGACAATACCCATTCGGCAATATGTTCAGGGGAACTTTGTTGCAAGGCGATGCGAACCTCCGGGAAAGCCTGGCGGAAACCCTGCACTACCTTGGGCAAGACATAACGCGCCTGGGTATGAGTAGTGGCTATCGTCAAGGTGCCTTTGGATTGATCGGAATAATCTTCACCAGCCTGGCGCAGGTTTTCTGCCTCCAGCAATAATCTTTCTATGATGGGCAGAATATCCTTGCCCGGCTCACTCAGGCCGGTCAGGCGTTTTCCATTACGCTCGAAAATATCGACGCCCAATTCTTCTTCCAGTTCACGTATCTGGCGACTGACACCTGGTTGGGATGTGAACAAGACATTTGCCACTTCGGTCAGGTTATAACCGCGGCGTGACGCTTCACGGATGGAGCGTAGTTGTTGGAAATTCATAGTAAACCTTATTCTTATTGGGAATCGACGAAGACATGCAGACGCTTGGGTCGCACTACCAGGGCTTCGCCAACTTTGAGCTTCAATAGTTCATAGCGTTCGGTAGAAATCATGGCTTCAACCAGTTCGCCGTTGTCATCTCTTTCCAGTTCCAGCTGGGCCAGTGGGCCTATACTGTGGACGCGGCGCAGTTGTACATTGAGGCCTGTGGCACCGGGGGAATAACGGTCTATCTCCAGCTCATGTGGACGCACATAACCAGTACCAAAAGCATCACGGGTTTCAGCATGACCAGGTGCCTCAAAAGGCACACCATCTGCATCGAGTATGCCTTCATGGATGCGACCACGGAACAGGTTCACATTACCGAGGAAGCCATACACAAAAGGCGTAGCCGGATGCTGGTATACCTCGGCCGGCGCACCAACCTGTTCAACCTTGCCGTGGTTCATGAGGACAATTTTGTCTGCCACTTCCAGCGCTTCTTCCTGATCATGCGTGACAAAAATACTGGTGACATGCAATTCATCATGCAGACGACGCAACCAGCGGCGCAATTCCTTGCGTACCTTGGCATCAAGTGCCCCGAAAGGCTCATCCAGCAAGAGCACACGCGGTTCCACTGCCAAAGCTCGCGCCAGTGCGATACGCTGACGCTGGCCGCCAGATAATTGCGGTGGATAGCGGTCAGCCAGCCAGTCCAGTTGCACCAGTTCCAGCAACTTGGTGACTTTCTCCTTGATCTCGCTTTCGGACGGGCGCAGATGACGCGGTTTGACGCGCAAACCGAAAGCGATGTTTTCAAATATCGTCATATGCTTGAACAAAGCATAGTGCTGGAATACAAAGCCAACCTGGCGTTCACGCACATGCTGGGAAGAAGCATCTTGCCCGTCCAGTAAAACCTGGCCGCTGTCGGCATATTCCAGCCCGGCGATAATCCGCAGCAGAGTGGTCTTGCCGCAGCCTGATGGTCCCAATAAAGCGGTCAATTCACCATTCGGAAAATCCAGCGAGACATTATCCAGTGCAGTGAAACTGCCAAAGCGTTTTTGTAATTGATTAACAGCGATACTCACGATAAACCCCTTCTCTCTTTATTCTTGTGTTACTTGGCGGTTTTCATTGGTACGCCATTCGACTAATGTTTTAAGCGCGAGTGTCAGCAAGGCCAGCAAGGTCAGCAATGAAGCGACAGCAAAAGCGGCAGTGAAGTTGTACTCGTTATATAAAATCTCGACCTGCAGCGGCATGGTATTGGTCTCACCACGGATATGGCCAGACACCACAGACACAGCACCAAACTCGCCCATGGCACGCGCATTACAGAGGATCACGCCATACAACAAACCCCATTTGATATTTGGCAGGGTGACATACCAGAAAGTCTTCCAGCCTGATGCGCCGAGCACTAAAGCAGCCTCTTCTTCTTCACTGCCCTGTGCCTGCATTAGCGGTATCAGTTCACGCGCAACGAAGGGGAAAGTCACGAAGATGGTCGCCAGCACGATACCTGGCACAGCAAACAAAATCTTGATGTCATGTTCACGCAACCATTCACCAAACCAACCCTGGGCACCGAACAGCAAGACATAGATCAGGCCAGAAATAACCGGTGACACCGAGAACGGCAAATCGATCAATGTCAGCAAAACATTCTTGCCACGGAACTCAAACTTGGCGATAGCCCATGCTGCAGCCACACCAAATACCAGGTTCAAAGGCACGGATATGGCAGCGGCAATCAGGGTCAGTTTGATGGCCGACAAGGCATCTGCTTCTATGATGGCCGCCAGATAAACTTCCCAGCCTTTTTTCAATGCCTCAGAAAAAACGGCTGCCAGTGGTACAAATAAAAACAGGGTCAAAAAAGCCAGTGCTATCGTAGTCAAGACTATGCGTACCCATAGCGGCTCCAGCGTTGCTGCCGGGGTAATCACTGGCTCATGCCTGCGGGTAGCGAATGGTGCCTTGACAGGCGTAGTGATGGTGGCGCTCGTCATGATCAATCCCTCCCTGCATTTTGGCGGCTGCGCGTCCAGGCTTGCAGGGCATTGATCGCCAGCAGCAGGCTAAATGACAGTAGAAGCATGACCACGGCAATCGCCGTCGCCCCGGCATAATCATATTGTTCGAGTTTGGTGATCATGAAAAGCGGTGTAATTTCAGAAATCATGGGCATGTTGCCAGCGATAAAGATCACTGAACCATATTCGCCAGTGGCGCGGGCAAAGGCCAGTGCAAAACCTGTCAGCAAGGCGGGCAAGATGCTGGGCAAGATCACCCTCAAGAAAGTTTGCAGATGGCTGGCACCGAGGCTGACTGCCGCTTCTTCCAGTTCTTTCTCGGCTTCTTCCAATACAGGCTGGACCGTGCGCACCACAAAAGGCAGGCCGATGAATGTCAGCGCAATCAAAATACCTAATGGTGTATAGGCGACCTTGATGCCCAGCGGTGTCAGCAATTTACCTATCCAGCCATTCGGTGCATAAAGAGTTGCCAGGGTAATGCCCGCTACAGCAGTAGGCAGGGCAAACGGCAAATCCACCAGCGCATCGATCAGTCGTTTGCCAGGGAACTTGTAGCGCACCAATACCCAGGCAACGATGCCGCCAAAGAAGACATTGATCAGGGCAGCCAGCAGGGATGCGCCAAAAGTCAGGCGGTAAGAAGCCATCACACGGTCAGAAGTCACGGTATTCCAGAACGCTTCCCAGGTCATGGTGAAAGTTTTCAGGAACACGGCAGAAAGCGGTATCAGGACGATCAAGCCCAGATAAAACACCGTAAAACCCAAAGACAAGTGAAAGCCGGGTATCACCCGTCTTGCCTTTTTATTTGATCCTGGAAACTGCGCCATGCTTAGCCTTTATTACAGATATGACTATCGATGAGCAATCTTCCCAGTATTTCGTTATATAGAAAACGAATTTTTTCTTATGCTTAAATACGTTTTTCGCATATGGATTGCTATATAAAAAAGCAAATATAGGCAAGAATTATAAAAACATCAATGAATGAGTGATCAGTTTATTCATTTCTTCACCAAACACTGAGGGCAAACATGCATCTGGCCCCTTATGCGCGATCAGCATAAGAGGCCAGATAATGAGATCAACAGGTGAATAAGGTATGTATTCTGGCTTGGCCTGCCCAATTGAGCGGAATTCAAGCCAGCTTGAATTCTTCCCGATAGTCAAAGACCAGGTGACCTTCATCCAGGCTCAGCAACGCTGCCTTGGGCAAATCAAATAAAAAGCCCTGCAACAAATACGGGCTGGCAGTCTGATGTGCCAGGCGCAATGCCTCTAAGCGTTTCTGGTTTTCTATACGGCGGAAGATGATATGACACTGAGCGCGGTCAGCCTGCTCAAGCAAGCGCACCTGTGCCTGATCATCGTTGGCCAGGCTGATATCCACCTTGATGGAAGCCGGGCGTATGCGCTCCAGCAAGTCTGCCGCCTGCTCCAGGCTGGCAGCATGCAAGCCTATGCGGAAACCATTGCGCCGGTAATTCTCGGCAACATGCGTCAACACCCAGCGCTGGCTGGGCGTTATTTGCGGCAACTGCAAGATAATATCCGCGTGTGGCAACTCCAGTACATCAAGGATGCGGCGAAACGCCATACCATGATTGCCTTCTACCGCAGCCAGTAAGCGACTATGCACACTGAGGTATAAATCCAGCTTGGCACTTTCTGGCTGCCGGTAAAAGTTCAGGGTATGCAAGAGCCGGCACAATCTATCCAACTCAACCGACTCATCATCATTGGCGGCATTTTCCAGCAGCTTCCATATATTCAGCCCCTGGTCGTCACTGGCATAACTGCGCGCATACGCCTCATAGGCTGCAACGCGGCCATCGTCACCTGCCCGTATGGCCTGGAAGGCGCTGGTCAGGGTGGAATTAAAATAACGTCCACGCGCACGCCCTTGTTCATCCAGCCACAAGTTGGTGGTGGCCAGCGTACTTTGCAGACGACTCAAGTAGTTTTGCAATGCGGGATAATGCATTTCTGCCTCAGCTCCAAATTTTTTATAAACGAAGCTTATTTTTTGCCTGGTTGATAAATCTGGTCGAAAATACCACCATCAGCAAAATGCACTTTTTGCGCCTTGGTCCAGCCACCGAAAGCTTCATCGATAGTGAACAGTTTCACTTTAGGGTATTGCGCCGCGTATTTCTTCGAGGCTTTTTCTGTCGTCGGACGGTAGTAATGTTTGGCGATAATATCCTGACCTTCGTCGGTGTACAGGAAGTTCAGATAAGCTTCTGCCACCTTGCGGGTGCCCTTGCGATCTGCCACTTTATCGACCACGGCAACCGAAGGTTCAGCCAGGATACTGGTGGATGGCGCAACAATCTCGACCTTGTCCGGGCCAAGTTCTTTAATAGCCAGCAAGGCTTCGTTTTCCCAGGCCAGCAAGACATCACCTATGCCACGCTCAACAAAGGTAGTGGTTGCACCCCGCGCACCTGAATCCAGTACGGGGACGTTTTTATATAGCTTGGATAAAAATTCTTTTGCCGTGGCTTCGCTACCGCCTGGTAATTTCAGGGCATAGCCCCAGGCTGCCAGATGATTCCAGCGTGCGCCGCCAGAAGTTTTGGGATTGGGTGTAATCACGGCAACGCCAGGTTTGACGATATCACCCCAGTCCTTGATGCCTTTGGGATTACCCTTGCGCACCAGGAATACAATCGTCGAAGAATATGGTGAGGCATTGTGTGGCAAACGCTTTTGCCAGGCTTTGTCGACCAGGCCTTTTTCTGCAAGGGCATCGGTGTCATAGGCCAGTGCCAGGGTGGCTACGTCTGCATCCAGTCCATCTATGATGGCACGCGCCTGCTTGCCAGAGCCGCCATGGGATTGCTTGATAGTGACATTGTCACCGGTTTTGGCTTTCCATTGCTTGGCAAAAGCTTGGTTCACATCCTGATATAACTCACGGGTAGGGTCATAGGAAACATTGAGCAGGCTGATATCCGCTGCCATTGCGACAGACGAAAAAGCCGTGGCAAAGCTTGCTGCAAGAATAAGTTTTTTGATCATCATCTCTAGTCCTGGTAAGTAATAATTTTTATGAGGAGTACAGGATAAAACGGTCCCATATAAATTAAAACGAAGTGTTTCGATGTTTTATATGCGATTTAGGCATATAGGGATGTAGATACCCTAAAACCAGAGTCTCACAACAGAGGTATTCGATGTCAATATAGTACGATTTCCATCACGCTGTCGGTTTATCGACAGAAGCGCGCTGTCTGTGCTCAACTTAATCAGTTAGCCTTCAATCCACATATTTCCTCAAGACTGCGCTAAGATGACATCCTCTTCTTTTGGAGTTAACCATGCTGCGACGCACACCAATACAAGCTGCTCTTTTTCTGAGTTTGATCACTTGCTCCTTGGGAGCATGGGCAGATACCGGTGATGCCTGCCCGGCCGTGCTGAACCATAAATTCAAGCGTCTGCAAGATGAAACGCCGCAAGATCTTTGCCAGTACAAGGGCAAGGTTGCACTGGTCGTCAATACTGCGAGTTATTGCGGGTTCACCAAGCAGTACGAAGGCCTGGAAGCCATGTACGCCAAATACAATGACAAGGGTCTGGTGGTACTGGGTTTCCCATCCAATGATTTTGGCAAGCAGGAGCCAGGCAATGACAAGCAAATTGCCGACTTTTGCTTTAATACCTATGGCGTGAAGTTCCCCATGTTCAGCAAATCTGCAGTCAGGGGCAAGGATGTGAATCCTATGTACGCGCAGATGATCAAGGCAACGGGCACGACACCGAAATGGAATTTTTACAAATATCTGATAGACCGCAAAGGCAATGTCGTGGCTGCCTATTCCAGCTACACAACTCCAGATGACAAGAAACTGGTGGCAGACGTAGAGAAAGCCCTGGCAGCGCAATAAAGTATAAAGCTTTCATCTTCTACGGCTTGGGCATATGACCCAGCTGACGCGACAAGGAACTGGCACTGGCTCGCAAAGCCTGTGCCAGTTCGCCATTCCAGTCGGTATCAAAACTGCCCTTGGGGCCAGTAGCTGTAATCACCAGACTTAAGGTGCAGGCATGGTTGAATACCGGCGCGCTGAGGGCATTAATGCCCGGTATGGGCAGGCCCTGTGCCCTCGCCAGACCCTGCACACGTACTTCTGCCAGTACGCTGGCAATATCCCTGCTTGTCAACTGTACACCCGCCTGCCCTATCACCAATTCATCTTTGACTTCCCTGGCGATCACCTTGTCGACTAGCGCTTGTGGCAAGAAGGCAGAAAACACTAGTCCCGTTGCAGTACCCAGCATGGACATGACAGAGCCCGCATGCATATTCACATGGATGGGGCGGCTTGATTCTGCGATATACACCACGGTAGGGCCATGGCTGCCCCACACCGCCAGCGCGATGGTTTGATCTGTGGTTGCTGCGAGGCGGGTAATCTCAGGTATTGCCAGTTTGACGGGTGACATTTGCTGCAGGCTGACCAAGCCCATTTGCAAGGCAAAGGGGCCCAGCTGGTAAGCACCAGTCGCCGCATCCTGTTCCACCAGACCGAGTTTGCCAAAACTGACCAGATAGGCGTGAGCCTTCGAAGCAGGCATGCCGCTCTCACGAGCCAGATCCCCCAAGGACATGGCACGGCCAGAACTGACCAAGGCATTCAGGATCAGGCCGCCGACTTCTATTGCACCTATGCCACGTCTTTCCTTGCTTTTGTCTGTCATGGCTGCCTCTTGTTCAATATGAATTAATTTTACTATTAACAAATGCATTTACAAATAACGAATTAATGCTTATTCTTGTTTTCTGTTGCATGCTTCAAATTTAAGCATGTACTGCACTGATTAAAGGATGTTGTCATGACTACCAAGCAATTTGCCTCACACGCTGACCTGGAAGAAAAGAAAGTCAGCTTCCAGCAATTATCCGAACATGCCTACGCCTATACCGCTGAGGGTGACCCGAATACTGGCATCATCATTGGCGACGATGCCGTCATGGTCATCGATACTCAGGCCACGCCCATCATGGCGCAGGATGTGGTGCGTCGCATCCGTGAAGTCACTGACAAACCGATCAAGTATGTGGTGATGTCACACTACCACGCGGTTCGCGTACTTGGTGCCAGTGGCTATGTGGCTGAAGGATTGGAACATATTATTGCCAGCCGCGATACTTTCGACCTGATTGTCGAACGTGGTGATGCGGATATGAAGAGTGAAATAGGCCGCTTCCCGCGCCTGTTCCGTAATGTTGAAAGCGTGCCTGGCCTGACCTGGCCGACGATTACCTTCAAGGGTGAAATGTCGATCTGGCTGGGCAAGCTGGAGGTAAAGCTCATGCAGGTGGGTCGTGGTCATACCAAGGGGGACACCATCGTCTGGCTGCCACAGGAAAAAGTTTTGTTCTCTGGTGACCTGGTTGAATTTGGCGCGACACCGTATGCGGGCGATGCCTATTATTCAGACTGGCCGCAAACCCTGAGTAATCTGGAAGCGATGAAAGCCGAGAAACTGGTGCCTGGCCGTGGTACTGCCCTGACTACGCCAGAACTGGTGGCGGCAGGTCTCAGCGAAACCCGTTCTTTCATCAGCGATTTATTCACCAGCGTCAAAGCGGGGCAGCAACAACAGCATGACCTCAATACCATCTACAAGAATACTTACGCCGCTTTGAAACCCAAGTATGGTCACTGGGTGATCTTTGACCATTGCCTGCCGTTTGATGTGACAAGGGCTTTTGATGAAGCATCTGGGCACGTTGATCCGCGGGTGTGGACGGCGGAGCGGGATGTGGAGATGTGGAAGAGTTTGGAGGGTTAGTATTAAGAGCGTCAAGACCTCTCAACCCAGAGACACGGAGGGAGGAAAGACTGCTTGCAGGCAGACTTCGTTACGCAGGCGAGCGGCATGCCGCTCGAATTCCCTGCTACACCACAGCGAAAAACAAGAGAAATTCTTTTGCTGTCATGAACCTTCAAATATCTCTGGGTCTTTCGCTTTAATCGCGCCGCAGGAGCCGCATTTTGCTTAGCACTTATCAATATCAAAAATTCCCTTTCGTGACTCCACCGGAGTTGAAGACCAAGGAAGTTACACGCCGCAAAGTTATTATTGTCGGTGCTGGCCCTGTTGGTCTGGCTGCGGCGATAGATTGCAAGTTGCAGGGGCTGGATGTACTGGTGCTGGATGACGATGATACGGTATCGGTAGGTTCACGCGGCTTGTGCTATGCCAAGCGCACGCTGGAGATACTTGACAGACTGGGCGTCGCAGCGGCGGTACGTAACAAGGGCGTAGAGTGGAATGTAGGGCGTACTTTTTTTCGCAAGGAAGAAGTATTCAATTTTAATCTCTTGCCTGCGCCGGATCACAAGCATCCGGGCATGGTGAATTTGCAGCAATACTATCTGGAAGAATTTCTGGTTCGGCGTGCCGTCGAGTTAGGGGTTGAGTTACGCTGGAATCACCGTGTCACCGCGATTGAGCAAGGCGAAGAATTTTCGACTTTGCAAATAGTGACACCAGAAGGTGATTATAGCTTGCAAGCCGACTGGCTGATCGCCTGCGATGGTGCGCGCAGCCCCTTGCGCCAGATGCTGGGGCTGGAAGTCGAAGGCAAGGTTTTCATGGACCGTTTCCTGATTGCCGATGTCGTCATGAAGGCTGACTTTCCGGCTGAACGCTGGTTCTGGTTTGATCCGCCTTTTCATCCGAATCAATCCGTGCTGCTGCACCGAGAAGCAGACAATGTCTGGCGCATCGATTTTCAACTGGGCTGGGATGCCGACCCGGTGGAAGAACGCAAACCCGAAAAAGTGATGCCGCGCATCAAGGCCATGCTCGGCGATGACAGGGAGTTTGAGCTCGAATGGGTCAGTGTCTACACCTTCCAGTGCAGGCGCATGGAAAAGTTCCGCCATGGCCGCGTGTTGTTTGCTGGCGATGCTGCCCATCAGGTGTCACCCTTCGGCGCGCGTGGTGCCAATTCCGGCATACAGGATGCGGATAATCTGGTGTGGAAATTGAAGCTCGTCGTTGATGGCAAGGCACCAGCCAAATTGCTGGACACTTATTCAGATGAACGCGTATTTGCAGCCGATGAGAATCTGCTGAACTCGACACGCTCTACTGATTTCATCACGCCTAAAAGTGCGATCAGCAAGTGCTTTCGCAATGCAGTGTTGAGTCTGGCGCAAGAACATGCGTTTGCCCGCAAGCTGGTGAATTCAGGGCGACTATCTGTGCCGTCAACTTTATCAACTACTATTTTACACACACCAGACCACGCCAGCTTTGATACTGCCCTACAAATTGGCGCACCATTTGAAGATGGGCCAGTCAGTACTCAAAGTGGAACAGGTTTCCTGATCGATTACTTGCAGCCTGTTTTTCATGGCCTGTATTTCTGTGATGCCGTATCTGACATACCAGCTGCACATCTGGCTGCGATAAAGGCCTTGGAAAAGGAAGTGATCCCAGTAGCCACACTCATCATTAGCAAACAGGAAGTTGAGCTTGATGGTCACCTGTGCCTGACTGATACCAAGGGCTTGCTGCACCAGCGCTATGGCGCAGAAAATGGCAGCTATCACTTGTTAAGGCCAGATCAACATCTGACCGCACGCTGGCAGAAATTTGAATTGAATCACATCCTTCGTGCATTACAAACTGCATGCGGCAATTCATCAGGAGTGGCATGATGCCTTTGAACCTGCAAGCGAATTTCCATTACCCCGACAAATCTGCGCAGCGCGATTACAGCGCTGGTGACGATTTTTATCAGCTATTGATAGACTCCCATCGCGAGCTTAGTGATGAAGCCAGTGCGGCCCTGAATGCCAGACTGATCTTGCTATTGGCAAATCACATCGGCGACGTCAGCATCTTGCAGGAAGCCTTGCGCCTTTCAAAAGAAAACAATTCATCAAGCTGACTGCTTTAGGTTTTTCTCGCATCATTTGACAAAAAACCACCTATGGTTGCATGTACCATGGCATCGACTATCTGTTCATGTGTCAGGCGCTTGTCGCGCATGAGAAATTCCATGGTCGGGTCACAAGCGCGTGAATACAGGGTATAGACCAGCACATCATCCGGCACCAGCGGCGTCAATGCGCCCTGCTCTCTGGCTTGCGCCACCAGCGCATAAAAACGTTTATTGACTCGCAGGGCCACCATCACATAATCGAGATTCAGCATCAGGCTGCGCTGCAAGGCCAGGCTGGTGGACGGCAGGTGTGGCACGCCCCCCTGCAGGCGCAAGCGCAAGGACCAGGCCAGGATGTGCCTGATCTTGTCTATCGCTGGCATGTCGACCGCCAAGGTATCCAGTTCAGCCTGGGTTGCTTTCAGCAGCCGCGTCATGGCCGCACCCGCCAGCTTTTCCTTGGATGAAAAATGCTTGTACAGGCTGCCCTTGGCTATGCCCACCGCATCGGCGACATCATCCATGGTCATCAAGTCATAACCTTTTTCTGATAAAAGGCGATTGACAGCATCAATGATGGCTTCTTCACGCGCATCAAACTGTTGTTTTTTAAAAGGAATACGGATTTCCATTATTTTTCCTGCACAAATAAAAACTTTGTAGTATATTTTGTGACTGATGAGTCACAAAATGAAATTGACGGTCATATTTTAACCCAAGACGACATTTTTACCAGGTAAATTATTGAGCGAAGCACATTGAGTGTGGCTAATCGATAAGGCGCATAAATCCAATAAGCCCTAATTTGCGTATCTATAGATGTGCATGGATGGCACCCAAGGCACTGCAGGGACGATTCCGCTTTTAGATTCATCAATATGTGTTACTTTTACTAATATTCTGAACAGATACAGATTATGAAAATCGCAGTCATCGGTTCCGGCATCTCCGGCCTGTCTTGCGCCTACGAGCTTTCTAAAGCTGGGCATGAAATCAGCCTGTTTGAGGCCAATGATTACTTTGGCGGGCATACGCATACCGTCGATGTCAGCCTGGAAGGCAAGACCTATGGCGTTGATACCGGCTTCCTGGTGTTCAACCACAAGACCTATCCAAACCTGGTCAACTTGTTCAAAGAGCTTGACATCGCGACTGTTGCGACTGACATGTCTTTCTCTGTCAAAATGCCAGTGAGCAATAATAGGGGTCGCCTGCTGGAATGGGCTGGAGCCAATCTGGATACGGTGTTTGCCCAGCGCCGCAATCTGCTCAACCCGGCGTTCATACGTATGCTGCGCGATATCCTGCGCTTTAATAAACAGACTACTGCACTGGCAACGACGAAAAATCATCCCGACTTCATGCAGCCTCTGGGCAGCTTTCTCGACCAGCATGGCTACAGTAAAGAATTCCGCGCATGGTATTTGTTGCCGATGGCAGCCTGTATCTGGTCATGCCCTACCGAGACCATGATGGCATTCCCACTATCGTCCTTCGTGAATTTCTGCCACAACCATGGCTTGCTGCAAGTGAATGACAGGCCACAGTGGCAAACCGTTCAAGGTGGCGCGAGGCAGTATGTGGAAAAGATCCTGCCTCGGATTGCACACAGGCATTTGCAAACTCCGGTATTAAGTGTGCAAGAAAAAGCACCAGGCGCAATCACAGTCCAGACCGCACATGGCACGCAAACGTTTGAGCATGTTGTGTTAGCCAGCCATAGCGACCAAAGCCTGAAATTGCTGGTTGATGCCGACCTGGCTGAGCGTCAGATTCTGTCGGCTGTCAAATACCAGCCCAATCGCGCAGTGCTGCATACCGATGCGAGTGTCTTGCCTGAACATAAAAAAGCCTGGTCGGCCTGGAATTATCAAAGTGAAAGCGGTAACGAACCACGTGTCTGCGTGCATTACCTGATTAATCAATTGCAACCCCTGCCATTCAAGACACCCGTCATCGTCACCTTGAATCCAATTCAAGAACCGGCAGCGGCCAGTATTATCAATAGCTTTGACTATTCTCATCCTGTATTTGACGCGCTGGCAATCAATGCACAAAACCAGTTGGTCAATATTCAGGGCAGGAGAAATATCTGGTTCGCCGGTGCCTGGACAGGCTATGGCTTCCATGAAGATGGCTTGAAATCTGGCCTGCGTGTCGCAGAGTGCATACTCGCGCGTGCAGAAGCAGCCTACGAACATATGACGCGTGCGGCATGAACACGCCAGCCACTAAATCTGCTGTCACTTTATGTACAGGCGAAGTCATGCACAAGCGCTTGCGCCCGGCAAAAAACGCATTTCGCTATGGCGTGTTTTTTATCCGTGTGCCTGTGCGTGACATCGGTCATATGAGCACGCCTGCACTGTTTTCCGTGAACCGCTTTAATGCCCTGTCCTTCCATGAACGTGACCATGGTGATGCTCGCCAGCCGCTGGCACTATGGATAGATGGCTTGTTGCGAAACGAGGGCATCACAGATGCCGATGGCGAGATTTGCTTGCAATGCTTCCCCAGGGTGTTTGGCTTTGTATTTAATCCGGTCTCTTTCTGGTTTTGTCATCGCCAGGATGGCAGCTTGCGTGCCGTGCTGTGCGAAGTACGCAATACCTTTGGTGAGAAGCATTTGTACCTGCTGGAGAATGGTGGCAGGCTGACCAATGGCGAAGAATTGCAAGCCAGGAAAATCTTCCATGTGTCGCCCTTCTGCAAGGTGGAGGGTAGCTATCGCTTCCGTTTCATGCAAGCACAGCAAGAGACAGCAGGGAAAACTGCAGGACACACGCAGAAAAAATACCTGGCCCGAATTGACTATGCCGATGCAGAAGGTCCGCTATTACTCACCAGCGTTTCAGGCCGTGAACAGCCCATGAGTAACACTCACATAGCCAAGGTCATGTTGCGCTACCCCTTCATGACTATCGGCGTAGTGCTACGCATTCATCTACAAGCACTGCGCCTGTGGATAAAGCGAGTACCCTTTATTTCCAAACCTATTCCTCCTACTGAAGAGTTAAGCCGATGAGCAGCCTCCATCCCACCTTTGCCTCTGGCACTGCAAGCGCTGACAACAATGCCACAGTCAACACCCAACTGAATAGCAAGCATTTTCCTGCGCAAGCGAGGTTCGTCCTCAGCCTGCTGAACAAACTTCAGCATGGCTGCCTGACCATACAATTCCCTGATGGGCAAACCGCCAGCTTTGGCCGCGCGTCAGAAGGATGGCAGCACGTCAGCCTGCATTTGAAAGACTGGGAGCTGTATCGCGCGGTCCTCAAGTCAGGTGACATCGGCTTTGCCGAAAGTTATATCGCCGGCCACTGGAGCACCAGCAGCCTGGCTGGCTTGATAGAACTGATCTCACATAATCGCCAGCAACTGGAAAGCGTGATTTATGGCAGTTGGTGGGGTAACCTTGTCTATAGGCTAAAGCATCTACTGAACCGCAATTCCCGCACAGGCAGCAAGAAAAATATTCATGCCCATTACGACATAGGCAATGAATTCTACAAGCTGTGGCTGGACCCCTCGATGACTTACTCCAGCGCGATCTATACAGGCGAGCAAGACCAATCACTGGAAGAAGCACAACAGGCAAAATATCGCCGCATACTGGAGCAACTGGCATTACCAAAAAACGCCAGGGTGCTGGAAATAGGTTGTGGCTGGGGCGGCTTTGCTGAGATGGCGATACGGGATGCAGGTGCCCACGTCACTGGTCTGACGCTCTCTACCGAACAATTGCAATATGCCCAAGCGCGCCTGCACAATGCTGGCCTGCATGCAAAGAGTGATTTGAAGATAGAGGATTATCGAGACGCGAATGGCAACTATGACGCAATCGCTTCCATAGAAATGTTTGAAGCAGTTGGTGAAGCTTACTGGCCAGGTTATTTTGAATGCCTGCACCGCAACCTGAAACAGGACGGCCGTGCATGCGTGCAAAGCATCGTCATTGCAGATGAGTTATTCGACCGTTACCGCAAGGGTACGGACTTTATACAGCAATACATCTTCCCCGGCGGCATGCTGCCATCCATAGACAAATTTCACGCCATGGCAACAAACTACGGCATGGAAGTACTTGATACCTTCAATTTTGGCCTCGACTATGCACGCACCCTGCTGCACTGGCGTCATGCCTTCATGGAAAAACTGGCGCAGGTCAAGACGCAGAACTTTGATGATGAATTCTTGCGTACCTGGGAATTTTATCTGGCTTATTGCGAAGCAGGTTTCCGTGCTGGCAGCATCAATGTCACTCAATTCACACTGAGGAAAAAATGACTACCCTGCCATTGATACGTAGCATGTGTTTGTCGCTGTTGCTTGCAGCGACAGCGATGACTGTGCATGCCGAAGACAAGCCGACAAACTCAGCACCTGCACATATCAGTGAGGAAATTCCGCAAGCCAGCTTGCAGGGAACAGGCAGTTTTCGCTGGTTTGGCCTGCATATTTACGACGCAAGTTTGTGGTCTGTACCTGAAGGCTATAAGCCGGAAAGTGAGAAGCCACAAAAGTTTGCATTGGACCTGGCCTATGCCCGCACTTTGTATGGCAGCAAAATCGCCGATGCCAGCATAGATGAAATAGAAAAGCTCAAGCTGGGCACAGCCGAAAAGCGGGAACGCTGGCTGGCGCAGATGAAGAATATTTTCCCGGACGTAAAACAGGGCACACACATCACCGGCATTCATATACCGAATGAAGCAGCCAGATTTTATCTGAATGGAAAATTGCTGGGCGAGATACGCGATGCTGAATTTGCCCATGCTTTCTTTGCGATATGGCTGGACAAAAAAACCACGGCACAGAGTTTACGTAACAAGCTGCTAGGCAGCAAATCCGCTGGCAATTAAGCACTCCGCCAAAACGAACACTCACATCAGGAAAGCATATGTTCAAGCAAACTTACCGATTATTTTTCTGCAGCCTGATACTGCTACTGACATCCTGTGCCAGCCAGTATGAGCCAGGCCGCTACCGCAACGAAGTTCCCAAATTGGACATGCAAAGCTATTTCAATGGCAAGCTTGATGCCTGGGGCATATTCCAGGACAGGTCAGGTGCCATCGTCAAACGCTTTACCGTAGTCATGGATTGCCAGTGGTCAGGTGATATTGGCACGCTCAATGAAGACTTTACTTACTCAGATGGGAGCAAGCAAAAACGCATCTGGACTTTGAAAAAAGTGGGGAATGATCAATTTACCGGCACTGCTTCAGATGTCATAGGTGAAGCCAAGGGGCAGGTGTCCGGCAATACCCTGCACTGGAATTATGTGCTGGCCTTGCCTGTTGATGGCAGCGTCTATAACGTGGATTTTGACGATACTATGGTCTTGATGGATGACAAAGTAATGCTGAACCGTGCCATCATGCGCAAATTTGGAGTTGAACTCGGCAGCGTGACACTCTCTTTCACTAAACGTAGTAACACCGCACCATGAACCCCGTCATCCGCGACTGGCAGGGTAAACGCATCTGGATCATCGGTGCATCCAGCGGCATAGGAGAAGAAACTGCCAGGCTGTTGCTGACGCTGGGTGCCAGGGTCGCACTGTCAGCCCGAAAACTGGTGCAACTGGAAAAAATTGCGGCTGACTACCCGATGGCCGAAGCCATGGCAGTAGATATTTGCGATCACGCCAGCTTGGTCGCTTGTCATGCGCGCTTGATTGAAAAATGGGGCAGCATAGACTTGGTACTTGTCGTTGCCGGTAGCTACAATGAAATGCGGGCAGACAGTCTTGATCTTGCCGCAGTCAACAGGCTGATAGATATTAATGTGCGCGGAGTTTACCAATGCCTGGATGCCGTTTTGCCTGCACTGCTCAAGCAGGGTTGCGGTGGTATCGGTATAGTTGGATCGGTAGCTGGCCTTTCTGGATTGCCCAAAGCGCTGGTATACGGGCCAACCAAGGCCGCCATCATCAATTTGTGTGAATGCCTGTATCTGGATTTGCGCCCTAAAAATATTGCGGTGTATATGATTAATCCAGGCTTTGTTGAAACACCGATGACAGCAGGGAATGATTTCAAGATGCCCGCCCTGATGAGCGCGCCTGCAGCGGCTCTGGCCATCGTCAAGGGTATGCAGAGAGGCGACTTTCACATACACTTTCCCCATCGCTTTACCAACTGGTTGAGGTTGGCGCGCCTGCTACCTTACCGCAGCTATTTTTATCTGGTTCATAAGGTGACAGGTTTATAAATGTCGACTACTCTTGATCATCAAGCCAGTCTGGACAAGCTGATAGTTTTCTTTGAAACCATTTCACTGAAGACTTGCCAGAACATGTCCGGCATCTATACAGAAGATGCCTATTTCAAAGACCCCTTCAACGAGCTGCGCGGGCTGCCTGCCATCAACCATGTATTCCAGCACATGTTTGTGCAGGTTCGTGAACCGCGTTTTCGTGTTACTTCATCGGTTTTGCAAAACGATACTGCCTTTCTGGTCTGGGAGTTTCTATTTACGATGAAAAAATTCAATGCTGCGCCACAATGCATACGGGGAGCTACACATATACGCTTTGCTGCTGATGGCCGGGTGAATTTCCACCGCGATTATTGGGACGCGGCGGAAGAGTTGTATGAGAAGCTGCCCTTGCTGGGCAGCCTCATGCGCTTTTTGAAAAGGCAGGCACGCAAATAAAAAGCAACTGGCAGGAGATTATTCAGCCGCCTATTTAGATGCTTTATAGGCTGGCAGATACTGCGCCAATCTCGCACCCATTTCCTGCCCAAGCGCTTGTAAGCCGCTCATGGGCCTGACCATGACTTCAAAATCAACAATCTTGCCATCGGCATCAAAGCGTATCATGTCTATGCCTTTGAGTTGCTTGTCACCGACATTGGCACTGAATTCCAGGACGATGTTCAAGCCATCATCAGAAGACAACTCGCGATGATAAGTAAAATTTTCAAACACCTGGGCCACCGTACTGAGTATCAGCACGACAGCCTGGGCACTGGTATAGGGCTGGTGCGCCATGGGAGAACGAAACACAGCATTAGCATGCACGATGGATGGCAAGGAACTCAGGTCTTTATTGGCAATCATCTCATGCCAGGTTTGCAGGGAAGCGGCGACAGTTGCAGGTACATTGTTCATCATCATCCTTTCGGTATTGCATTTAACATTGATCAAACGGGGTCTGAATAAAGTGAGTTCATCCTGAATGGCGATTTGCTATCTTCAGATTGTTGCTGCCAGACGTGTGCCCTGATTGATGGCACGTTTCGCATCGAGTTCGGCAGCCACATCTGCACCGCCAATCAAGTGCACAGGTTTTCCTTCGGCTTCCAGTGCAGCTTGCAAATCGCGCCTAGGTTCCTGACCTGCACACAGAATCACATTATCGACAGGCAGCAGCTTTTGCTCGCCACCGATGGTGACATGCAAACCAGCATCGTCTATCTTGTCATAGCTGACACCAGCGATCATTTGCACTTCGCGGTTTTTCAAACCTGTACGGTGTATCCAGCCAGTGGTTTTACCGAGTCCATCACCGACCTTGGAAGTCTTGCGTTGTAACAGGAAAATCTGGCGTGCTGGTTTTTCCAGCTGTGCGGCGCGCAAGCCACCGACGTTTTTATAGTCGGTATCAATACCCCATTCTGCGTAGAATTTTTCTGGGTCCAGACTCGGGCTGGTGCCGCTATGGCTCAGGTATTCTGCAACGTCAAAACCTATGCCGCCTGCGCCTATGATGGCGACGGATTTGCCTACTGTTTTCTTATCACGCAAAACATCCAGATAACTCAGGACTTTGGCATGCTCTATGCCTTCGATAGGAGGAACACGTGGGGTGATGCCCGTTGCCAGCACGACTTCATCAAAGTCTGCCAGGTCAGCCGCATCGACCTTGGTATTCAACTTGAGCGTGACGCCGGTTAGCTCTATCTGTTTTCCGAAATAGCGCAGAGTTTCATAAAACTCTTCTTTGCCCGGCACTTGCTTGGCAATATTGAACTGGCCGCCAATTTCAGAACCGGCATCAAACAGTGTCACGGCATGGCCGCGATTGGCTGCGGTCGTGGCAAAGCTCAAACCGGCTGGGCCAGCACCAACTACAGCAATGCGCTTGGCTTTTTCCAGAGGCGCATCAACCAGTTCTGTCTCATGGCAGGCGCGTGGATTGACCAGGCAGGACGTCACCTTGCCGCCAAAAGTGTGATCCAGGCAGGCCTGGTTGCAACCTATGCAGGTATTGATCTCGTCTGCCCTGCCCTCTTGCGCCTTGCGCATGAACAGCGGGTCTGCCAGCAGTGGGCGTGCCATTGAGACCATGTCGCAATAATCTCCTGCCAGTAACTGCTCGGCAATTTCAGGAGTATTGATGCGGTTGGTCGCGATCAGGGGAATATTCACCTGGCCTTTGAGCTTTTTAGTCACCCAGGCAAAAGCGGCGCGCGGCACCTTGGTGGCAATAGTCGGGATACGTGCTTCATGCCAGCCTATGCCAGTATTGATAATCGTCGCACCGGCTGCTTCTATGGCTTTTGCCAGTTGCGTGACTTCGTCCAGTGTAGAACCGCCATCGACCAGATCCAGCATGGACAGGCGATAGATGATGATGAAATTGGCACCCACCTTTTCGCGTATGCGGCGTACGATTTCTATAGGGAAGCGGATACGGTTTTCATAGGCACCGCCCCATTCATCTTCGCGCTGGTTTGTGCAGGCGGCGATGAATTCATTGATCAGGTAACCTTCCGAGCCCATGACTTCGACACCATCATAGCCAGCCGATTGCGCCAGCGCGGCACAGCGGACAAAATCAGAGATGGTTTCTTCGACTTCTTCTGTCGTCAGTGCATGCGGTTTGAAAGGATTGATCGGTGCCTTGATAGCGCTGGGTGCGACCAGAGTAGGCTGGTAAGAATAACGGCCAAAATGCAAAATCTGCATGGCGATCTTGCCACCTGCATCGTGTACGGCCTTGGTGACTATCTTATGGTGTTCTGCTTCTGCTTCAGTAGTGAGCATGGCACCGCCATGCATGGGACGCGCTCTTTCATTCGGCGCGATGCCACCCGTCACAATCAGGCCTACGCCACCACGGGCGCGCTCAGCATAAAATGCCGCCATGCGCTCAAAACCATTGTCAACCTCTTCCAGCCCCACGTGCATGGAACCCATTAAGAGGCGATTTGGTAGAGTAGTGAAACCCAGATCGAGTGGCTTTGTCAGGTGGGGATAAAAAGACATGGCGTTTTCCTAAATATAAAGGGTTCAATCAAGCAACAAATGTTTTGTTTTAGATTTTATGCAACTGAGTGCATAAGAATATAACGAAACTGCTTTATTTATGCAACCAGTTGCATATAAAATGTCTGAAAACCACACCGACTATTTACTCTAAAACATGTCTCTGCCTCACGCCTTGCTGACTTCGATTGCCGAAAAGCCATGTTCAGGCTATGACCTGGCGCGGCGTTTTGACAAGTCCATAGGCTATTTCTGGCATGCAACGCACCAGCAAATCTACCGGGAACTGGGGCGCATGGAGAGCCAGGGCTGGGTTATTTCGACCGAGGTTGAAGGTGGGCGCGCGGGTAAAAAATTGATAGACATCCTGCCCGCGGGCCGGGATGAATTGCGGCGCTGGGCCAGCGAAACCAGTGCACCGATGCGATTGCGTGATGACATGATGGTCAAACTACGCGCTGATGCCGCCATAGGCCCGCTGGGCCTGGCGGAAGAATTTGAGCGTCGTTTGCAAATGCATGAGCAAGAGCTACAGACCTATAGAGAAATTGAACAACGCGACTTCAGTGGGGTACTGCTGTCGCATGAGCAGCAACTGCGCTACCTGATACTGAAAGCGGGCATCACTTTTGAGGAAAGCCGTGTGCAGTGGACCAAAGAGGCTTTGCAAGTGCTGAGCAAAAAATCGGCCACAGACTGAAGATTAAGCCAAAGTAGCATTCTAATTGAGCGCTATTTCTGCTTGTAGATCGCACTCAGAATGAGTGACCACTATCTCCTATGGAGCAAAAAAAAGGGGCAACGTATGAGCCATCTTCTTGGCCTGTCCCCCAACGAATTTGAGCTCGTCGTCAAATAAAATGCGCTAACATGGCACTCGAGTTGGGCTGCCCAAAAGGGTACAGTTCATTTTATTTCTCTGGGCGGCCAGCCGTCCAGTTCAACGTTAAGCTCTCACTTCTATGCTGCCATTACTTTCTGAAGAACTCCTGCAAAATGCCATCGCCGTGCTCGGGCGTGATGGTATTTCTGATGATGAAATAAATGTTGAAATTGCTGCGCTTGCTCAAGACCAAATGTTGGCAAGACGCCTGATAGATTGGCTTCCAGAAGTATTTGGCATAGTTCTAATTTCCCACATGGGAGATATAGGCTTGCCGAATACTTTTAGTGCGCAGGATAAACATGGCAATTGGTTTCAATTGGAGTTTAAGCTTGAGCCTATCATTCAAATTGCGACTAAAGTAGCAACTGAAATGTATCATGCAGGGCCACGCAATATCTTCAGCAACATCGCACTTCGCAGTGCTCTGCTTGGTGTTGTAGGTCGTGTTATCAACGAATCAGGGTCCTTAGATGGAGGATACTTATCCGGGCCTGCACTCATAGGTATTCCTGCTGAGATTTATCTATCACCGGCAAAGCCAGTTTGACAGAGCTTTTTCGATTGAGCGTTATTGAGGCTAACAGGATGATCGATAGGACTGGCCGCGATGATGCTCTGTATTTTATTAATTTGTGGGCGGCCATTCGTTCATTTCGGCGTTAGCCATATGAAACTAATTTCCGTCTTTCTTTTCCTATTATTCACCAAAACCGTAGCGGTAGCTACATGCACATGCAATCCTGGACGGGGCTGCAGAGAAGAGAATGGGCATGCCTGCGACATTGGGCATGGAGCAATGCTATCGCTTCAATCTGGTTGGCGACTTGTTTCATATCCCTGTGTCAGTCGTCGCGGAACAACTGCCTGATGATGACTTTGGTGCCGTCCTTAAATCCATTCAACAGATTCAATGGCATGTTCGCAGACACATGCCTAACAGATCAAGATGGAACTAAGTTCGGATTCCGGCTTTACCCAATGTGCAATTGAAAAGATAGTATCTGAATTGAAACGCCTGGCTGTTTGCAGGCTTGAATCAGGCGATGCTGTCATCTTTGTAAACACCAACTGATGCGTCAATCACTTCCTGTGCTATGGCTGTCTCTTGCTCAGTGTTTGTTTGCACTACCAGCACAAACTGCCCGCTGGTAATCGCGTCGTCGATCAAGCTGGATAACCAGCCTTGCTTGTCAGCACCAGCCTTATCTGCTTCACTTGCGCCAGCGGTATTTTTCTTGAACGCACCTTGAGTGGCACCCAGCAGACCTCCGATACTGGCGCCCCATCCCATCATGACCAAAGGTGCAACCAGGGGACTGGCGATAAATAGACTGACATTGGCGGCGACCAGGGCCACTTCTGCCAGGGCACCCAGTCCTGTACCCACAGCGGTCCCGATAGCACCACTGACCAGAATATCTTTCAAGGCCTTGTCGCTACCCGCCACAGGACCGGGCTGTGGTGGCAATGCAGCAGTTGGAGGTGCTGCAAGGGTATTGTCAAAAATCTGCATGCGCCCGGACGGTATGCCTCTCAAAAGCAGGCTGCTCAGAGTAGCTTCGGCCTCGCCGCGTTCAGCGAAAAAGCCGGATACATGGTGAAGATAAGGATTCATTTTTTTCTTTCACATCGATAAAGGCTGTTCATACTTCAAAGAATTTATTTTGGTCGCGGTCTTTTTACGTCAACCTGCACAGCCTGCAAACGACCCGCCCGCAACTCGCTGACTGCCTTGGCTACCGCAGTAGCCACATTGCGCGATTCCTGCTGCATGGCCATATCTGCATCCAGCGCTTCATGACTATTGGCATAGGGTTCGTAGTAAGCAATGTAACGCCCCAGGCGTGCCTGTGTACCGGCATCGATAAAGCCCATCCAGTCCAGCCAGTCAGATAATGCGCGACGCGAGTCATCTACTCCAGCAACATCCCCATGCACAATCAGGCCATAGGCGCGCCCGGCCAGATGTTGCGGATAATTCCAGCCTGCCATTTCCAGCTCCTTGGCCTTGGCGGCTTTTTTGCCTGAGGTGGAGGTAGGATCGGGATTACCACCATCAGCACAGACCAGGCGGTCTATCATCAGCTTCAGGGGACTGGGACTTTGGTACCAATAGACTGGGGTGACGATGATGACAGCATGCGCAGCGACCCAGCGCTCATAAATTTCTGCCATCCAGTCATTGGTCTGGTTCAACGCATGGTTGGGGTAACAACTGCAGGGCCAGTGACACAAGGGCATGGCCGTTGAGGCGCAACCTTTGCAAGCGAAAATATTCTTGCCATACTCTGAAGTCAGTAAACTCAGGTCGAGTACATCGGGCTGAATATTCGCTTGTTCCAATTCCTTTTTGGCGATTTGCAGCAAGCGAAAACTCTTGGACATTTCACCGGGACAGGTACCATCATTGCGCGCTGAACCGCAGATCAACAAGACACGAGATGGTGTGGCTGCTCCCCCCCATTGTGTTTGCGCTGCATCCAGACGGTCTTTGGTTGCTTGCCACTCCACAGACAGATCGTAATCCGGGTCTGCATAGCCAGCACCTGCTTTTTGCGTGAACGGTGCCTTGCGTCCTTCGTCATAAGCATGCCAGGCAATTTCTTCCAGCCTGACTATCGCGGATTCTTCTGCACGAAAAGCCGGATCAATAAAACTGGCGCGATAACGTTGGCCAAATTCCTCGCGACTGAGTTGAGCCCCTGCCTGACCTGTGTGTATTTTTATCATGATCATCTAATTCCAGTAGGAAAACGCATGCTGCATATACGCATGCAGACTAAGGGAATGACAGAAGATGATCTGTGCGCTGACTCACATATAACAGGTCAATAAAGTCGCAAATCGTATAAGTATCCTTGCGTGTGTTAGCGAACAGATGCCTTTAAAGCAAAGGCATAGGCTACAGCTAAATGACAAATTCTGATCTGGGAAACTGATGCGCATACTAGCGCAATTATGAACCTGGCCTACTTTGCTGCACTCACAGAAAAGGATCTACCATGACCGAAAAAACTGCCAGCGTCCATTGGGAAGGCTCAGGCAAAACAGCTGTCGGTAATATCAGCACTGAAACCGGCGCGCTGAAGGATTATCCCTATGGCTTTGCCAGCCGCTTTGAAGACGACAGGCGCGGTAGCAACCCGGAAGAATTATTGGGTGCCGCCCATGCTGCCTGTTTCACCATGGCATTTTCATTTGCCTGCGAAAAAGCAGGATTGAAAACCACCGATGTTGATACCAAGGCCAGCGTCAGCTTATCCAAGCAGGGTGAGGGTTTCGTGATTGACCGTATTGCGCTGGCTATGGAAGCGACTGTCGCTGGCATAAGCGATGGGCAATTCCAGGAAATTGCGGCGGCAGCAAAACGTGACTGCCCACTGTCAAAAGCACTTGCAAGTGTCCCTGAAATAACATTGCAAGCGACACTGCGTGTGGACACCACTCCGTAACCTTGCTCACCGGAAGGACTGACATGCTGCATACCCTACCCGAACTACCTTATGCAATGGATGCATTGCAACCACATATCTCCAGGGAAACCCTGGAATTTCACTTTGGCAAACATCATCAGGCCTATGTGACGAATTTGAATGCCCTGATCAAGGACACGGAATTTGCCGAAGAGTCTCTGGAAAATATCATCAAGAAATCCACCGGCAGCATATTCAATAATGCGGCACAGGTGTGGAACCATAATTTTTATTGGCAAAGCCTGACTCCCAACGGCGGCGGCGTTGCCACTGGCGCATTGGGTGACGCGATTACGGCTCAATGGGGTTCGTTTGACACATTCAGGCAAGAATTTACTCAGTCCTGCATCAGTAATTTTGGGTCTGGCTGGACTTGGTTACTGAAGCGTTTTGACGATACGCTGGCAATTGTCAATACTTCAAACGCTGCCACGCCTTTGATCGGTGTCGACAAGCCTTTGCTGACCTGCGATGTGTGGGAACATGCTTATTACATTGACTACCGCAACCAGCGACCTGCTTATATGGAAGCTTACTGGAGTTTAGTGAATTGGGATTTTGTTGCCGCTAATTTTACTGAAGCAAAAATAGAGAGCTGACAGCTAGTGCTGTAAAAATCCGCCTCTCGGCTTTGTATCCCACACAATCTATATCTTGTGCGAAGCTGATTCCAGCTTCAGCGCAGGGCCAGAGGAAAGCGCAAGCAGTCTGGATGAAGGAGTATCGTTTACCAGCAGCAAACCTGTCGTATCCATCCCTCGTTTCCTGTCTGCCAGATTCTTTTGTTCTATATTTTCCAGGTGTAATTTTCCCTCGTCAATATTGGCTTTGAATTTTGCTTCAGGTATGGAGGCAATCGATAAATTTGCTTCTCCTTTAGCGAGGCTGCTGCCTTTATACGACGAAGTTTCAAACAGGCTTTTTGAACCAACTTTTTCTGCGATCTTTTTCTCGCTACCGTCTGCATTGATATGGGTGGAAGCCTTGACCTCCATATTGCGCATCAACTCATAAGATGAAGCTGAAACCGCCTTGAACACCTCAGCCAGCGAACCTGTCTCATCGTAGATCGCCTGAAATACATCCTTGGGCTTGCCATTGATATGCGTGACCTCAGTGTTTTTCAATATGGCAGGCAACTCCACCAGGCCCAGGGTGCGGTCTGCACCGGCATAACCGCTGAGCGTCATGACCTCGCCTTTGGTGGTGGCAGCAAACCGGGCCGAAGCATCTGCCCAGCGGCCATCGGTGGCGGCGAACATGAATTGATTGGCCGGATGATCACGCTTGCTCAATACCTCATCGACCGATTTGCAATGATGCGCTCTGGCGACAGCCTCAAGGTAATCTTCTGACTGCAGAAAAGCCGCTATCGGTGTCTTGTTAATCGCGCGTATATCTTCTTGATTGGCGACCATGAGCTCAACCAGGTCATTACTGGAAATGTCCTTGTGCACCATACCGCCATACAGCAGGGTGACTTGTCCGTCAGAATAGACGGACACCTGATTGGCGAGGTCTTTCAATGAACCCGGCGTGCGGTAATCTTCTGGATGATCTTGCAGCAGCGCTATGGCTTGCAGATGACTGAGACCTGACATAAGTCCTCCGTCTAAAAGTCAAATTCTGCTATGTGGGCTGAATAGGCTGGCGACAAGGAACCATCGCGGTAAGCCCTCAAGGCATCTTTGATATCTGTCATGAAAGCGGTGCGGTTCGCTTCAAACTCTGCCCTGGCGTCTGCTTCTGGTTCACGCATGCCCAGCCAGCTCCAGTTGGTTTTCCATTTATCGTCCGGCATGTCCTGTCCTTCGCTGCGCAGGCGCAAGCTATACAGATTACCGTTCCAAAAGTAGCTGAAATTTTTGTGTGATGGCTGTTCGCGGTCGTAGGTCAAGTAGCGCAAATAGAAATTGCGCTCGCGGTCTATCACCCATCTGGACGCCACAGCCATGGGAAACTGCTTATCAATCTCGCGCAAGCCAAAAGCAACAATATCTGCTTCGGGAATTCTCTCGTAGATGAAAGCCACTGTTAGTTCTCCTGATAGGTCAGTCATGACAACATAAATATACGAATATTTTCGCATTGCAGTTAATAGCAAAATACTACCTGTTATGCAAACCTGCTTACACATTGTTGCGCTTTAATATAAAACACACAATTACTTGATTGACACACCTACGTCTCTCATGCACCATCTATTTACATTAATGCATCATGCATCCTGATCTGACAGGCTGGTTCAGGAACTGCCATTCTGACTTTTTTCTAACTTCACACTGTAACCACATGAAAAACTCTCCCTCCTTCAAAAAGATCAGTCTTCTTGCTGCAAGCCTCGCATCCATGACCGCACCTGTTCTGGCCGCTGACTACAATCCTTTTCCCAAGGCTGGTGTCTATGATGCCAGCGACAACAGTTTTGAACGTCAGTTAACAGTAAAACCAGATGGCAAATTCACGCTGGAAGTAGCAGAAAAGGGCAAGCCCGGCAATTTGCGTAGTGGCGCAGGAGAAGGGAAGTTATCAGATGCGCCTGGCGGCTGGGATTTTAGCCAAGGTCGATGCAATATGACATTAAAACGTGCAGCCGGCGGCATGCAGTTGCATGTAGAAAACTGCGCCAGCGCATGGGGTGACGTGCCATTCGACGGCAAATACAAATACCAGGGTGAAGAAGTTGCAGCAGCACCTGTCAAGGCTGCACCTGCAGCAGCAACACCAAAAGCGGCAGCAACTGTAGCAACTGCTTCACCGCTACCCGTTGCCCAGACCACATCTGCCCCGGCAGCAAATGGCTTGCCGTCGCGCAAGGAAATCAATGAAAAATGGCAAGGGATAAGTGGAGATAATATTGGCAATAAACATGTGGCCTTTGTCGCCAAACCCATAGAAACAAAATCCAGCACGCCAAACCCAATTGAGCAGTTTTCCAAAGCTGCATTCGTTATCGATACAAACATACGGTATGGAGAAATGTCAGCAGCAGAGTTGGCAAAATTTCCCTTGCAACTGATAGAAGTCCCGTTACCTGCTGTCGGCCCAAAAGAGGGTTTGGAATTTAAAAGCGATTGCGTCTATGGAAAATCCGATAAAGTGATCGTCATCAATAGGACGGGCCAGCCGACCATCAAGCGCATGGCTGCCTGGATGATGGATAATAATTTGAAAGTCGTGGAAATCAAGCAAGTCAACAAGGTCAACTGCACTTCCCCGTTCTATTGAAATTCAGGGCTCCATGATAGTCGATGCTGATCATTCAGCATCGACATTTCATTTTTACTTACTTGTTTTTGCAGCCTTGCTGACAGCTTTCACCGCAGGCTTGACTGCCGCCCCGCTACTCGCTTTGGCTGGCTTGCTGCCAGTTGCAGATGTAGCTTTGCTTGATGGCTTGGCAGTTTTCGTCGCTGACGACTTTGCTGTGGATGTGGTTGTGGGCTTGGTTGCGGGCTTGGTTGTGAGCTTGGTTGCAGCTTTGTTAGCTGCTTTCTTTGCGGGGGCCTTTTTTTCTGGACTTGTATCTTTTGCAGTCTCGGTCTGCTCCCCTTCCATGGCCTTACTGACTGCCTGCTTGAATTGCTCTTGCAGCAGCCCCCACCAGGCCGCCGGATTGACGAAAGGTGTACTGGTGTCTGTTGCATCTGCAGCTTTTTCAGCACTGGCAGATTGAGCTGTTTCTTCTACCGGCACTTCTACCTTAGCAGGGTTTGCACCGGCTTCAAGCGGCATGTCTGCACTATCTTCGTCAAGCTCTTCATCGGGATCGGGCTCTGCGGCATTTGCCTTGGCTGCATTTGGATGCATGGGCCAGTCCGCATTGCTACCGGGATTGCTTGCTGGCGCATTTGCTGCTGCAGTAGCCGCAGTGGTAGCTGATACGGCCTGCTCTGCCATCGCACCCGCCTGCTGCGCATGCTGGGCGAAACTTTCACCGAGAGATTGCAAGGCTGCCAGCGTCGCGCGCTGCACTTCCAGTGCCTGTATGGTCCCGCGCAGCATGTTCATGTTAACGGTGAGCCAGGATTCCACCGTCTTCAAATCCTGAATTTTCTTGTCCAGCTCGTCCACCGACATTGGTGGCGCGACCATGCCCGGCACTTGCATATTGCCCCAGAGTTTTTTAACGAAAGACAGGGTATCGCCCATGGCATTCATGCCGGGGATTTCAGAACCAGAAAACGGATTACTCATACGATGCTTCCTTTATATTTTCAGGGTTACAGATACTAGGGATAATGCAAAATTGTCCCAGCAAGGCTGTCGCCTCAGGAAAACACCCTTGCAAGGGTGGTTCGTCACGTCGGCAGACAAGATCTTGTCTGAAACTCCGACTACACCGTAGCGACGACGACAGTACTTTATAGTACGGCTGGGCGCTGCAACGTAGCTGGGGCGGTTTTGCGTAAGACTGTTATTTCAATTTAAGCATCTTGCATGAGCTGGGCAAAGCAGTCAATCGCGCATCAAAATAACGTTCGCTTTTAAAGCCATAACCACTGCCTTCGTTATCAAAGCGCACCCCGTTCTCCCCCTTCTTTTGCATGACCGAGACATACAATGGCTGTATCAATTGGTGATCTTCCGCACGCATGACGGCATCATGAAAAGCATTCTTGTAGTGTGCGCCTTCCAGTGCGCGGGCAACAGCGGCAGCTTCTGTGCTTTTGGCTTTTTCTATCGCGGCAACCAGCATTTCCACCATGGCTTGCATGCGCAAATGCACATAGTCATCCCTGGGGTCAGGATAACGCTGGCGGAATTCCTGGTAAAAGGCGTCACTATCGGCGCCACCCGCATTGGGATGCCACTCGGCCACGGCACGCACCCTGCCCAAGCCAGCATCACCCAGGGCGGCAGGTGCGCCCAGGCCATTGCCATAGAAGGTATAAAACTTGGTCGCCATACCAGCGTCCTTGGCGGCTTTGACCAACAAGCTCAAGTCATTGCCCCAGTTGCCCGTGATGACGGCATCAGCTCCGCTGGCCTTGATCTTGGCGGCATAGGGTGAGAAGTCCTTGATCTTGCCTATGGGATGCAAGTCATCACCAACGATGCGGATATCGGGCCGTTTTTCTGCCAGCATGGCGCGGGCAGATTTATTCACCTGGCGGCCAAAACTATAATCCTGGCCTATCAAATAAATCTTACTCGCGCGACTATCTGTCTTGATGACTTCGGTCAGTGCATGCATGCGCATGTCGGCGTGGGCATCGAAACGGAAATGCCAGTAACTGCATTTTTCATTGGTCAGCGTGGTATCCACTGCGGAATAATTGAGAAAGAGAACACGATGGTCGGGTACCCGCTGGTTATGCTTGTTGATGGCATCCACCAGTGCCAGCGCCACGGCTGAGCTATTGCCTTGCACCACAAAGGGTATCTGCTGATCGGTCACATGTCTGAGCGCAGTCAGCGACTCTTCCACTCCCTGTTTATTATCAAAACTGCTCAGTTGCAGAGGATGCAGGCCATCCGGCAGGCGCACTCCACCGCGAGCGTTGACACGCTCTATGGCGATTTGCAAATTTCTTTGCACCGCCTCGCCAGCATTGCTGAAAGCACCACTCAAGCCATCTATCATGCCTATGCGTATTGCGCTGCCCGGTTTGACAGGATTGGTGACAGCAGGGGCGGCAATTGCAGTATTGAGTAACGATATTGCCAATAAGCACGTTATGCCTGGCCCCAGATATTTTTTTATTGTTGTTAACATCAGATTTATCCTGTGATTGCCGGCGAACAGCAAATTGCCAAAAAATGCCATTTTACTCTCAGGCAAAATAGCCAGGTCATCCAAAATGGGGCAACTGCGTTTACACTAGCAGGATGAAGACCACAACCCCTACATTTGATAACAATTTACTAAAGCGTCAGAATTTGCTGTTCCTGGTAGCAGCGGTATTGCTGCATTTGTTCGCCTTGCATGGATTTAAGCCGGATAGCGCGCCTGCCAAGGCCAGAATGCAGGAAAACTCTATCGCCGTGCAATTCCGCGATGCTCCTGACGAGGCAGAAACAAGACTGGCTGGCGTCAGCGCCAAACCCGGCCCACTGGCTGCACCACCGTCAGCTTCCACAGTAAAGAAAACTGTCGCAGCTGTGCCCACCAAGCAGATAGAACCAGAGGCAGTACCAAAGGTGGAGCCACCAAGCGAGCCTGTGGAACAAACTCCGGTGCCATCAGAGAAAGCCGAAACTGAGCTGAAAGCAGAAGACACCAGCAGCCCTGCCAGCAATGACAGTGTGAGCAGTGATGGTCCGCAAACTTATCCTGTACACTTGCCGCCAGCAGGGACGATCAAGATGCGTATTGTCAGGACAGAGCCAAATCGTCACCCTGTCTATGGTGACAGCGCAATCAACTGGAGCTATGACAATAGAAATTACAAGCTCAGCATAGAGGCGTCTCTGGACTTGTTGCTGACTTCCGTCAATTTGTATCAAATCAATAGTGAAGGCGGCATCACTGCATCCGGCCTCGCACCCTCCATCAGTACAGAAAAACGACGTAGCCGAAGCGAGACAGCGACCCATTTTGATCATGAAAACAAGCTTGTCAGCTTTTCTTCTTCCAATAAAACGGCGGGAATGCAAGAGGGGACACAAGACAAGGCCAGTATCATCATGCAGTTGGCGGGCATTGCGCGCGCAGAACCTGGCAAGGTTCAAGCTGGACGGGAAATACGCCTGCAAGTTGCAGAAGAGCGTGATCTGGCCATGTTCTCGTTTGTAGTAGTAGGTTTAGAGGAAATTGACACAAAAATAGGCAAGATCATGGCTTGGCATTTCGTGCGTCCGCCTCGTCCAGGTTCCTACAATTCGAAACTAGAGGTCTGGTTGGCACCAGATCAATATTGGTATCCCGTACAAATACAGAATACTGACAGTAACGGCGCAGTCACGACACAAACTGTCACCAGTGTTTTCAGTGTTCCTGGAAATTAAACATGCTTAAATCTATCTCCGTTTGTTTAGTAATTCTGGCTCTCTCAGCGCCCTGTAAGACAATATTTGCGCAAACCAATGAAGCAACGGCCAGGCAGGCTTTCAAGTTGCCGCCGGGCGCTGAACTGCAATACAGCATCAAAGCCAAGCAGAGTGGTTTGCCTCTGAGTGGCTCGGCTACTGTCAAATGGCAAATTGCTGATCAAAAATACAATATTATTACAGAAACCCATGCCATGCTGGTTGGTAAAATCCTCGATGCCAGCAGCCACGGGAATATCGACGAGTATGGCCTGGCTCCCGACAAATTTGTCGAGAAGCGCTTTCGCAAACCCGCTACTACCACCAGTTTTGAGCGCGACAGCAAAACCTTGCGATTTAGTGCGTCGACGGAAACCTATGTCCTGAAAGGCGGCGAACAGGACAGAACCAGCGCGACCTGGCAACTGATTGCCATCGCCCGTGCTGCAGGTGAAGCTTTCAAGACAGGCACGGAATGGAAGATGCTGGTTGCTGGACGGCGCGATGCCGATCCCTGGACTTTTAAAGTGCTGGGGCAGGAAAATATCAAGACCCCTATGGGCGAGATGCTCGCCATCCATGTCAGCAAGGCACCGCCAGCCGATTCCAAAGACCAGCAACTGGATTTATGGCTGGCGCCGGGCCTGGAATGGTATCCGGTACGCCTGAAGTTCAGCGATGCTGACGGCGACTATGTTGATCAGGTTTTGGAAAGTGTGAAAAAGTAGAACGGCTTATTTGTCGTGCGCCTTGACGACGGTCACCGTACATTCAGCCTCGGCCACGACTTGTGCCGACACACTGCCCAGATAGCGCCGCAAGGCAGAACTGCCGCGTGAACCAATGATGATGTGATCCACCCGGTTGTTGTGGGCGTAATCAATAATGGCGGCGGCCGGGTCAGGTGCTTCCAGCACATGGAAGGTGATCTTGTCAGGGTTCAGGCTCAAAGGCCTGGCCCAGTGCTTTAGATCAACCAGTTGCTTGACGTGGATGTTTTCACCTTGCTGTATCAGGCTGTCATCCATACCCAGACGACTGACCTTGCGTATGGTCAGGCAAGCCAGGCGCGCGCCTGGCTCTGTTTGCAACATCCGTCTGGTGATATTGCGCAGGCTTTCTGCCAGCACCTCTGAGCCACCCGTCAAATCCAGTGCCACTACAATGATGGGGGCCCTGGATAATTGGTCTGATGCGCTCTGGGACAAGGCAGGCTCTGCACCAGCGGCCTGGAAACGCCGCTTTAGTACAGCCATATAGCCGTCCTGCGCCTGTTTTTCAGCTCTTGCCGTCAATTGCAATTGATCGGGATGCTGCAATAAAAAGGCCAGTTGCGCCGCAGTATCAAAACGCGCTTTCGGTTCCACCTCCAGGCAACGCAAGATGATTTCCTGCAACCAGGGCGGCAAGTCACTGCGATGGCTGCGCGGTGGGATGGGGTCACGATACAGGCGTTTTTTCAAGCCTGCGACTGAAGTTGGATGACCAAAAGGCCGCTGTCCGGTAGCCAGGTGATACAGCAGCACCCCAAGAGAAAACAGGTCGCTACGTGGTTCATTACGCACACCCAGCACCTGTTCGGGTGCAATATAAGGGCCAGTGCCCATGGGAAGGCGGAATTCTTCATCCAGCAAATCCGGCAAGCGATCATGGCGCGACAAACCAAAATCTATTAGCACCGCACTACCATCGGGACGGAACATGATGTTACTGGGCTTGATGTCGAGATGAATGACATGTTGCCTGTGCAAATCCTGCAAGGCATGGGCGACTTTTATGCCGATATCCACCACCTCTGCAATTGGCAGAGGCGCCTCTTCAAAGCGGCTGCGCAAGGAAGCACCAGCGATTTGCTCCATGACAATATACGGCTGGGCATCAAAATCACCCGCACCAAAATAATGTGGCACATGCCTGCCCTTGAGCTTGGGCATGATCATTTGCTCTACTTCGAAAGCGACGATGGCTGTAGGGTCATCTGTGGAATACAACAGTGGCACTTTCATGATCAGCGCAAACTGAGCACCGCTCTCTTGTCCTGGTGGGTGCCGGTCCTGCAAGTCAGTGACACGCCACAGGGCAGCCATGCCACCGGTATGGAGTTTTTCTTCAAGGCGATAGCCATCGAATTCCATGCCACTTTGCAGCTTGTGATGTGCAGGGCCGCTCATGTTTGTCCCAGGCTAATTGCCGTGCAGAAGTCTGTGGCCGAGGACAGCTGGCAAACCAGCAGAGATGATTTTCTGACAGGCCGTTTCAGCATCATAGGGCACCCGGTAATAGGTCAGTACCTGGCTCTCGGTATCAAAGGTCGCATAGCAGGCAGCCGGATTGCCATCACGCGGCTGCCCTGCCGAGCCCGGTATGACCAGCCAGCGTCTTTGCTTGCTCAGCGGTATGCCTTCTTCGGGCGTGGGTACAAACTCACCGGTTTTGCCAGTCAGGCTGATATGGAACAGGGTGGGCATATGCACATGACCGCAAAATGTAATACTGGCCTTGGTCGCATGCATGCTGCGCGTCGCCTCCATGACGCCGTCTATATATTCCCAGTTCTCTGGTGCCCAGGCATTGGCATGGACGAACAGTATGTCTTGCCATTCTATGCGATAAGGCAATTTGGCAATGAAATCGAGTTGTCCGGCATTTAATTGCGCACGTGTCCAGTCCACCACATTTCGGGCGGTCGGATTCATCCCCTGGCGCTCATTCTGTAGCAAGCCGGCATCGTGGTTACCTATCAGGGCCCAGGCTCCCTGCCTGACATATTCCATCACTTTATCAAGCACCCAGCCAGGATCTGCCCCATAACCGACAAGATCACCCAGAAATGCGTAGCGCGTCACCTTGCGCTCCTCAGCATGCGCCAGGCAAGCCTCAAGGGCTTCGCGATTGGCATGTAAATCTGTGATAACGGCGATCAGCATTGAGAGGGCTCTATCATGGTTCGTGTTGCTATTCTAGGCGCATAAGCTAACGTAAGGCTTACAAATTAACATTGCCTGCACGATATTGTTCATAACCTCTGGCGCGCAAAGTACACGCTGGGCAAGTGCCACAACCGTGCCCCCAGGGGTGCATGTCACCACGCTGACCAAGATAACAGGTGTGCGTATCTTCTCGCACCAGATCAACCAGGGCAGAGCCGCCCAATTGTTCTGCCAGTTGCCAGGTTTGCGCCTTGTTGATCCACATCAGCGGCGTTTCCAGCTTCAGGCGGGTATTCATGCCCAGGTTCAGCGCCACTTGCAGGGCCTTCATGGTGTCGTCACGACAATCGGGATAACCAGAAAAGTCAGTTTCACACATGCCGCCGACCAGCACATTCAATCCCCGGCGATAAGCCAGCGTGGCTGCCGTCATCATGAACATCAGGTTACGGCCAGGCACAAAGGTATTCGGCAAGCCATTCTCTTGCATTTCTATGGCAATATCTTCTGTCATTGCCGTATGCGAGAGCTGGGAAATCAGGGACAGGTCTATCATGTGATCTTCACCCAGGCGGCTTTGCCATTCAGGTGAGAACTCGCGCATTTTTTCTATCAGCACAGGTCTGACGCTGAGTTCTATGGCATGGCGCTGACCATAATCGAAGCCTATCGTCTCCACATGGGCATAGCGTGACAATGCCCAGGCCAGGCAGGTGGCAGAATCCTGACCGCCACTGAAAAGCACCAGGGCACGGTCGTTCGTAGTCAAATTATTCATAAATTTTTGAAAATGAAGGTAAGGCTGAAGGTAAGGCCATTGTAAAAGAATGAAATACTTTTTGTATCAACTCATCTTGATGTTATGTTTCTATAGCAAAATATGCTCGAATCAGATTTGTCCTTGCTTTGCAATCCCGCATAGTAAGTCAGGACCATCTCGTGCACGCTCATGAGTTTTTATAAAAAATTTCTTTCGTCTTCCATAGTATCGGTCATAGATCAGGGCATGCTAAGCGCCTTGAATTTTGTCATTGGCATTTTGCTCATGAACCTGGTGTCCAAGGATGACTATGGCTTGTATGGGCAATTGTACGCTGGTGGCTTGCTGGTTGGCCTGATCGTCGATTCCTGGATAGCTGGTCCGCTGACCACGGTCGCCTCTTCTGTGCAAGGTGATACCCGCAAATCGCTATTGCGTCACTACTGGTACAAACAGATCGCCTGGACCCTGGCAATAGGTTCACTGGCTTTCGTCATTGTCGAATTTGTGCCTGCGGCGACGCATTACAGCGACAAGAGCTGGTTGCTGGGGGCCGTATTTGCCACCTATCTGTTCGGCAATGGTATACGCGAATATGGCCGTACCGTAGGTTTTATCCAGTCCGACATTATCTCGGTCTTGCGGCAAGACGTTTTATATGTGGGTCTGGTGTCCATCGGCCTGGTTACCCTGTATTTCAACCAGCTTTTTGACCTGGTGACAGTGTTTGTATTGCTGGCCTTGTCTTCTTTCCTGTGCACCCTGGCCAGTCGTCAACACTTTCTGGCACATACCTCTATTGATGTGGAAGCCCATGCGGAAGAAGAAATCCGCCAGGCCATCAACGCCCATCAGGAAACCATAGCCGGTCACGGGCGCTGGGCGGTATCCGGCACTATCGTCGGCTGGTTGTCGAATTACAGCTATGTGTATCTGTCTGGTGCCTGGCTGGGTGTAGTCGCGATTGCTGATTTGAATGCTTCACGCCTGATGCTCATGCCTATCCCTCTGGCAGTAGCGGCATGGTCCAGGGTCGCCAGGCCAGAAGCCAGCCGCCTGATGGCAAAAAAAAACTGGCATGGCCTGAAACGCCTGACCCTGTATTCCATCGCTGGTATAGAACTGGGAGTGTTGGCCTATGTCTCCCTGCTCTTGTTTTCCCTGCCCTGGCTGGAAAACAATGTCATCAGCGCCAAGTACAGTGGGCTTGACCCCCTGGTCATGATGTGGGGAGCCTATTTCGCCATCAATGCGGCACGCTGGGTGGGCACATCCTGGTTATCCAGTGGTGGCGCTTACAAGCAAATGTTCTTCCTTGGCAGTGTGACACTCAGCATGGTGCTGCTGATTACCGCTTTCAGCATCCCGCGCATGGGAGCACCAGGTGCCATCCTGGCCCTGATCGTGGTGGAAGTGTTTGAGCTGATCGTGGTCTGGCGTTTTATTTTGCCGCGTCTGCAGAAACAGGCGCCTCTTCAAGACGCACCCTGACTGGCGCTATACTGGCAGTAGCCTGGTCAGGCAGACGATGGCTAAAACGATGCAGCAATTGCTTGCCGATGAAATCAACCAAGGCCAACTGTGACCAGCGTGGCGTAAAGGTATGATCTGCTCCATTAAAAAATTTGAGGCAGATGCGTTCGCTCTTGCCCAATAATTTGGCATGCCTGCCGAATTGCTCGGTCATGACATCGACTGCCGTATCACTGGCTTCATAGATCAGTACCAGCTCGGTGCCGCGTGCTTCCAGGTCCTGGAAATTGCGTACGACATGACCTAGGAAAAGATTATTGTGCATCAAATAGGTGCTCAGCAATTGCCAGTGGGTACGCAGGCGTTTGCCCACGCGTCGCAGTAAATTGCCGCCTATCTGACGAAAATCCACTTGGCCCTTGATAACCCGTTTCCATGTGTCGCCTTTGGCTAGCGCCTGCACATAAAAATGGGTAGATTTAATGGTGGCTTTCTTGCGAGCCTCGATGGTGTCGCCTTCACGCCAGCGATAGGTCAACTGGTTTATCAGGACCAGGCCAGTGACGCGCTCATCCCTGAGCGCACTTAAGTAAGCCATGTAGGCACCTGAGCACAAACCCGTCATGACAAAAGAGGGGCTGTGGTATTTACCTTGCATGAAATACATGGCGCTGCTCAGGTCATCCACCCCTGAGTCTGCATGGACATCGTTTTCTTTCTCATCCGGTGTTGCCCTGCTATACCCTATCCCCGATTTGTCAAAACGCAAAACATAGAAACCCTGACTTGCCAGGTTGCGTGCCAGTGTGACATACAAACGGTGATTACCTACCCGGTGATTGGCGCCGATATTGCACAGAATCACACAAGGCAAGGCGCGCGCATCTGCACTTGAAGGATGGCTGACTATGCCGTTCATGCCTTCAAATTCGACCAGTTCTTCCACTACTACGGCATTGCCAAGATGGATGCTGGCACTGTGCCTGTTTACTGGCAGCACGCGGCTACCAGTTTCGTGCAAAGGAAAATATCTCCCCAGCCACCCTGACATCGCTTGCCAGATTGCAGCAGGCACGACAGTATCATGCGCATCTTCGCGCATCATTGCAGCATAGCCAGGCAATGCCGACAGATGCAGGGCATGGTCGTGATGGTGCCAGGCTTGTACCAGCTTGTCATCCTGACCTGTAATATCGTCGCGCTGCTGTAAAAAAACGGGCATGACTGGCGCAGGCAGCTTGCTCAAATCCAGCTTGCCCAGGCTGCTGCGGGTTGCTGCGGTGAATTCATAGCCCGTTAGCTCATCATCTGTTGTGACATGATTGGGGTCTATGGTCTGGTCAGGGTCAACTTCTGCCTTCAATGAACTCATGCTACGCAGTACCAGCATTTCACGGGCATAAGCACGGCCGGAAATAACCGGAGCCATCAGCATGAGAGCCTTGGCATCAATCTCTGCCGCTACGATCCCTGCCAACAAAGCACCCAGACGCAAGCCAAACAGGGCGATATGCTCCACCCCTGCCATCTGGCGCAATTGCCTGGCGGCCTGGCGTATATTTTCCTGCCACAATGCGACCCTGTCACCACCATCCACATCAAAGGCATCGCCACTATTGTTATAGTCAAAAAAACAGACATCGAAACCTGCGTTTGCCAGATGAATGGCCAGATGCTTATACGACAGATAGGACACCATGTATTCATGGCCAAACGGGGGGCAAAGCACCACGCCACACTGGCGACTGCCACCAGCATCACGTACCCTGGCAGGGTGATACCAGCCCAGCATGGGCGCAGCCGCATCGCCAAACCAGAAGGCTTGCGGTGTAAATAAAATGTCTTTGCTTGGATACTGTTGTGTTGCCAAATCTGCCCCGCTAAGTCACCGTCTTATTTGCAATATCATTTGCAGTACTATTTGCCGTACTATTCACGATCGCCACCCGGACACTCGCCAATCCATTTTGCGCTTGCACATAGCCTGGTTTGATGGCCTTGCCAGGCAAGACAGTCAATGGGACTTGCCTGCTGCTGCCGGGTGCCATGTGGAAGTAATTATCCTCGGGCAGCAAGCCCGGAATTTGTATGGACACGGCCTGCGCCAGTTTTTGCGTGCTTAGGTGCAGGATGTGCTTTCCATCTGCATCCACGCTGCAATGTGCCTGCAAACCCAGATCCGCATGCATGACCAACTGATGGCCTTGCGGGAAATGGAAGTCCGCGGCAATTGCCCGCTCATGTCCTTGTTGATATAAGGCTGCCTCCACTACATCATGTCCTGCGGGACCAAATCTGTAGGCATAACTGGTATCGATAAAATGCGGCAAGAGGGCATAATCCTGTACTTTGATAGCGGCATGTGCCGCCACCTGCACGGCAATACGGCCATGGGCGACGCGGGTTTCAGCATGGCGATAAAGATTCAGTTCCAGCTCCCCCTTGAATTCTTCAGGGCCGTCATTGATGACATGCAGGGCCAGACCATTCAAGCCTTCATCCGTAATCAGAACCGTCAGCACTGCCATGGCACGCTTCAGATAATAATAGGCAGCCTTGGGCTTGCCATTGGCATCGATAATGCCCCAGCCTGCACCTGGCCTTAAATCACGCCAGAACCAGATCAGGGCACCATGGCAGCTTGATCCGGCGCGACGCCATTCAGCCATGGTGCTGGCCATCACTTCGCCAGTCGTGGTGCGTGCCAGAGAGAGGTAGCGTTCACGATCTGCATAACGCAGGCTGGCAGGGTTTACCTTATACAGCTCCGCCATATAATGATCGCGCACATCTTCAAAATCCCATCCTGTGCCATTGTCACGCGGTATGCCCTGCTTCCAGGCTGGATGCGGGCCTGGCGTTTCGCCGTTCTTCAGCATACTGTCAATTAGATCATCGTCAGGCATATTCGAGAAACCCAGGCATTCCGAAGTAAAACGCAGTGCGCTACGGCGTGCATCATCGAGTGGCCGCAAATAAGCACCGACGCCAAAATAATGGGCAACGCCGCTATCAAGCTGGAAGGGCATGACACCGCCGCTAGGGCTGGATGGCCAGTACTGCACATCAGGACGATATTGTTGACATAACTCTGGCAGCGCCTGCGCAAAAAATATATTGCGCCAGATTTCGGCTGGCTGACCCAGCATGGCTGCCTGTTGTTCCACTTCGCTATTACCACAGACGACGGCGATGCAGGGTGAGACCTGGGTGCGCTGCAAGAATTGCTGCACTTCTATCTTGATGCTGGCTGCAAATGCGGCATCGGTCACCGGGTAATCCATATTGGCAAACATGCAGTCTTGCCAGACCAGGATACCGAGTTCATTACATAGACCATAAAACTCATCCGTCTCGTACACCATGGTGCCAACTACGCGCAGCATATTCATGCCAGCATCACGTGCCAGCGTCAGCATCTGGTGTAAATCATTTCCCTCATTTTGCAGGGAAATCACATCGACCGGAGTCCAGCAAGCACCACGGCAAAACACGGGAACATCATTCACGTGCAGATTGAAATCACCGTCGCGCAGATCGACTTTTATCTGCCGGAAACCGGTACGACCCAGGTCCACAATGTGATCACAATCAGCGCATGCAATATGCAATTCCAGCGTATACAGTGCAGCATCGCCATGTGTATGTGGCCACCATTTTTTGACATCAGGAAGGTGACACAGACCTAGGATACGATATTGCTGGTCACCCAGGCTTTGCCAGTTCAAGTCAAATTCTTGTTCACCAACTTTTATAGTGATGGCAGTCAATGCCTGCACACTTTGCACCGTCAATTCGATTTCCAGTCGTCCATCTGCGCCATCAAGTCTGCTTGTGATGTACTTGCTAATAATGCGGACTGGGCTTTTCAATTCCAGCATGATGGGGCGGTACGGCCCTACCGGCGCTACCGATGGTGACCAACCCGGCATGCGGCCCAGCAGGCTGGTACGTATCCAGCGCAATTGCTGTTGCTCTACCAGTCGGGTTTTCCAGCGCGGGCGGGGTCGGCGTTGTTCCAGCAGGGTATGCAATGCCAGGAAGCGCAGGCTCAAGCGACCTTTGCCATTAATTGCCTGTGCAGTCAGATCAATACTGTGGGCGACAAACATGTTGTCGCTATGCAGAATGGCACGATCATTCCAGTAGACTTCGACATGAGTGGCAAGACCATCAAAGTGCAGGTAAGCAGCATTTTCTGGTAAATCCAGCTCGCAAAAATACCATACATCTAGCGCATCGAGATTGTCTTTGCCATATTCGAATTGAGCGGCGGCGCGAAGCGCGCCGGCGATGGTGCCTGGCACTTGCGCCGTAAATATTGCAGACTTTGCCTCATGCAATGTCGATGGCAAGGTATAACTACCACCATGCACTTGCATGACTTGCCAGTCGGCAGAGAGTGGAATAAGCTGATTTTTTATATCCACAAAATCACTCACTGACCGGGCTAACTAAGCTGACATCAAGCGCATCCATGCCCTGTTGCCAATGCAGGGAAATCTGTTCCAGCAAAGGAGCCAGGTCCACGGCTTTTTTTCCCATGACGGCTCTGGCGGTTTTCAGCAGCAAGGTCTTGGTAACCTCAGAGATGCTCTCAAATTCTATCGCCGCCGCTTCAAACTGCACGGGCTGGTGTTGTTGCAACCAGCGCAGATAATGCGCACCCAGGCTGAAGCCTGCACCGAGTTGACGCAGGCTGGCAAAGGCATAGGCATGAAAGGCCGCCATACCTTCCTCCTTCAATTGCTCTACATCGCGGATGAAGACTGGCAGAAACAGGCTGACAGGATTATTGCGCGGACGTCTGGCCAGGTATTTTCTCAAGAGTGGCAAAGAGATAACTGCAAGTTCTGCATCTGTTTTATGTTGCACATGATCGAGGCGTACGAACTCGGCAAACAGTGGCATGAATGCAGGGTCATGAGGTTTGCCTAACCTGAAAGTTTCGACAAAATCTTCACCCTGTAACTCATGGTAGCTGCTATTGTGAAAATAGCCGAGCTTCTGCCGCTCCAGGTCGATTTCCTGTACGGCTATGGTGGTCTTGACGTGATTCGCGCGGTAGTCTGTACCTTCGGTATCGGGCAAGTAAAATGAATCTGCCTCTGTCAGCACCAGGCGGCCCCGACCAAGCTGTATGCTGGCATTGCTGAGCAAGCCGCGCCAGACATTGAGCTCTTGCACATCGATGCCATACAGGGCAAACAAGTCTTCATGCGGCGGTTTGTAAAACGTCCACTGGTCGCCATCAAAATCATTGGCAAACACCATGGGCAGGCAAGCCAGCGGATTCAGTCCCTGCGCATGCAAGACTTCTATCCAGACATCGATATAGCAATTGGTCTCTGCCCAGGAGCGGTCAGCACCATGCAAGGCATGTGGCTGATAGGTACTGGCAATGATCGGCGTTAAAGCGTGCAGGCTCATGACCACATCATGACCATAATAAGTCGCGGGTAGCCTGAGGCCAGTTCTCTGGCTGCATGCCATGGGTCTTGAACAATGCCATGACGATACGTTCCAGGCCAAAGCCCAGGCAGGCGGTATGGGCCAGCTCACCATTTTGCTGATAAATCTCAAACAGTTTGCCGAAATGATCCTGGTGATAATTGAAGGAACAAACCGCCGTCGGTTTGGCTTCGGAAATCACAGGCACAAGCACTTCAAACTTCAATTGCTGTTCACGCTGGTTGGCGGCCAGCATGCGGCCACCACGACCAAAGAAAGGATCAGAAGCGACATCTGAATGTGCAGGCAAACCCAGGGACTTCAAAATATCCAGACCACGTTGCAGCCAGATATCTCGCCATGCCACCACCATGTCGGGTGTGCCAACACGAACGAATTCACGCACACGGAATGACTGCATGCGAGTCGGCTCTGGCGAAGGCTCATTCCTGAACACCCAGTTTTGCATGTCTACCAGACGTCCCTCGGGAGGAACAGTACCACTGAAACTGGGGTAAACCGGATAGCAGGCCGCTGGCGTCAAACACACTGCCGTCATGGTTTGAAGATGCGTCCAGGGGCGGCCTTCATGGACGTTTTCTATTAGTTCTTTATGCTGGGCTTCATTGCCGGTAAAACTGAAAATAGTTCCCGCCAGTTGCGGGAAGGAATCGAGGTATTCACTGCGCTCCAGCACCTTGCGGTCAAGGCAGGGCGGGAAAGACATTTTGACCGCACCGTCATTGGCAGCCACGCGGCTGACATAATCGTCGAAGCGACGCAACACATCTTCAAATACTGGACCACGGCCAAAAATACCTTGCACGCCAACAGGGATGATATGACCAGCAGCGACCAGGTCATCGGTCAGGCCTTCGGGGGAAAAATCGATAGACATGTCAGCCTTTCCTAATCGTCTTTGAGTACCAGCAGCAAATTCGCATTGGTGGCCAGAATACGGTCATTGCCAACCATGATGGCCGCCGAATGTGCATCACGCAGATGGCGGCTCATACTGAACTTGCTATCGTTTTTATAACCCAGTATGCCGCAAATGGATAAGGCCTTGGTGACGATTTGCGGTAGCGCCTGGGTCGCATCTATCTTCAGGTTATTCATCTTCAGCGAATAGCCCATGGAAGTCAGGATACCGACTGCCGCATCATCGGCTACTGACAGGGCTTCATATTCAGTCAGGCAGGCTTGTACGGACGTACGCAGGCTTTGCATCATGCTGACCAGCTCCGCCAGGCGAAGGGCTGTTGGCGGCACGGTGCCGGGATTGGCGCGCGCCTGGCCACGGACAAAGGCCCTGGCCTTGTTCACGGCTGCAGCGGCGCAACCCATCCAGCATCCACCCCAGAGCAGATGTGATACCGGCACCACGGTTTGCGCCGACATATCACCAAACGGCACATCGATAATCTGTGCCACATCGCCAGTAGCTGTCATGAGGAAGGGCGGGCTGCAAGTGCCACGCATACCCATGGTATCCCAGCCGCCTTTTTGCTCCAGCGTGTAATCAGCCTTGCGCACCAGCACCAGGGACTGATCACTATTGGCTGCATCGGGATTACGTCTGGCAGTGACCAACAGATCATCTGCCTGAGCACCGTAGGAAATCGTGGTGGCGTCCTTGACCAGTTTGAAGCACGGCCCATTCACTTCCAATGCACAATTGCTACGACGCATTTCACCACCGACACCGACCTCGGAAGTCACAGAAGCGATCAAGTATTGATGGGCGACCAGCTCGCGCAAATAATTCTGGTACCAGAGATTATCCATGGCATGCCGGACTATGCTGATGACCTGTATCTGGTGCATGGCATAGATCATCGCCGTAGCTGCGCATTCACGCGCCAGGATTTCCACGACTTGCACCAGCTCAGTCAAACTGAGGCCCGCACCACCCAGTGCCACCGGCACGTAGGCACTTAAGAGTTTCTCCCGCTTGAGAGCCGAGACGGCTTCAAGAGGGAAGCGCGCCTCCTGATCAACTGCGTTCGCGTGCGGCGCGGCAAATTCCTTGGCGACCAGCCTGGCCGCCAATATCATGGGTGAAGAGGCTGAGGTATCCATGGCGTCCATATCATGCCGTCAATTCTTCTATCGCTGCATGAATGGCATCGATGCTTTCAAACACGCTGCGTTTCAGCATGCGGTCAGGAAATTCCAGATCAAAAGCATCTTCCAGGGCCAGCATAACATTCACACTGGCATGCGATGTCATGCCCGCTTCATACAGGTCGGCATCATCAGCCAGGCTATCGATATTGGCAGAAAATTTGCCATGATCCTTCAATACCTGGCGTATCTGTTGTTTGCTCATATTGACCTTTCTTATGGTTTTTCTGTATGGACAAATTCTTGTTTCGGGATGACGCTGCCGCATTAAAAAAAAATGCGCGCAGTTGCAGAAAAACTGTCCATGCAAGTGGACGGCGTCATGCTTTAAGATTAATAGCATAGCCGAATGGCTATGCTACCGAAGTTAAATTTAGTTACGTTTTGATTGCCACGAAGCAATTAAATACGCGATGAAAATTGCGATGGACATGCTGCTCACCAACTGAAGTTTTCAGTCAGTGATCAGATAAAATTGAAAGGAGGGAGACTTGTGGAAAAGAATTATTTGGTGCGTACGATCAAGCCACTATTGGCATCTTCCTTATAGGCATAGGCAACCTTGCCGCGCCGGATTTCCCCTATGAAAAGCATGTTTCTGGCGATAGCTTCATGGTCGTTTTTGGAGAAGGGTTTTTTGTACCGCGAGATCACGGTAGAGGTAGCATCATACTTCATGTCTTCCAATGCCAGTTTGATCTTGTCACCGTCAGTCGAATTCGCCTGCATCAATGCCAACGTCAGGATTCTGAGGGCATCATAGGTTTGCGCTGCCGCCACTGCCGAAGGTATGGATTTAACATTATTTATGCGAAAGTAGTTAAGCACAAATTCATTACTGCGGTTGCTGGCATCATTTTCTATAAAGGTCACAGGCATGCGTGCGCCTTCTGCATTGCCGCCTGCCAGCTCGGTAAAACTGCGCTGTGACAAAGTCCAGGAACCTGCCAGAGGCACGTTCAATTTGATCTTGCTCATGCTGTTGGCAACCATGGCGCCCTCCGTACTCAGGCAATACACTACGACCACTTGCGCCCCAGCCTGCTTGGCCTTGCTCAGTTGCGCAGTCATATCCTGGTCACCGACCTTGAAGCTTTCCAGTGCCACAGGCGTGATTTTGCGGTGCTGCAATTCAGTCATCAGGTTTTCCTTGCCGTACATGCCGTAAGGACTATCGTCATGCAAAATGGCAATCTGGGTGAGCTTGCGTTTGTCGATGACATCACTCAGGATGACTGAGGGTTGCAGATTATCGCTGGCAGCCAGGCGAAACACATAACTGTCCGGCACGGCTGGTGGCATATATTGCTTGGTGATTGCCGCCCCGGTAGCAGCACTGATGATCAGTGGCTTTTTACTATCCTGGAATACTTTGGCAGCTTGCAAAGCCACACCCGTATTGGCGAAACCAATCACAGCCACGACTTTTTCCTTGTCCACCAGCTCTTTTGCCATGGCCACGCCCAACTCAGGCTTGGCCTGATCATCGCGTTCGACCAATTCTATGCGCCGCCCCATGACGCCGCCGATCTGGTTGATATCCTGCAGGAACACCTTGGCTCCACCACGTATGCTCTCCCCCATGTCCGAGGAAGATTTGCCAGTAAAAGGTCCGATGATGCCTATGCGTATCGTACCCTCCTCAGCATAAGATGAGAGTGGCAGGCTCAGGCTCAGCAGGAGTCCGGCAAAAAGTCGCGGAAAAGCTCGCATGTATTTGTCTCCAAAATAATATTGTTAGTAAGCAATAGTTTGCACTAGCTTAAGCTGCTGATATGCGATTTTCACGCTTACTTACACTTTCGTTACACTTTTATTACAATTTTCCAGGCAGGCTTGCCTGAATACAAGAGAAATGGCACAGTGATGCTGGTGAATACCTGCTCCCTTCTATAAGGACATTCTTCGTGTTCCCTACTCATCTCATCCATCACGCAGCAGAATTGATAGACCAGGCAGACAGCCTGGTGATAGCGGCTGGTGCGGGCATGGGTGTAGATTCGGGTTTGCCTGATTTTCGCGGCAGTGAAGGTTTCTGGAAAGCCTATCCTGCCCTGTGCCAGCAAGCCATACCCTTTTATGAAATCGCCAACCCGGCGGCTTTTCGCCGCCACCCGCAACTCGCCTGGGGCTTCTATGGCCATAGACTGCGGCTGTACCGCAATACCCTGCCACATGCCGGTTTTGACATACTCAGACGTTGGGGAGCTGCCAAGACCCATGGCCTGAATGTCTACACCAGCAATGTTGACGGGCATTTCCAGCAAGCGGGAATGCAGGACACGCACATCCATGAATGCCATGGTTCCATTCATTATCTTCAATGCCTGTTACCTTGCCGTGACAGCATCTGGCAGGCAGACCCATTTATTCCTGAAGTTGACGAAATGCAGTGCCAGCTCTTGAATGCTGCCCCCACTTGCCCGCATTGTGGCGGCATGGCCAGGCCAAATATTCTTATGTTTGGAGATGCCGACTGGCTGGAGCAAAGGGCACAGCAACAGGCCGCCCTGCAGGCCAACTGGTTAAGCCGGGCGAGCCGACCTTTGGTGATAGAACTGGGGGCGGGCACAGCTATCCCTAGTGTGCGCAATTTCAGCCATCGTGTGATGCTGGAATATGGCGGTCGCCTGCTGCGTATAAACTTACGCGAATCCCAGGTTCCCTTTGCTCAGAATGTAGGACTGGCCATGGGCGCGCTGGAGGCTCTCACGGCCATCCAGGCTGTATTGGATCATTAAGTTCAGGCGACTTGTATGCCGTCGCGCCAGGCTGCAATGACAACGGGCAGTGTGCCAAGCATACGTACACGGATAAAGTCGGCCTTCAAGCCGACGGCGATTTCACCTCTGTCATGCAGCCCCACTGCCCTTGCCGGTGCCTGGCTGACGGTAGCGATCGCCTTGGGCAAGTCATAGCCATCTTCCTGCAACATGAAAGCTGCCTGCAACAAGCTGGAGGGCACGTAGTCAGAAGATAGTATATCCAGCAAATCATGTCTGGCCAATTCACTGGCTGAGACATTGCCCGAATGCGAGCCACCGCGCACACGGTTGGGTGCCCCCATGACGATGGACAGCCCCTGCTGCCTGGCCGTTTGTGCTGCCAGCAAGCTGGTAGGAAATTCTGACATGCTGACGCCACCGGCCACGCCTTCGTGTACATGCTCGGCAGTAGTATCGTCATGCGAAGCCAGCGGGATGGGTTGGCTATGTTGCTGGCACGCCTGTATCACCAATTGACGATTCTCCGCCACATGGCGCTGCTGGCGCTCCAGCAAAATACCCAGCATCTTGTCGACCTTTTGCTCACTCCAGCCGCGCTTGCCTGTCACATAGACACGGTAATGCGATAAATCTGTCCACTGGCGCTGGCCAGGTGTATGGTCCATCAGCGAAACCAGCTTCAGTCTTTCATCTTGCAGGAAGGGTGAAAACATTTGCAACAAATCCGGCTCAGCCAGTTCCAGGCGCATGTGCAGGAAGTGTTCGGCACGCAACAAGCCTGCCTCTGAAGCAATACGCAAGCCATCTGCGCAGGGCTGCAGGGTTTGCATACGCACACTGTCCGGGTCTATATCACCAACAGAGACGGCATCGAGCACGGTAGTGATACCCGCCGCTGCAATCTGTGCATCATGTGCCAGTATGGCAGGAAGGACAGGCCAGTTTACCTTGGGGCGCGGCATCAGGTGTTTTTCCAGATTATCGGTATGCACTTCAACCAGACCCGGCAAGAGATAATCACCATGCCAATCGTCTCCGGCCAGCCCGGCTACGCCCCCTGCCACTTCAGTGATCTTGCCCTGACTAACCACCATGGAGCCAGAAATAACACTGTCGGCGCTGACGATGTTGGCGTTGCGAATTGTTAACAATGACGGGGACAGTGAGCTGGCGCTTGAAGAAAAATTCATGACGATGAAAAAACTGTAGGAATGTCGTCACCTTAGCATGATTTGCCAATGAGTTAGCGAGTAAGGAGAGACTGTCTTGATGACCAGCAAAGATGGCAAAAAAACAGTTTACTAACTTAGATATTGCGATCAAGCAATATGATTTTAACTTTTTTACTAAATCTTGTTTTGTTGCGAAGCTTGAATTTCATACTTTGTCTTGTACCATGACTGTTAGAGTCGTTTAGCAATAGGCGTAAGCTCACAAGGTTTATCACATAATTACAGGTGGAAAATATGATGCGAAAAGCAATTAGTGGCATGACTGCCGTGATGTGTCTGGCCCTGCCCTTACTGGCAGAAGCAGGCGATACCATAGGCAAGATACGCAAGACTCAGACCCTGGTGATAGGCATACGTGAAACCGCCCCTTTTTCCTATACGGATGAAAACAAGCAGCCCCTGGGTTATTCGGTGGACTTGTGCCTGAAAGTTGCCGAGGCCATCAAAAAAGAATTGAAAATGCCGGCCATGAAAATACAGTTCTTCCCCGTCGATTCGGCAACGCGCTTTAGCGCCCTGCTGGAGGACAAGATAGATCTGGAATGCGGTAGCACCACCAATAATGCAGAAAGACGCAAGAAAGTAGCGTTCACCATCCCGCATTTCTTTTCCAGCGTACGCGCCCTGGTCAAAGCGGACAGCGGCATCAAAAACTGGCCGCAACTACGCAACCGCACCGTTGTGACTACCAAGAGCACTACCACCGTCAAATTATTGAATGACAGGAATGACACCAGCTCACTCAACATTAAACTGGTGGAAGGCAATAGCGACCAGGATTCTTTCAAGATGGTCGAAGATGGCAGGGCGGATGCCTTCCCTATGGATGACGTATTGCTGTACAGCCTGAGGGCAGAGTCCAAAGCACCGGCATCCTTCGCCATCGTCGGCGATCCATTGTCGATTGAGCCTTACTCCATCATGCTGCGCAAGGATGACCCCGCCTTCAAGAAAATTGTCGACAACGAGATGCTCAGACTCATCCATGACAATGAAATCTACCGTATTTACGAAAAGTGGTTTACCAAACCGATACCACCCAAGAACGTCAACATGAATATGTCCATGGGCTTCTTGCTCAGGGATTCCTTGCGCTTCCCTACTGACCAGGTTGCAGACTGATCTACGTTAAAAAATCGAATGACAAGGTATGCCCTGTACTTCGCCCCCGATGCTGAGTGGTGGCGACGAGGTTCGATGTGGCTGGGCCGCGATGCAATCAACGGCCAGCAACTACCCCAGCCCGCCATTGCCGGGCTGGCTGCAGACATGCAGTGGCAACTGACGCGGGATGCACGCCGTTACGGTTTTCATGCCACGCTGAAAGCCCCTTTCCAGCTTGCTGATGGTTTGACTGAAGCAAACTTGCACCAAGCCTTACAAGAATTTTGCAAGCAGCAAAACCATATCAAGATACAGGCACCAGAAGTACAATGGATGGGCAAATTCCTGGCCTTGCGTCCAACGGGAGAACAGCCTGCGCTGAACGAATTTGCTTTTGCCTGCGTCAGCCATTTCGATCATTTCCGCGCACCCATGAGCCGGGCTGAACTGGCGCGCCGCCAGCAGATGCCATTAAGTCCCCGTCAAAACGACTTGCTGCTGGAATGGGGTTACCCCTACACAGCAGAAGAATTCCGCTTCCATATAACGCTGACTGACAGGCTGGATGCGGGAGCAGTTGCCGATAGCCTGCATGCTGCCGCCATCCAGTATTTCACTTTGCCTGAACCGCTAATCATCAACAGCATTGCCTTGTTTATCGAACATCAGGCTGGTGCAGATTTTGAGTTGCTGGAGCGCTTTTCTTTCCGCTGAATCACTGAGCCCAGCACTTTTCAGGTTGCATAATTGGCAATGTAATCCGCGAGTAAAGCCAGGGCATGGCGTACCTTGGCCGGCTGTTCGTCACGACGCGGTGTAATCGCATGCAAGACCAGATCAGGCAATTTCCAGTCAGGCAAAATTGGCACCAGGCTGCCATTTTCCAAAGCGCGGCGGTCATCCTCACTCACTGCGATACTGATACCCCAGCCTGCCACGCATAACGCATGCAAGGCAGTGACCTGGGTAGCCCGTATCCTGACTGGCAGCTTGATGTCAATGTTGGTCTTGTCTGGCCCGGACAGCTGCAAATGACGGGTGGATGCGCCACCCAGCCAGACATGTTGTTCCAGATCATCAGGATGCTGCGGCCAGCCATGCTCATTCAAGTAAGCAGGCGCTGCGCATAGCTGGGCGGGCATGACACCCAGCCTGCGCGCCACAAGACTGGAATCAGGCAGGTTACCTACCCGTAGCGCGATATCTATGCGTTCATCAATCAGGTCAACCACTGCATCATCCACGAGCAGGCACAAACTCAGCTTGGGATATTTTTGCAGAGGCATCAGGGCTCGTGCCAGCATGCCGCCAAAACCTATGGGCGCAGCGATACGCAATTCACCCTGAGGTTCATCCCTGTGACGGGCCAGCGCCTGCTCGGCTGAGCGGGCGGCCGCCACCATGGCGGCACAACCTTCAAAATAGCGCGCACCGGCTTCTGTCAGCGTCAGTTTGCGTGTCGAACGATGCAACAAGGACAAACCCAGGTCAGTTTCCAGCGCCCGCAAATGCTGGCTGACTGCAGACGGCGTCATGCCCAGATTGCGGGCGGCACTCGTCAAAGAACCTGCGGTGACTACCTCGGCAAACAGGGCCATGCGTTTGTACTGTTCCATTCCCACTCCAGATAAATCATTAATTTGTTAGTGCAGCTTCATAGTGTTAGTGATTTTGACTATCTATTCAAGAAATCATTAAGCATTCAAACTATTCATCACAAACTAAGCATACACACAAAGGAGTTTCAAATGAAAATTGCATTAATTGGCGGCACCGGTTTTGTAGGCACATCCGTATTGGCAGAACTGTTGAGCCGCGGGCATGAAGTCACCTTGCTGGCACGCACCCCATCCAAAGTAGCGGCGCAAGCCGGGCTTGTTGTGGTGCTGGCAGATGTCCTGGATGCTACGCAGGTCGCACAAACAGTGGCTGGGCAAGATGCCGTAGTCAGTGCCTACAACCCGGGCTGGGGCGAAGCGCAAATCCATGATCTGTTCTTGCAAGGTACACAAGCCATCTTTAGCGGCATCAAACAGGCAGGTGTCAAACGCCTGCTGGTCGTCGGTGGCGCAGGCAGTTTGTTCGTGGCACCTGGGGTGCAACTGGTGGATACACCGGGATTCCCTGCCGAATACAAGCAAGGCGCACTGGCGGCAAGAGAAGCGCTGAATCTCATCAAGAAGGAAGACACGCTGGAATGGACTTTCCTGTCGCCACCTATAGCCCTGGCTCCCGGCGAGCGTAGCGGGCAATACCGGTTAGGTGCAGACAATCTGCTGCCCGGTGTCGCCGATGCACCTGCGGGCATTTCTGTACAGGATCTGGCAGTCGCTATCGTGGATGAACTGGAAACGCCCAGGCATATCCAGAAGCGTTTCACCGTTGCAAATTAATCTCTCTTTCTGATTGCCCATCATGCCCAATACCATGTCGACCACTCCAGCATCATTGAATGCCTATGCTACTGAAAATACCCGGCGCAGATTTCTATATGCAGTCACGGCATTGGGCCTGGGTGCATTTGCCATAGGTACGGGCGAATTTGCCATGATGGGTTTGCTGCCGGAAGTGGCGAAGGACATGGTGGTATCCATACCAGAGGCTGGCCATGTCATCAGTGCTTACGCCTTTGGTGTGGTCATGGGCGCCCCCATGTTTGCCGTGTTAACCGCCAGCTGGCCGCGCAGGACTTTGCTGATCGCGCTCATATTACTGTTCGCTGCCGGTAACTTCGCCGGGACGCTGACCACTGATTTCCTGTCACTGAATGTCGTGCGCTTTATAGCTGGCCTGCCACACGGTGCCTACTTTGGTGTTGCCACGCTGGTTGCAGCGAATATGGTAGCACCGCAAAAACGCGCCACGGCGGTGGGACTGGTCATCCTGGGCCTGACCAGTTCTACCCTGCTTGGTGTACCTGCCGCAACGTGGCTGGGGCAGACATGGGGCTGGCAGGCTGCTTATGTTTTTGTCGCCTCCCTGGCTATACTCAGCAGCGTGGCTGTGTATTTCGTTGTACCGAATGTAGCCGCAACAAAAAACGCAAATCCCAGAAGTGAAATCAGTGCGCTGGCCAACAAACAGGTCTGGCTCACACTGGGCATAGGTGCAGTGGGATTTGGCGGCATGTTTGCTGTGTTCAGCTACATCAAACCCATACTCACAGAAGTCACCCAAATGTCTGCTGGCGTCATCCCTTTGATACTGTCACTGTTTGGTGTGGGCATGGTGGCAGGCAGCATGCTGGGGGCGCATCTGGCTGACAAAAATCTGCTGCGTTCCATCGCTGGCCTGTTGCTGTGGAATGCACTGGTTTTAGGTGGTGTCTCTCTCGCGATGACATACACAATATCAGCAATCATCTGGGTATTTTTACTCGGCACCCTGGTCGCCATCGGGCCAGCATTGCAGATACGCCTCATGGATGTGGCGGGTGATGCACAGACCCTGGCTGCGGCTTTGAATCACTCTTCATTCAATGTCGCAAATGCACTCGGTGCCTGGCTGGGTGGTGCGGTCATCACGATGGGGTATGGCTGGACATCAACCGGCTGGCTGGGTGCATTACTGGCACTGGGTGGACTGGCTGTCTTTGGACTATCGATTAGAAAATAATGTCAGTATTCAGTCACTTCAAAAGCAGTCTACAATGAGAATAGAGAAATGGCATAAAGTCAGTTTCACTATTTTCAGGGGCGCATATGTCCATCACACCAGAGCAACTGCAAGAACTGATGCAGGAAGTGGAGAAGGAAGATCCGATAGATTTTGCTGACCTGCCCTTTGAAGAAGATGAGTTACGCGCCATTACAGCAAAGCACCTCTGCGACATGGCCGATGCCATGGAAAACTTCAGCAATGAAGACAAGCAGGTCACTTTGCTGGCGGTGGCGGCCAAACTGGTGCTGGAGAACCTGGTCTTGCATGTACAATTATTGCGTCAGCATGACATACCACTAGGCCAGCAAGTGAGTAATCTTTTGCAAAACATCAAGAAAAAATAATCATCCACCTTCAAGCTGCATGTCTGAATTCACCATATCTGATACAGGGCCAGCACGCCAGTTCCTGCTCATCCCCGGTTTCATGTGCGATACCAGCTTATGGAAATTCATGCTGCCAGGGCTGGAGCAACTGGGACAAGTGCATTTTGCTGATTTGAACCAGGGTGCCAGCATAGAAGGTATGGCGCAAGGCTTGCTCACTGCATTGCCTGACAATGGCATCATCATCGGCTTTTCTCTGGGCGGCTATGTGGCGCGCCATCTGGCGTGGCTGGCTCATCAAAAAAACAAATCCATACGCGGCCTGGTCTTGCTGAATACTTCAGCACGCGCAAGCACAGCAGATGAAGACAATAAAAACCGCCAGCAAATCAAACTGCTGGAACATTATCCCTACAAGGGCCAGACCATGACGGCCCTGCGCCGTGCGCTGCATCCACAACGCCAGGATGATGCTGTCATGCTGGCGCATTTGCAGGCCATGTCACTGGCACTCGGCAAACAAGTCTTCTTGCAGCAACTGTCTATCGTGCGCGCTGACGGACATCATGAATTGCCGCAGATTACCTGCCCTTCCCTGGTCGTCGCCAGCAGAAATGACCAGATGCGCAGCCTTTCAGAATCAGAAAAACTGGCAAGCGGATTGCCAAACGCCAAACTACATGTCTTCGAAGATTGCGGCCATATGTCGCCCCTGGAAAAAGCGCCGGGGCTTATCACTGCGCTGGAAAACTGGCTGCGCAAATAACCGGACCACAGTCTGCTTTAACTCACCGAACTGGCCTTGATGGCAATCACCTTCTTCTTTTTCTTGGCCAACGCTTCTTCATTTTCATGCAGGGATGCACCCCAGAACTTGGCCAGGCTGGGGCCGTTCTTGATTTGCCTGGTACCAAACAGGTATTCGGCAACTTCATGGAACCAGACCCGCCTGCCTATCCTGGTATACCAGCGCATGGCATGGGCAAAGGCAGGGTCACGGCCACTGAGTATGCGCCAGATGGCTTTTGGCCTGGTCTGCATGATGACTTCCATGGTTTTTACCCACAGTATCACGCGCCATGGCGGTACTTTATTGGTGGCCAATACCTGATGCTTGTAATCCCATTTACGGGTATCGGTTTGAATAACGCGGCGGTTTTCCACGGTAGGAAAATAAGGTGTCCAGCGGTGCGGTGTCACATACAGCATTTGTATCTGGTCGGGGTCGTAGCGCAATAAATGCTTGAGTGAGCGCCAGTAATCGGCATCAGTTTCTTCTTCAAAGCCCACCACATAAGTCGCCATCGAGACTATGCCATGCTGGCGCAGCAGGCGTATCGCTTCCTGGTCTTCACTGGTAGTACCACCCTTCTTGATGTTTTTCAGCACCGCCTCATCATAGCTTTCGATACCCAGCAAAAAGCGTATGACACCGGCTTTTTTGTAAAGATGCAGGATATCAGCATCCCGCACGATGTCACCAGTGCGTGTCGAGCCTACCAGTGTCAACGGTACGTTCTCGGCAATCAGGGCTTCCAGAAAAGCCTTCCAGGCTTTGCGAGATCCAGTCGGTAATTCATCGGCGAAATTGATGAGTTCCACGCCTTGTTCGCGATAGAGGCGTGCCAACTCCTGGGCAAACTTGACAGGGTCACGGTGACGCCATTGCGTCCAGAAACCACGCTGTCCACAATAGCTACACAGGTAGGGGCAACCACGGGAAAATTGCACGACCACAGCACGCATATTGCCCCAGTAGGAATAACGGCTGTGGTCTATGAGTTCCCAGCCCACCCGATAATCATCAAGCTTTTCTATCATGGCCGCAGCAGGCGTGGCAAAAGGTGCGCCATCCACGCGCAGGGCGATGCCATCCACCTCCAGCAAGCCACTGCCTGTGCTGAGCGCTTGCATCAGCAAGGTGGTCGTCCGCTCTCCCTCTCCCTTGACGATGTAGTCGATGGCTGCACATTCGTTGAGTACATCTTCCCAGTGATAGGTAGGAAAGACGCCACCATAAATCAGCGTGACATCCGGCATGCGCTGTTTCAACATGCCTGCCAGTTCAACGATAGTGACATGTACGGAAGTGGAACCGGAATGCCCCATCATGATAATGTCTGCCTGAGCGGCCACGGCATATTCAATGATCGCTGATAGCGCCATGGGACCAAATTCAGCATCCAGCAATTCCACCTCAAATCCCGCATCTATCAGCGGCCCTCCCACGCTGAGCAAGCCAAGCGGCGGCAATTGTTCATGTGGCATGCGGCTGCCTATCGCCGTATGTGGAGGATTGATCAGCAGTATTTTCTTTCCCAACGGCTGTCTGACTTTGAATTGCAGGATATTGGTGTTCACCGTGATGTCTGTAGCTTATTGTTCATGCGCTACATTCTACATCCACACTGCTGCATGTTGCCCCAATACTGGTGCGGGCAATTCAAAACGTGCTGGTGTCAGACTCATTTTCTCAACCGGCGCAATCGTCTGTATCTGGCCAAAACCTGAGTTTGAAGTCTGCAAAAAACCGGCAATTTCTTCAGCACGCAATTCCGCAGCATCTTCATGCAAACCACGCCTGGGCATGGCTTGCAGCCAGCGTCCTGTCTGCGCCAGCGAGACCCTGACTTGCCAGCTACCACCTTCAATGGCGCGTTTTTGCAAGGCCAGCATGGTTGCATAGGCCAGCAAATAACCTGTTGCATGATCGAGTGCCTGGAAAGGCAGTTTACCTGGCGCTGCACTACATACAGCCTGCCCTTCTGCATCTGCAATGCCGCTGGCCGATTGCACCAGGCTGTCAAAGCCACGCCTTTTTGCCCAGGGGCCGACATGGCCATATGCTGACAGGCTGACGTGTATCAGACCAGGGTGCAGTGCACATAATTCTTCTGCAGAATAGCCTAATTGGGACAAAGAACCGGGTCGGTATGCCTGCATGAAAACATCGGCATCGCCTATCAGTTCATGCAATTGCTGTCGCCCTCCTGCGTCACGCAGATCCAGTTGCGCTGAACGTTTGCCACGGCCAGTATCCATCACCAGCGGCATAATATTCGGCAAGTGTTCCGCACTGACCGCCAATACATCAGCACCATGCTGAGCCAGCGTGCGCGCGCCTACGGGTGCTGCAATCACCCTGGATAAATCCAGGACCCGCACACCGCTCAAGGGGCGTTGTCCATTTACCTGCGTCCAAGGTACGACAGGGCCATCGCCTATGCGTCTGATTTCAAACAATGGCAAGTCAGCAATGGCCTGTGCCTGCGGATGCGCCTTCCACTCCTGCTCTGTCCGTATCATGGAGGTGCACATGTCTGCATCGGCGAGTACCTGCTCCAGCTCAGCCGCTTTCCAGCCAACGATGGCTTTGGCAACTTCTGTGCGCTCATCTGCACATTGCAATATTGCCAGTACGCCATCACGGTGATGCGGGAAATTGGTATGCAATTGTATCCAGCGACCATCGCCGGCCTGGTAGTATCCGGCTATCTTGCTCCAAGGGTCATCGGCAGGTTTGCCATTAACGCTGAGATAACGGTCGCTCTTGAACATGGCCAGGGCATGACGTCTGTCCACCGTGATTTTTTGTTCAGCTCCATCTCGATCCTGCCATAACTGTGCTGCCATCAGGGCTTGCACTGCAATACTGGCAGAGGCCACATCACCCACCTGGAATGTCGATGGTAATTGCGCGCTTTCGCCGCTGAAACTTAGCTGCTGCAAAGCCTCAGGCTTTCCACCGCCCATTTCCCATAAGGATGCCAATAATGCTGCTGCCGACATGATGCGCTCCTGAATAAAATCAAACTGGCACACATCTGATCTGATGTGTATGCTTGCAGTCTAGAATCTGCATCACCTTGTGGTCAATCTTGATTCAGCCTATCAATATAAATTAATCGTGGATAACACCCTCACTGCCAGACAAGCCGCCGAATTGCTCGGCGTTAGCCTGCCGACCTTGTATTCTTACGTCAGCCGAGGCTTGCTGCAATCGCAGCAGCACCAGGGACAAAGAGCGAAACGGTACTTGAAAGAAGAGGTATTGCGCCTGCTGGCACGCACTAGCGACAACAAGCGGGCAGGCGGCGCTGCCGAATCAGCGATAGACTGGGGAGTGCCTGTCCTCGAATCCAAAATCACCCAGGTAAAGAATGGAAAATTGTATTACCGTGGTCATGCAGTCGATGAACTCGCAGGCACGCATACGCTGGAACAGACTGCATGGATTCTGTGGGATTGCGAAGCAAATCCTGATCTTCCCCAGACTTGCCTGACTGCCCTGATTACGCTATGGCCCGGGTTTCTGGACCTGACAGCTCATCTTCCGCCATACGAAAGAGCCGTCAGCATATTGCCCCTGCTGGCTAACACAGTAGAAGAAATGCCTGACATCCATACTCACCAAAAGGCGATGCTATGGATGCACCTGATGGCTGCAGCACTATTAGGGGTTGCACCCGACTACCAGACATTTCACCAAAAACTTGCTGCAGCATGGCAGCTGGACGAGGAACAAGCAGAACTAATACGCGCAGCCCTGGTCGTCAGCGCTGATCATGAATTGAATGTCTCGACGTTTACCGTGCGCTGCGTCACCTCTGCAGGTGCGAACATGGGTATGGCCTTGGTAGCTGGACTGGCTGCGCTCTCAGGCCCCAAACACGGTGGTGAAAGCCTGCGTGTCAGCCGCATGCTGCGTGCTGCACTGGTGACACCTCGATGTGATGTGAGCAGCTTCTTGTCAAAACGCCTGCACAACCATGATGCGCATGAGCATTTCTCACCCAGGCTGCCGGGTTTCTCTCATCCGCTTTACCCGGATGGCGACCCACGCGGCGCCCTGCTGATGAAGACGCTGGACAGGAAAAAGCATGCAGACTTGTTTGCCGTGGCGGATTTGGCAGAACACCTGACAGGGCAAAAACTGAATATAGACTTTGGCCTGGTGGCAGTTGAAATTGCCTGTCAATTACCACCGGGTGCTGCGCAAATCCTGTTTGCATTGGGCCGCACGGCGGGCTGGATAGCCCACGCAATGGAGCAGGTAGACACTGGCCAGCTCATACGTCCGCGTGCCAGGTATGTGGGCAAGTTTCCTGATAGTGCATCAGTCTGATTCAGTGTCAGGCGTGTATGCCAGAATATCACCCGGCTGACATGCCAATACTTCGCAGATTTTTTCCAGCGTATCAAAACGTATCGCCTTGGCCTTGCCGGTCTTTAGCACAGATAAATTTTGTGGTGTGATATCGACGAGCTCAGCCAGGGTATTCAAACGCATCTTGCGCTGGGCGAGGACGACATCAAGATTAACAGTAATAGGCATAGCGTCCTCAGATGGTCAGTTCAGCTTCTTCATTGAGGTCTACGCCGATTTCCAGCGACCAGAGCAAGAGCAGGAAAAAACCTATCCATGTCAGGTGATCAAATATGCGAGCAATAAAGTGGCCTACATCACCCGTATTGCCATTGCTTGGATAGATATGACTCAAAAGGATGGAGAGGAAATCCACGCCCACCATTGAAGCAACGACTATCAAGTTGATGTTGAACGCTCGTCTGGCATGAAAGATGGCCTTCTTGTTAAAAATTTCTCCTTCATGGAAGCAAGTCAATAATTGATTAATATGGACGAGTACCAGCCCAATCACAGCACTCCAAACGACCCAGGCAAGTCCTGCAACAACTTTTAACTGCAAACTCAAGCCCTCTTTCAGCAGCGAGAAATAGCCATCGTCCATTATTGCTGCTCGCGCCAGGTATTCGGTCACCGTCAAGTCGCCAGAAGATACCGTCATCAAGAAAATAGGAAAACCAATGCCGCCAATAGCAATGATGACCATAGTAAGCACGGTCAGAAAGAGAAAATATCTGCTCAACTTGCGAATATTGGCAATCCTGGCATGTTTCTGAACTTGCATTTGGAACTCCTGATTGAATTGATGAAGTGAATTCTAAATCAATAATTTCGAAATACAAGATTTATTTATCGTTTAACGGTAAATAAATGCCGCAATTTAATAATTATCCCAAGTACAGAGATGCAAAAGAAAAAGGGCTGCATCAAGCAGCCCTTAGTAAAGCAAATGTTCAAATCACATCATTACCATGCGTAAGCAGCCTTCGCGTAGTAGTAACGACCATTGAAACCATATGGCGAGAATGTGGAATAAGGCAGGGTTCCGCCAGAATTCAAATTACCTGCCGATGTCACCTGGTCCGGGTATTTGTCAGTCAGGTTATCGACACCGGCACTGATAGTCCATTTACCGAGTTTGACGCTGGCAGCCAGGTCCAGCACCAAGTTGGCGCTATATGTCTGGTCCAGCGTAACGCTGTTTTGTGGTGAGACAAAGCTGCCATAGCGCGTGGCCAGGCCATGGATATTCCAGTTGGCAAAAGTATAGTCAGCAGCAATGCTGAACTTGTCCTTTGGCGTCGCCTCGGTGGCTCGGTTGATGGTTTGTCTGTCTATCAGCAAGAGATTGTTTTTCGTCAAAATCGCCGGATTGGCTGCGACATTTTTTACTGTCGTGTCGTTGTGGTTATATGCCACGGTGAAGCCCAGCTTGTCTGTTCCAGACAAGGGAATCTGATACGAGCCAACAATATCAACACCACGGGTTTTGGTATCCAGCGCATTGGTAAAATAACGGGCTGCACCTACCAGTACACCCTGCTGCGCCAACACACTTTGCAAAGCCGCAGGCAAGACCAGATTGCCAGAGTACAGGATGCGTTTATCAATATCGATCTGGTAAGCATCAATACTGAGAGTTGCATTCTTACCAGGCTGTATGACTGCACCAAGGCTGTAGTTGCGAGACTTTTCTGCTTGCAGTGGTACAGCACCCAGAGCTTTGGCCGCAGCCGTGGCAACACCAAAAGTACCGGTATCCACCAATTGAGAACTGCCATTGATGGTGATCAGATTAGTGGTTGAGATGGTGTAATTCTGCTGCGCCAGTGAAGGTGCACGGAAGCCATTCGACGCTGCAGCACGCAAGGCAAATTCTTTAGTGAACTCAAATCGCCCAGACAATTTACCAGAAGTGACACTGCCAAAATCGCTGTAATTCTCATGACGCAAAGCCAGCGAAGCGCTCAGTTGCTTGCTCAGTTCAGCTTCGACGTTGGCATAGATAGCTGCGCTGTGGCGGCTGAAGCTGCCTGTATTTGAAGGCTGAAAACCAGAGAAGCCCTGGGCACCGCTACCGAAATAAGAATTTGCTTCACCCGCGCCGATTTCATATTGGTCACGGCGGTATTCTGCACCAAGCGCCAGCGTCAGCGGATTTGCCAGGCCAGCGAATTCTATCTCCCTGGCCGCATCAAAATTTGCCAGGGTCTGGGTATTTTTCAACTTGCCTGCATAGAATTTCTTCGGGCTGGTGGCACCCAGGCTCAGGTTGACGGTATTGTTGACATCCAGGCTGAATTCGCTGGACCCATAATTGACACTGGCATCCCAGCGCCAGCCATAGCTACGGCCTTTGACACCACCTACGACAGACACGTCCGTATTCGTTCCTGCTTCATTCGGCAGAAAACCATTTGGGTACTGCGGGGTGCGCAAGGTCGTGCCTGTGGTGTAGGCCGTGCGCCAGGTCGCTGCAGCATCGGTGTTGCGGCGGCTGTAATTGGCAAAGCCGTACAGTTCTATATCAGTTGCCAGCGCCAGCGAGGCATTGGCACCCAGGTTGATCTGTTGCAGCTTGGGGTCACCCTGTACCTGATTAACTCTTCCGTACATGGGTTCCAGCGGATTACGGAAATCAGCACCCGCACGGTTGGTTTCATTCTGGTTGCGCAGTTCTGCGGTAAAACGCGCCCAGCCCTTGTCGCCCAGTGCTGTGCCAAAGTTGGCACTCAGGCTGGCTTGTGTACCATCGCGTTTGCTGTATTGGCCACCACCCACTTGCACTTCACCGCCATCTGCCCCTTTTTTGAGGATGATGTTGATGACACCAGCGATCGCATCTGAACCATATTGTGCTGCTGCGCCATCACGCAAGACTTCTATCTTGTCGATGGAACTGATGGGGATGGTATTCAAATCCGCCGGTGAAGAACCACGCCCTGCCGTGCCATTCACATTCACGACAGCCGATGTATGCCAGCGTTTGCCATTCACAAGAACCAGTGTCTGGTCAGGTGACAGACCACGCAATTGCGCCGGGCGGCTGGCAGATGTACCGTCTGCCACGGCAGGACGCGGGAAGTTCAAAGAAGGCAGCAAACGGCTCAACACCGTTGCCAGCTCGCCGGAACCTGTCGATTGCAACTCTTTGGAAGTTAATACATCGACCGGTGCTTCAGAGTCAGACACAGTACGTTTGATGCTGCGCGTACCAGTCACGATCACGGTATCTGCTTGCGACGGGATGATCTCCTGAGCCTGTGCAGACATTGCAGAAAAGGCAGCAAGCAAGGCAGTTACCAGTAAGGCATTTCGTCGCTGTGGCAGGGCTAAGGCTAAATTTGAAGTTATATTCATACGGTATCACTTTCCATGCTAGTGAGCTTTAAGTTCAACCGATATTACTTCCTTGCCCATAGACGACAAACGATTGTTTTCAGTTAAAAGAATTAAAAAATCATATAAGGAAAAACTGCTTACCTGATTTGCCACTTACCTGGCAAAACGCACAGGTATTCTTTCCAGCAAACCGCTGCCATACACTTCATGCGATTTCATGTCATCGAGATGGATGTAACCTATGTGGCAATGACAAGTCGCTTTACTGCAAACTTCCTTCTTGAGCAGACTTGCCAGTGGGTCCGTGAAGATATTGCCTTTGCGGGTTTTGATGAAGTGGCAGCGGAACAGGTCGCCATTACCTTCGATAGACACTACCTCACTGCCAGCTTTGCAAGCTTTACCCATGCTTTCATACCAGGGCAGGTTCAAGCTGAACAAATAATCGATGTTCTCGAGAAAAGCAATTTCTTCCTCCGAGTAATAATCAACTTCACGCTTGTAGGCGTTGATCCACATATACACATCTTGAGGCAGGCGCTGGCGCAGAGAAACAATTTGCGGGAAATGCTGTTTCAAGCCCACGACACCTACGCTATGGCGTATTTGCAGTGCGGCCAGTTCTTGGCATTTGCTGAGGAATTTTTCTTCCGTCACAAAGTCGGGATGATAGGTCGTCCACAAAGCTGTAGTCTGGATATTGCAACGCGAGAGCCATTGTGTATTCCAGGCCAGATTGGTTTGCGCCGCCACCTTGCTCACGTGAGGCAGATGCGACAGACGTATCACAGCTTCCTGATACCATTTACGCACCAGGGCTTCACCATAAGGTGTAATAAAGATTTCCATGGGCTGGGCTGCGCTGCTGTTTTGCTCTACCCAATCGACAAATCTGTCCAGATCTTTTTTATCCAGCGCCTGCAGTTCGCGGCTGTTTTTCTCTTTGGCAAACGGACAGTATTCGCAACTGTAGTTGCAATCTGTCAGGTGTCCGCGATAAATGACTTTCAGGCTCATTTGACGACATACTCCTGCATCTTGTTTTTTACAGCGGGCGAAATAAACCAGTGACCAATGAGGTCGGAATAAGCCATACCCTCACCCTGCAATTGCATGCGACCTGCGTTTTCTTGTGCCAGATTCATTTCCAGCAGGATTTGCAGTTCCGGAAAATCAGTATAGACATCCGTGCCATAAATGCTTTGGTAATGCGCACCATCCAGTCCTTGCGCCTTCAGCAAAGACTTGATCAGGTAGCGCCGCTTTCTGTCATCCTCAGACAGGCGTATACCATAATTTGCCGCCATGAAGTCAGCGCGCTCCTTAGCCACATAGTCGTCGATGATCGCTGCCACATTGGGTTTGGATACGGCATATTCTGTCGAATAATGTACATCTGTTGTGTAAGACCTTGCATTCGTACCCAGACCTATCATGCCGTCTTCCTGACATGAATATTCTGAACTCTCACGCAAACCATCTACCGGCTTGCGGAACAGGCGCATGGAGTCTTGCACATAACCATTAGCCTGCAATAAGTCCCGTCCTATGCGATAGAGCCTGCTGCGTATGTCTTCGTTTTGTATACTGATATGCTTCTTGAAAATCGAAGTCAATGGGCGCACATACAAGGGATAAAGGAAGATTTCCGTCGGTTGGAATTGTACCGCTTTTTGTAGCGATGCCAGCCAGGTCTCCGGTGTCTGTCCAGGGATGCCATAAATCAGATCCAGATTAAAAACCGGGAATTGATAGCTGCTTATTTTTTCCAGCAATGGTTCCATCAAGGTTTCTGGCTGGACCCGCCCTACCGAACGCGCTTCGGATTCGATGAAACTTTGTATGCCTATGCTGAGTCGTTGCACCCCATGTTGCGACAGGAAAGTTAGTTTTTCATCATTGATGGTATCAGGTGATATCTCGAAGGAGCCCGGTGTGTTTTTCAAATCTAGGCCCAATACATCGGTGTACACATTGAACAATTGCTCCAACTGGCTGACTTCCAGATGACTGGGTGTACCACCACCGATGGCATAACCGGCAAAGTTGAAATCCCCAAGCGCGTCACGCACGACTTCTGCTTCCAACTGGATTTTTTTCAGGTACAGACTGACCAGGTCTTCTTTGGGATGCGAGACCGTAAACAAATTACAGAACGAGCATTTCATGCGGCAAAAAGGAATATGCGTGTAGAGATACAGCGCATGCTTTTTCTCTGTTGCCCACAATTCTTTCAAATCCAGTTTTTCCTCAAAAGCCCTGTACGCTGTTTTATGCGGGTAAGAATACAGATAGCTTTGAAAACGATTGGTCTCTTCCAGATAGCGGCGAAACGTATTACCAACATCTGTCATGACAGACTCCCTTTGCGCATATGAAAATCAGCATAGGGAATAGTCCAAACCTTCTCATGTCCCAGACGGTGCCCGGTATAGCCGTCTTCGCCATAGGTGGTGCCATGATCAGAACTGAGAATCACGAAGGTATCGCCCATTTGATTGAGCGTCTGAAACAAGGGCCGCAACTGGCTGTCGATATAACGCAATGCCGCAGCATGAGTGGCAAGGCTGTCACCGGCGGCAGCATCAGCACCCGGTAGGTAATGACAGTTGGGTTGATGGAGTGCAGATAAATTCATAAATAAAAATACTTTTTGATCAGGTTTTTCTTGCAGCAGTTCTTGAGCAAATTCAACTTGATGCCTGGTTGATTCAGGATCGGTGACGCCAAACTCAGGCCGCCAGTAACTTTCCTGGAACAGATTGGGCAAGACGCAAGACAGTGGATTTTGCTTCTTGAAAAAGCCGACCCCACCGATGCAGATAGTGCGGTAACCAATGCCAGAAAAACCGCTGACGATGTCTGGCGTATCGAAACAATAGCTGGACGTACCTGTGGTTTCACTGCCTGCAAACTTCAATGAGAACAGGCGTTCATGCACACCAGGTCTGGCCGGAGTAGGAAGAAATCCAGCGAAGAAAGCACAATGCGATGCATAAGTAAAAGAACCGGGAGCATGGCGCTCTTCCCAGCCTGCTGGCAACAAACTGGCAAAAAAAGGCGTGCGCCCTGCCGCAAGCTCCTGTTGTGCAACATCGAAACGCAGTGTATCAAGAGTAATGAAGAGAATATTGCTCTTGCCTACGATCTGGTTCATATCATGCATGCCAGCGCCTCCTCAAGTTGATGGATGCTGGACAACTCAAAGTCTGGCCTGATAGCGACGGTTTCATTTTCAGGATTGATGAAAACTGTTTTCAAATGCATGGACATAGCTGGCTGCATATCATTGATGTAGTCATCACCTATCATCACTACACTGGTATGGCGACAGTGGCTTAAGACATGTGAAAACAAGCGATGATCAGGTTTGGCACAACCCACCTCAGCAGAAATAAAGATATGCTCAAAATAATCGGCGAGACCCGCCTGATGCAGTTTTCGACGCTGCATATTTGCAGAACCGTTGGAAAGAATCATGAGCTGGTAATCAGCAGATAAGCGTTCCAGCATCTCATTGAGTACCTTATCTGGACTCACAAAAACTGGTAGTGACATGTGATCTTCCCACAAGCTTTCTACGGTGTAAGGAAGTCCTGGGAAACTCTGCAATACCTCATGACAAAAAAGCTTGCGGTCTTTTCTGCCATGGCAGTCCAGCGCCATCATTTCTGCATGCACCTGCGACATATCTTCTTCAGCCAATGCTGCCTGATTCCTGCTGATGAAATTCTGCATATACGCATGGAAGGCGGCATTCCTGTCTACCAGAGTATTGTCGATATCAAAAAGCAGACTCGCTTTTTTTTTACTAAGCATAAGCCAGCCTCTGCCTTTCCAGGACTGCATTGATTTCTGCCAGATAGGTATTCTCCCCATTGTGTAGCAAGTTAGGAAGTAGATCACCAAAGGCATTCGCTTCCAGCAGCACCGGTGCTTTATCATTTCTGGGCAACAGGATATCCAGCCCGGCATATAGCGAGCGCGGAAAAGCCTGCATGGTCTTTTCTACCAAGGTATCGATCTCTTGCCAGGTGGATGTGGACAACTCCAACTCATCAACAGCACAGCGCTGGTTGCCCAGATGCAGATTGGTCATGGGGCCACGACTGAGTCTGGCAATTGCATGCCTGCGCTGGCCTGCGATACCAACTACCCGCAAATCATAAGAGCTGTCCTCATGCTTTGCTTTGGGTATCCAGCTTTCTACCATAGCACCTTCCGTAAATAAAAAATTCAAGATATTTCTTATCTCTTTTTTCGCGGTATATTTTTTTATTTTCAGTGAATTGTAGTAACGCTCACCATCGAGACCGTGCACGATCTCTACAGTAGAGTAAGCCTGCTCTTTGCCATTTCTCTTATTGCATTCATAAGCAACGATGCCCGATGCAGATGAACTGGAATTCAGTTTGATGAAGAAGCGGCTGTATGCCTGCAATTCTGCGTAAGCAAAAAACTCATCATAGCTGGAAAAGACCGGCAGTCTGGGTAGCGTATAGTCTGGTAATATTTGTTTGCACAAGGGCTTGTTAAACATGCTGACAATATCGTCAGGGTGATTGAACCAGCTCACATGCCCAGCCTGCTGCGCTATAGATGTCATCAATTTAGAAAAACCCTGGAACCATAGTCGCGGGTGATAAATCCTGCCGCGTTCATCTTTCAAGCCGCTGGCATTTTCAAGGTCGCCGAGGGCGAGTATTTTCTTTTCCACGGCAAAGTTTTCACCGGGTGACTCTATCCTTAGAGTGTCACCATCTCTGAGTACATCAGGCAGTTCGCATTCACCATTCAGGATACTCAGATAAGGGATGACCAGGGCAGCCTCCTGCCCTGCCTGCTGCAATGCGTCCTGGAAAAAATGTACGCGCCGGTTTTCAGGGTTACCTATCAGTACAAAGCGGGATTTCTGCATCTGACTTTATTCGGTGACAGCAGGATAACGCCATTCGTCTTCAAGATCTTGCTGGTCAGTGACATCGACGAGGATAGATAATTTTTTGAATTCCTTGATCATGTCATTCGACAGATAATGGTAATGCAAGTCCAGTTTCTTGAGCCCGGCTATCTTGCTGCTTTCCAGCAATGCACGGCCACCGTCGTCACTGAGTGTGCCCATGGACAAATCCAGGGTTTCCAGTTGCTCCAGCACCGATGCCTGTGCAATTTCAGTTGCAATCTCGTTCGCAATTTCACTATCCACCAAGCCCAGATGTTTCAGCTTAGGGAACAGTCCTTTTTGCATGAAAGGACGCAAATCGTCGATCTTGCCATCAAAGCCGTATTCGTCAACACCGATATACAGTTGCAGATATTCAAGATTGGGCAATTGCGCCGTCGCAATTTTTTCTATGACCACTTTGGGCAGGCCACCACATTCTATGGTCAATGCTTTGAGATGCTCATGCGTTAGGGGATGAGAGGACAGGATCAGGTCTTTGGAACCCTTGATATGCAAGCGTTCCAGTGAAGGAAAGGCTGCAAACAGATTTGTGTAATCTGCCTGTGTGATCCAGGATATCTCGCACTCTTCTGAATCCATGTCACCAACAAACAATTCTTTCAATTGCGGCAGTTTTCCTGGATTGGCTATCATGAGGTCCAGGGATTCTTGCGGGCCGCAATCATAGGCTTCTTCCCAGGCAGCAATCACCAGTGACTCCACTTCTGTAGCCTGGGCACTGTCCAGAAAAGCGGTGACCTTTTCCAGCAAGGTCTTGCCTTCTTCTGCTTCGTCGTAACTAACGCCTATGCGTCGAGCCACTTTTTTTGCGCTGGCATCGGTTTTTTCTACATAACCTTTTTTGGTTTTTTCACTGATCAGCTTTTCCATTTCTTTTTGTGCTTTTTCTGGCGTATCAAAGCTGCTGATTTTTTCCTGGCCTGCGGTGCCTATCTTGCCGTATTTCACATTCAAGGTATTCGCTTCTATTTCAACTTGCCAAAATTTGTAAGACTTGGAATCCTGGTATTCAAAATAATGTTTCATTGCCTGTCACTTTCATAAATGCGGTTAATTTTGGACTGAATGGGACTGAAAACATCTTGTTTTTAACTTGCCTTTAACACTAGATAATCACTTTCACCCACCCCCTTGTCAAGCAAGAAAATCAATTGTTACACTGCACAGTTTTACTATTTGCTTTCCTATGAAGATGAGCAATTTTTTCAGACACAATTATCTGGGAGGACCTGCTTCTATCCGTTGGCGCAGCAAAGTAATTAGTTGCCGCTGTTCATATACCTTCAAAAATATTTTTAAATAAAATTAGGCACTTCCAAAGTAAACGTGTATATTCCGTCCTGTACTTGCATCAAGTCCTTAATTTGTTGGTCCCAATTCCGCATAGCTTTATCTCTCTGGCTGTTCTGTCTTTTTTCCACTGGTTTTATCACTTGCTTACAAGTCCATTTTGGGCGATTTTGCCCATGCTTTTATCAAAAGGAAAAAAACATGAGTACTCAAACAGGTATAGTTAAATGGTTCAACGATGCTAAGGGCTTCGGCTTTATCGCTCCTGATGCAGGTGGTGCTGATTTGTTCGCCCACTTCCAGGACATACAGTCCAGCGGTTTCAAAAGCCTGAGCGAAAACCAGCGTGTGTCTTTCGAGCGCACAGCCGGTCCTAAAGGCGACAAAGCCAGCAACATCCAAGTTCTGTCCTAATATCAGACCAAGGTCTTCATTGACCTTGTTGGTCGCAGTGCTTTTGACTAATTCAGTATTACCGGCCAGTGGCACCATGCAGATAGCATGGGTTGCTGGGGGTTAGTCAATCGCATGGCGACACCCTTCATCTGTCAGTGTTTATGTCTAGTACAAAATGCTGATGCGCAGAATGATACTTACCGGCCCTTGGTACCACGCAGATAGCATGGATTTAGGGAAAATGGTATTGTCATTAGAACTCATATCATTGGTATGAGTCCTCTGGATGCATAGTGCATCTTGTGAACAAGACCGCAGAGTAAGCTCAGCCTACTCCAAAGCGCCTTCATTCTCACCGGCTGGTTTTGCATGTCTATGCAAACCGGGAAATGGTGTAGTGAAGTGTTGAAGGATCTCATTCGTGGTACCTCCTGTCATGGACCGAACTATAGCGGACCAGCAGGAACAGGCAAACACCCCCACATTGCACCGCGCAGATAGCACGGGTGATGCACCAATCAATGACACCACGCAGATAGCATGGGTTGTTGTCAGTTTGCCGGAATGAATGGAATGCCCACCCCTGGTGGGCTTTTTGCGTTTACGGCTCGCTCTTAATTGCAGTGCATCAATCCTTGCACTATTTCAATGCCGCTTCCAGTGCATTACCGGCAATCTGCATGAAGGCGCGGACCCTTGCTGTATTGCGCAGATCCACATGGGTCAACATCCATAAGGGTGACTGCAGAGCTGGAATTGGTTCAGACAGCGCGCGCAAACCGGGCACATCACTGGCCACAAATTCCGGCAAGATACTAATACCCATGCCGGTCTTGATCAGGGCTGTCGCACTGGGAAAATGATCTGCACGTGCCACCACGACTTGGGATGGCACATAGGTATCAACCCAGCGGTCATAACTCCTGTCCTGACCATCAAAACCTATCCAGGGAAAATCCCGCGTTAATGCCTCCAGCGGCAACAGGCTTTGTGGCTTGATTGTTGCTAAACAAGGTGCCGCATGCCAGCCATACACGCGTATCCTGACTTGTCCTAGTTGGCGCCCAACCAGGGTATCAGGCACGTCAGCCGACATGCGTATTGCCACGTCGGCTTCGCGTCGCGCCAGATCCACTCTGGCACGAGCAGTGCGCACCTCAACTTCAATCTGGCTGTGGTGGGCATGAAATGTTGCCAATGCAGCGGGGAGCAAGTACATGGCGACAACATGGGCGGTGGTGACGCGCACATGTCCAGTGAGACGGGTATCGCCACCGACGATTTCGCGTTCAGCCTGTGCGATCAGGGTTTCACATTGTTCAGCGGCACGCCGCAGGCTTTCGCCAGCTTCTGTGCAGACATAGCCTGTGCGCAAACGCTCAAACAGGCGCACGGCCAGCTTTGCTTCCATGGCTTCTACACGGCGTAATACTGTGGAATGTGTGACTCTCAACACTCTTGCGGCGGCTGATAACGAACTGCCTCTCGCTACTGCGAGGAGATAGCGCAAATCATCCCAGTCCAGACGTGCGGCATCTGGACCTTCAGGGATGGGTATATTTGAAGCGGGCATACTGTGCATTTATGCGTATGAAAAGCGCAAATTTGTCGATTTCCTGTGCGTAGCTTAACACCTATACTGCCCCGGTGAACAGCATTGCATAGGGAAACAACATGAATAGAAAAACTGGAAATGGCGCCAAGCTTGCCACACAAGACCAGCCTGACAGCATATTCGGCAACTTATGGGCAAGCTGGCGCGCCTGGATCGACAGGCTCAATGCGCGCATAAATGCGCAGCCCACGCCACGCCATCATCGTCTGGGTTCGTGGCAGCACATCAAGCATAAATAAACAGTATGCAAATAAATCAATCGTGCATACATCAAGCCAGCAGTTTGCGCATGCGGCTGAGCGGGGCAATCACGCCGCCTGGCAAATCGATCTGGAAGCGTTCAAACACCTGGAAACCACAGGCAAGATAAAGCGGCTCACCCGGCATGGTAGCCGCGAGCTCCAGCACGGCAAAACCTGCGGCCTGCGCCTGGGCGCTACAATGTTCCAGTAAAAGACGGCCCAGGCCACGTCGTGCCGCTGACGGTTCTACAAAGAAAGCGCGTATTCGTGCCGCTTCTGTCGCCGGATCTAGCAGTTCATCTACGCCGCGCTTGGCCTGGTCGCCGCCAAACAGGGTCTTGCGTTTGCTCCAGCCACCGCAGGCCATCATCTTGCCATGTTCTTCAATGACAAAATAAGTCTGGTCATGGATGAGCTGGGTGTCGACTCCAAATACATGCGTCAGCAGGGCCAGTGCTTGCTCTGGTGTGTAAAAGTTTGCGCTGAGCTGTATTGCGGAACGGGCAATCAGTGCTTGCATGGCGGCGATGTCAGCTTCCGTGGCACAACGTATCGTCAAATTGGTGTCCATTATGGTATTCATCATTTCCCTTTTATAGCGATCTGCTGCAAGTCCGCAAGATTTGTCAAATCCCTTCATGCTAAGGTACCTACTTCTCTGACAAGAAGAACAGCCCATCATCATGGAAAAACTGGATTTGAAGAAACAATTGAAATCTGTCTATCAGGCATCAGCCAAGAGTGTGACTGGGGTAGATGTCCCTGCATTTAATTTTCTCATGATAGACGGCCAGGGTGATCCAAATTCTTCTGATCACTATAGCGCCGCCGTGGAAGCCCTGTTTACGGTGTCCTATACCCTGAAGTTCATGATCAAGAAAAGCAGTGCGGCGATTGACTATGTCGTCATGCCACTGGAAGGTCTGTGGTGGGCAGATGACATGGCCGCCTTCGTGGCGGACCGTAAAGGAGAATGGCGCTGGACCATGATGATCATGCAGCCTGACTTTATCACTGCGCAAATGGCGACCGAAGCCATCGCTGCAGCGGGCAAGAAGAAATCACTGCCAGCATTGCAGCAATTACGTTTTGAAAGTTTTGCAGAAGGTCACTGCGCACAAGTCCTGCACAAAGGCCCATTCACTGAGGAAGGCCCGACCATAGACCGCCTGCATCAGTACATCAACGAGCACGGCAAGCTGACAGGCAAGCATCATGAGATTTATCTCAGTGATATACGCAAGGCAGCGCCAGAAAACTGGAAGACCATCATACGTCAACCCATGAAGAAGTAAGTCACATCATCATTTTTCTAAAAGGATAAAAACATGCCAACAAAAATCGTAACAGTAGACAGCTTCCAAATCAGCGGCCTGCAAGTACGCACCCGTAATGCAGATGAGGCCGACAATGCCAAGGGCAAGATAGGGCCACTGTGGGGACAATTCTTTACCAGGAATTTACCAGAGACCTTACCAGGAAAAACCGGCGATGGAAAAATCTATGGTGTGTATTCAAATTATGAAAGCGATGCGAGTGGCATGTTTGACGTGACTGCGGGCGTCGCTGTGACTTCAGCACCGGCAGATTTCGCCAGCATCAAGATTGCTGCGGGACGCTATATGGTGTTTGACTGCGAAGGTGAAATGCCTGCTGCCATCATAGAGGGTTGGGGCAAGGTCTGGTCTTATTTTTCCAGTGATACAGCACATGAACGCCTTTATCTGACTGATTTTGAAGAATATCAGGGGTCACAACAAGCAGCCATCTACATAGGTATAAAATAAGCAGCAACAACATTTCCACCAAGGCCAGCATGTCCGCATTGTCCACCAGTCCAGCCCTGCAAGTCAGCTATGAACGTCGTCTCTCACGCGTCACCAATTACCTGCATGCCCATCTTGATGAAGATCTGGACTTGAACAAGCTGGCCGAAATCGCCTGCATGTCGCCCTATCACTGGCACCGTATCTACCGCGCCATCCATGGCGAGAGCGTGGTGGCAACCGTCAAACGCCTGCGTCTGCAAAGAGCGGCAACTCTGCTGGCGCGTAGTGACATGGCGATAGACCAGATCGCAGAATTTTCTGGTTACCCCAACCTGCAATCTTTCACCCGTATCTTTGCTTCGGTATATGGGCAACCACCGGCACGTTACCGCAAGGAAGGCAGCCATCAGCAGTTCCCGCTGCCGGATGAACTCAGTGGCGACCTGCACTTCCCGGTCAGCATCACCAGTATCGCACCGGTACAATTGCTGAGCATAGAGAATACCGGCAGTTACATGAGCATCAGCAAGACCTTCGACATCCTGACTGGCTGCGCCGCATCACGGCAATTATTCAGAGAAGATACCCGCTGGATAGGGATTTACTATGACGATGCGATGACAGTGGAAGAAGACAAGTTGCGTTCCAAAGCCTGTATCAGTGCACCTCAGCCCCTGCCCGAGCAGGCACTACAGGAACCTTTGTCTTTGACTGAACTGCGCGGTGGCAAGTATGCGGTATTGACTTATAAAGGCCCTTACTCGGACATGCAGCCAGTATACCGCTGGTTCTTTGGCGTCTGGCTGCCAGCATCCGGTGAAGAGATAGATGATGCACCGCCGTTTGAAGAATATCTGAACAATCCGCGAGATACTGCACCCGCAGATTTGTTGAGCAATATTTATATGCCCTTGCGATAAGAAAGGGGTTAGGACCTTTAGCGAGCGTGTGTCGACAGGGTCAGAGCAACATAAACACAGCACATCAGCCTAGATCACACACGCCCAATAATATCTTAAACACGCTCTCAACCAGGCATATTCCCCTTGCGTGTCAGCCTGCCAGAACCACCGATGGATTTACTGATATTGGGGTCGCCATAATAGGCAACATCTCCTGAGCCACCTATGCTGACATCAAGTTTGTCCCGGGCCCAAACCAGGGCTACACCCGAGCCACCTATCTTGATTTTGACATTTTTTGCTTCCAGCTTGTCGACTTTGATATCACCTGAGCCGCCTATGGTACCGTCAAATTCAGTGGCACTGCCTGCTGCCATGAAATTGCCACTACCACCTATCGCAACTTTCAGGTTGCCCGCCTGCAAGGACTTGATTTGTATATCACCTGAACCGCCTATCCTGGCTTGCAAGTCTTTGGCTAGCAGTTTGTCAGTCCAGATTTTGCCCGAGCCACTGACAGCAATCTTGTCCAGATTTTTACAATAGACAATGATGTTCAGTACCTTGGTTCTGGGGTAAGTATTTTTCTCTGCGCTGCGGATTTTCAAATGACCATTCTCGACCACGGTTTCCACCAGGGCTTGCAAATTATCGTCTGTCTCTACTTGTACGCCTTCCTTGTCGCCCTGGCGTAATTCCAGCGTGGCTGGCAAGGCGAGGTCTATGCTGGTGTAGTCACTGATGGCACGGTCTTGTTTCTGGATATTGCCAGAACCTTCAACACCCTTGCCTGTAAACCAACCCGCAGCAGCAGGCAGGCTGGCCAGTGCCAGCAAGGCAGCCATTGCCCCCGTGGCATAACGACGAGAAATCGATTTGTTCAACTTGGTCTCCTCAATAGTTTATTGTCGTCAGACTATAGTCAATAAGCCAAGTTCCTGCAAAGGAAAACTATTTGTGACAGGCTTCTGGACTATTACAGGCCGAAGAGACGCTGGGCAAGCCAGGCAGTAGCCAAACTACCACGCGCTTATTTGGCTTTGCCGTTAGTATTATTGGGCACACCAGATTTCAAGGGCTTGACTTTGACGACCTTGCTATTGCCCTTGCAGGGTCGGTCTGACCAGGTGACGCGGCCATCAACTTCGCAGCGGAAAACAGGGGTTTGGGCAGATGCCAGTAATGGCAGCAATAGCGTAGCCGTCAACGGCAGCGCTAATAGGGATGATTTTTTCATGTTGTATCTGGTAGTTCACTCTGGTTTTCCCTCATGAAATCATCTGACAGTGTCGCCAAATGGGCATGATGGAATCGCGACAGTCTGAGCCTATAATCATTTCTGCGCAAGCATCACTAGCGAGTATTTGTTGATTGCCTGGCGGAATGTGTGCTGATATTGCGCCAAGGCAGCACCAACCACGAGAAGCAAATGATGCGCTGCACGATCAAAGCTTGCCATCTACGTGGAACGTTTACAGATTCACCCTGTCATATGTTTTTTCCTTAGGAGATTTTGCATGAAACAATTTCTGCTCGCAGTGAGTATGATCACTGGTATAGGTGCCAGTCAGGCTGCTCTGGCTGACGATGCTTTGAAAGCCGCAATCGCAGGGCAACAACGCACCCCAGCCAATACCGTCCGTGACAGTGCCCGCCACCCCTATGAAACCCTGAATTTTTTTGGCATCAAACCCAATATGACAGTGGTAGAGCTGGCACCTGGCGGCGGCTGGTACACCGAAATCCTGGCACCGTATTTGCGCGACAATGGCAAGATGATCGTCGCGCTGGGTGACCCTGCTGTCAGCAAGGGTGCCGCCAACTTCAAGCAAAAACTGAATGCCACGCCAGCCGTCTACGGCAAGGTCGAAATGGGGGTGTTTGCACCGCCAGCCAAACTTGAGTATGCAGCCAAAGGCAGTGCCGACATGGTGCTGACTTTCAGGAATATCCATAACTGGACAGCAAATGGCGAGCCAGCCATGAAAACCCTGTTCCAGAGTGCTTATGACACCTTGAAACCAGGTGGCGTATTTGGCGTGGTTGAACATCGTTTGCCAGCCGGTAAAACCCAGGACGAAAAAGCCAGCACAGGTTATGTGCATGAAAGCTATGTCATCAAACTGGCCGAGAGCGTAGGCTTCAAGTTGGCGGGGAAATCTGAAGTCAATGCCAATCCAAAAGATACTGCCGACCATGAAAATGGCGTCTGGGCCTTGCCACCTACCCTGGCCAACAAGGAAAAAGACAAAGCCAAATACCAGGCCATAGGTGAAAGTGACAGGATGACACTGAAGTTCGTCAAACCTTAAGGCCGGCTCACTGGCAAGTCAGGCAGTAACAGCTTATGATGACTGTTACTGCCTTTTTGATTGGGTATTTTCATGTTCAAGAAATGCCTTTTAGTATTTTTATGTGGCTATTGCCTGTCGGTAGCCGCTGCTGACAAATACCTGATCGACTCTGAGCATACTTTCAGCAATTTTGAATACAAGCACTGGGGCTTGTCCTTGCAGCGCGGCCGCTTTGACAAGAATAGTGGCAGCATAGAACTCGACATGGATAACAAGACTGGCAGCCTGCAAATTGCCATCGAAGCTGACTCCATCAATACTGGCTCTGATACCTTCAACAATATCCTACGCTCAGAAAATTTTTTCAATGCTGCAAAATATCCAAAAATCTCTTTTCTGTCGAACAGGCTGATCTTCAATGAAGACAAGCTGGTGCAGGTGGAAGGTGATTTGACGATCAAGGATGTTACCCGCAAGGTGACCGTAGATATCACGCATTTCGAGTGCCGCTTCATGATCCTCTACTTGAAGCGTGCCTGCGGTGCAAATGGCAATACCAAAATCCTGCGCAGCGATTATGGTGTTGGCCGCTACGTGCCCTTTGTCAGCGACGAAGTGACTTTGTCCTTCAGTGTTGAAGCCATCAAGGATTAGGTATACCGGATCACGACCGCACCAGCTACTGCCAGCATGATGGCAGCCAGGCGTCTGGCAGAAATTTTTTCATGCAGCACCCAGGCCGCAATTGCCGTAGCAAACAGGATCGAAGTTTCACGCAAGGCCGCAATGGTGGCCACCGGAGCCAGCGTCATTGCCCATAGTGCCAGTCCATACGAAGCGACTGAACCTGCACCACCGGCTATGCCTAATAAATATTTTCCCCTGATATAAGCAAGAAAAGTCTGCCTGTCTCTGAGCATGACAAGTGTCAGTAACACCAAAGCCGTCAGCAAGAAAATCCACATGGTATAGGCAGCAGGTGCACCCGACTTGCGTACACCTATACCGTCCACAACGGTATACCCGGCGATGAAACACGCATTCAGCAAGGCAAAGCCACGGCTCGATAATGCTTGATTTCCAGCCCCTGTTTTGCGTTCACCAGACAGGCTTAAACCAAGTATGCCCAGTACCAGCATTGCCAGCCCCAACCAGCGCGAGGCGGGCACAGCCTCGCCTATGACACTGCCGCTGACCAGCGCGACCAGCAATGGTGCCGTCCCGCGCATGAGTGGATAAGCCTCGCTCATGTCACCATGCCGGTAAGCTGCTGCCAGCAAATAGAAATATACCACCTGCAAAGCTACCGATGCCAGCATGAATACCCAGCTACTTGCATCCGGCTGGCGTACAAAAGGCAAGACCACTACACAAACCGCGCCAGCACCGGAAGTCACCAAGACGGTATTAAAGTATTTATTATTGCCAACCTTAATGACCGCATTCCAGGCAGCATGCAAGAATGCTGCGAACAGGACGACGAGTACAACCAGTGTTGACATGGATATGCAGGCTAAAAGAGGTCGATAAAAAGTAAGCGGATATTAACATTTCCTGCATATGAATTGCTGCGGTGCTTTTCATGGCATTCTCCATATTGTCAACGTAACGGGCAATTTCGCATTTCTCATAAATGCCACTGTAAAATCATGAATGCCAAACATCACTTTCTTACCGTTTATAAAAATGTCGCCAAGCTTACGCCCCGTCCTGATGGATGACTATGCTGTGATCGCTCGCTGGATAACCAGTGCGCAAGCTTGCTCACGCTGGGCTGGGCCCACCGTAACTTATCCTTTTAAGCAAAATGACTTGCCCGCACTACTGGCAAAGCCGCAAGCACAGTCGATAGTCCTGGTTGACGCCAACTTGAAGATCGTCGGATACGCCCAGTTCTGGCCACGGGATGAACAACGTGTGCACCTGGGCCGCATCATCGTTTCGCCAGCGGCACGTGGGAAGGGCTATGGCAGACTATTGTGTGAGCAACTGATGCAGTTGGCCATCACTGAAACAGGCTTGCCCGTGCTCAGCCTGCGCGTCTACCGCGACAATCCGGGTGCGCTGCATTTGTATCAGCAACTAGGCTTTGCAGAGGTCGAAGTGGATTCCAATGACGAAGTACTGGCAATGGAATACAAAGTGAAATGAATGGCGAAGCCAGATAGCGGCTTCGCCAGAGAGCCTGTCTCAGTTCATCTTAACCAGCGTAAGTGAAGGTATCCACGCTGGTGGTATAGCTGGAACTGGTGACGGTGCTGACATACACATACTCACCCTTGGCCTGAGTAGGCGTGACGGTGATCAGCATATAGCCACGACGATAAGTGTCTATGTAAGTGATGTCATCCACCAAGGCCTTGATGGTGCCTGCCAGTGTTGCAGGAGGCACGACTGATGGCGGGAACACACTTTCAAAACCGGAGGAAGTCACCGACATGCCAGCAAATTCTGCACCTACTTGCGTGCCATCTGGCAGTGTCAGTTTATTGAACCAGGCATTATGACTGTCACCGGACAAGACCAGGAATTTCTTGCCTGCCGTTTTCAATTTCGCAGCGGAGTTGAACACGGCATCGCGCGCATTTGGATAACCTTCCCAGTTGTCGAAGGTATAGGAAATTTTGGGATTCTTCAGCGGATCAAGCAAGTCTTTTTGCGTCTGTGTTTGCGCCGCTGTCGGGGTCGCTTTGGCCGTCAGATAGGCAGTCACGGATTCTGCGCTCAGATTGGTTTGCAGCACCGACACTGGCAGTTGCACACGGCCCATGACAGTCTGGTTACCCAAGATTTGCCAGGTCGCCTTGGACAAACTCATTTGGCTATCCAGCCAGGCTTGCTGGGTAGTGCCCAGCAACTGTTTGTTTTTGTTAAAGGCATAAGGCAGGAACTTGGGATCAGCCACATCACGGCCTTGTGCATCGACCATGCGGTCTGGTGCCTGTTCGCGACCGATGATGCGGGTATCGAGCATGTGCAGGGACAACAAATTGCCGAAATCAAATGAACGGTAAATTTTCAGCAGATTGGCTGCGTCTGGTGAACGTATTGGCATCCACTCATGATAGACCTGGCTGGCCGCTGCCTTGCGTGCAGCCCAGGTACCCTGCGTTGCAGGATTATGGTTTTCTGCATTATCTATCCAGGCATTGTTGGCGAACTCATGATCATCCCAAATGGTGATCATGGGCATACGCGCATGCAGGGCTTTCAAATAAGGGTCTGCCTTGTGCAGGGCATGGCGGGCGCGGTAATCGGCTACTGTAACGATCTCGCTGGCAGGTGCAGATACGCGGCCTGCGACTTGTGAAGCGGCTGGTGGATAAACACCGTCCTTGTATTCATAAATATAGTCCCCCAGATGCAGGGCGAATTGCGCGCCAGAAGAGATTGCGCTGTCATAGGCATTGAAATAACCGGCAGGATAGTCACTGCAAGAAAACACTGCCAGCTTGACCTGGTCGACATTACCAACTGGCAGGGTGCGGGTGCGGCCAACCGGGGAGACGCTATTATTCGGTGCCACGAAACGATAGTAATATTCAGTGTTGGCAGCCAGGCCTGTGGCATCGACTTTGGCGGTAAAACCTGTGCCAGAACTTGCTGTGACTTTGCCAGAGAACAGCACCGTAGCGAAACTCGCATCTGCTGCCATTTGCCAGGTCAGATCTACGCTGGCATCGGTCGATATCTTGGCATGCGTCCACAAAATGACGCGGTCAGCCAGGGGGTCGCCACTGGCAACACCATAATTAAAGGCTGCCATCTCGCCATTCAATACTGTGGATGAACCACCGCAGGCAGTCAATACACCGCCAGATGCCATGACGGCAGCGACGGAAGACATCTTGATAACGAAGCCACGTCTGGCAATATTTGCTGGCGCTTTTGAATTTTTCTTCTGATCGTTTTGCATCTGGCTACTCCCCTGGAAAAGGAGAGATAGTAGGGTTGCCTTATGTCAGGGATGTGACGCTGGCGACGATTCCTTGAAGAAAATCTAGAGCGAGCACTCTAGCGAATTAGAAAGCGCTGGCGCAGGCTTTGCAAAAACTGGGCATAATGAGTTTTTCCAGTTTCCCCAATATCCCACACTGCGAGGCTCCCATGATAGAAGTCCACCACTTAAAAGAATCACGTTCACGCCGTATCACCTGGTTACTCGAAGAACTGGGACTGGATTACACCGTCATTTCCTATGACCGCGATCCCAAAACCCGTCTGGCACCGCCAGAGCTGCAAAAAATCCATCCGCTGGGCAAGGCACCAGTGGTGCGTGATAAAGACCAGACCCTGATTGAATCCGGTGCCATCATCGAATACCTGATACGCACCTATGGCAATGGCCGTCTGGCCCCTGCAGTCGGCACGACTGACTACAACCGCTATGTGCAGTTCCTGCACTATGCTGAAGGTTCAGCCATGTTGCCGCTGCTGCTGAAGCTGTATGTGAGTCGCCTGGGTGAAGCTGGCGCACCGCTGCACCCACGTATCAACGGCGAGGTGGCAAACCATTTCAGTTATCTGAATAGCGAGCTGGAAGGCCGTGATTACTTTGTTGGCGACAGCTTGACGGGCGCAGACATACAATTATCCTTCGCCATTCAGTCAGCAGTGCGCGGTGCTGGTCGCGAGGCATTCCCTAACCTGACACGCTTTGTTGATATGGTCGCGGCACGTCCGGCCTACCAAAGAGCCATAGAAAAATATAGCGAGTAATAGCTGACGTTTGGAATGCGAGGATTGACAGGCACGATTGCATGCTCTATCTTCGCATTGCGGCGGACCCTGCAAGCTGGCGCTCAGACGCAAGTCCATAGTGCCTCTGCGGGGTTACCCCGCGGGATAAATTTACCTGGTATTTCATCGCGTGAGCCGCCCTGCACTTCATGCAGATTGGCTCACACTTGACGAGACTGGTTGCAGGCTCTCCGCCGCCCCGCTGCTTCGCCTCTTACGTCACACATCACTGCCTTACACGCATGGACACACCCAAGCAGGTCGCCTTAGCCATCGCCGACGCCTTACTGGCAGGTGAATTCAGTCATATCGCACTGATGAAAAACATGAGCTGGGTATTGGGGAAAAAATGGCCGTGGATACCGTCACTGTGCCAAAAAATTTACCTGCATGCTGGCCCGCATTTTTATCATTACAGTCGTCATGAAATGGCCGCACTTATAGTGGATGACCGTGGTTTCGACGATGCCTGGCGTGGTAAAGATAAACCGCAAATCAAACAGTATTGCCTGCAGCCAGCCATTGCACCAGAAAAACCAGCATGGCTGCAAGCTTTGGCCTTGCCTGAACTCAGCAACTCTGCTGATCTGGCAAAACACCTCAACCTGAGTATCGGTGAACTTGCCTGGTTTGCCGATCAGTGGCGGCAGGATGCGCAAGCATCACCACAACTGGGACACTATCATTACCGCTGGCTTGAAAAAGCGTCTGGCGGCTGGCGTTTGCTGGAAGTACCCAAATCACGCCTGCGCAATATACAAAGAAAAGTCCTGCAACAGATATTGAACCGGGTACCGCCGCATGCAGCAGCGCAGGCATTTCAACAAGGTCGTTCCAGCATCAGCCATGCGGCACAACATACCGGGCAGCGCGTTGTGGTGAGAGTGGACTTGAAAGATTTCTTTACAAGTATTACCGGCTCCCGCCTGCATGCCCTGTTTGCCAAGCTAGGTTATCCGGAAAAAGTTGCGGGCACGCTGGCACGACTATGCAGCAACCGCACGCCCACCGCTATCGTCAAAGACAAGGCCTGCAACTCACAGGCCTCAGTCAGTTCAGGTCATTTACTACGTAGCCCACATCTGCCGCAAGGTGCACCGACCTCCCCTGCCCTCGCCAATCTCTGTGCATACCGACTTGATATTCGTCTGCAAGCTTTGGCAGATAGGATGCAGGTCAGCTATAGCCGTTATGCGGATGACCTGACGTTTTCTGGTAATGCGCAATTTGAGCAAAGCCTGGCGCGCTTCATCCCGCAAGTAGCAGCTATCGCGATAGAAGAAGGTTTTGTATTGAACTATAAAAAAACCCGCATCATGCGGGCCGCGACCAGACAACAAGTTACGGGTATTGTCGTGAACAGCCACTGTAATATCAAACGCAGCGATTACGATACTCTGAAAGCAATTCTGACTAACTGCCTGCGTCACAATCCAGCTTCACAAAACCGTGAAGGACATGCCAACTTTCGTGCTCATCTGGCAGGCAAACTGGCCTATATGCGCATGATTAATCCTGCACGCACGGCAAAGCTGCAAGCCTTGTTCGACCAAATCCACTGGTCAGACACACCAGTGGTGGCTTAACGACGAATTGCCGCCCAGGCCAGCATCGCCCAGCCCGCCAGGAAGGCCACACCACCTATCGGCGTAATCGCACCCAGTACACGTATGCCAGTCAAGGCCAGTGCATACAGACTACCACTAAAAATAATCACTCCGGCCAGCATTGCCCATGCAGCCTTGCGCAGCCAGGGATTATCCTGTTGCTGCAACATGATGCCCAGCGCCAGCATACCCAGGCCATGCACCATCTGATAAGTCACTGCCGTTTGCCAGATAGCCAGCATGTCGGCACTCAGCATTTGCTTCAATCCATGCGCGCCAAAGGCACCAGCGGCGACGCCTATAAACATCAGGATGGCGGCAGTGGCGATGAAGAAACGAGCTTGCATGATGGGTTCCGGGCTAATAGAGAAACGCTATTTTAAAGCCTTGCGGCTTTGCTGACTGTGCAAATAGTCAGGCGAAAAAAAACCGCCACGCAAAACATGGCGGTTTCAAAATTATTTAAGGCTTGATTACGCAGCTTTTTGCGCAGACTGTGCCGTATTGAATTCAGCAATCAGCGTCGCTTCCTTGGCCTTAGCGGCCTTGAAATGCCTTTCCTTGACGTGGCCATAACCGCGTATGTCTTCGGGGATACTGGCTATCGCTACTGCCTTGGACAAATTATCTGCATTCAGCAAAGGCAACAGCTTGTTCAAGGTTTGCTTGTACTCGACAGGCAGGGCACGTTCCATCTTGCGTTCTTCGGTATAACCAAAGATATCAAATGTGCCGCCACGCAAAGACTTGAACTTAGCCAGCATGCCAAAGGCTTTCATCATCCATGGGCCAAACTGTTGCTTGATCAGATGGCCTTTGTCATCACGCTTGGCCAGCAAAGGTGGTGCCAGGTGGAAGTTGATGGCGTAGTCACCTTCAAACATGTCGGCAATTTTCTTTTGGAACTTGCCATCAGTATATAAGCGTGCGACTTCATATTCGTCTTTGTACGCCATCAGTTTGAACAGGTATTTCGCTACTGCTTCTGTCAGGCGTAAAGGCTTGTTGCCATCGACGAGTTTGCTTTCTGCGGCTTTAACTTGCGCAACGTATTCGCTGTACTGGCTGGCGTAAGCTGCATCCTGGTAATCTGTCAGGAAAGCCACGCGCTTGTTGATGGTGTCGTCCAGTGTCGGTGCGCGTTTCAGTTCTATGACTTGTGCCGGCGTCACGAGGCGCTGTACTGCTGCCAGATCATGCGCAGCCAGGCGGCCCCAGTTGAATGCCTGCTTGTTGAAGTCGATAGATACACCATTGAGTTCAATCGCGCGCATCAGGGCGACTTCTTCCAGCGGTACCCAGCCTTTTTGCCATGAGTAACCAAGGATGAACATATTGGTGGCGATATTGTCACCCATCAAGGCTGTGGCTATCGAGGCTGCATCTATCATGTCTACACGGTCAGCACCACAGGCTTTACGAATATCATTCTCTGCTGATTCAGCCGGGAATTGCCAGTTCGGGTTCTTGATGAAAGTCGAAGTCGGCGAGCCATTGGCATTGATGGCGGCATGCGTGCGGCCATCACCCATGCGTGACAGCGCATCCTTGCCTGCTGTCACGATGAGGTCACAGCCTATGACCAGATCAGCCATGCCTGTGCCTACACGGGTTGACTGTATGTCGTCGGCCTTGTCAGCCAGGCGTACATGTGACATCACCGCACCACCTTTTTGCGCCAGACCTGTCATGTCCAGCACGGAGCATGCTTTACCCTGCAAATGCGCAGCCATGGCCATGATCTGGCCTATGGTGATAACGCCAGTACCACCGACACCGGTAACCAGTACACCGAAAGGTATCTTGGTATCAGGCAAGGCTGGATAAGGCAGTGTATTCACGTCGAGTGCATTACCCGGTTCAATTTTTGCTTTTGCCGGTTTCTTGAGCTTGCCGCCTTCAACGGTGACAAAGCTGGGGCAGAAACCTGTGACGCAGGAAAAGTCCTTGTTGCAGGAAGACTGGTTGATCTGGCGTTTGCGACCAAATTCGGTTTCCAGCGGCTCTACTGACAGACAGTTCGATTGCACCGAGCAATCGCCACAGCCTTCGCAGACTGCTTCATTGATGACTGCACGTTTAGCAGGGTCAGGGAAGCCAGGTTTGCCATCCTTGTCGAATTTTTTCCTGCGGCGGCGTTTTTCAGAAGCACAGGTCTGGTCATAAATCATGGCAGAGACGCCCTTGGCCACGCGCAGTTCGCGTTGCACGGCATCAAGTTCACTACGGTGACGCACGGTGACGCCTGGTGCCCATGGATAGCCTGCACCATATTTTTCTGGCTCGTCAGTAACGACGATGATAGGGCCGACGCCTTCAGCAGCGATCTGGCGGGAGATCATGCCAGGGTCCAGCGGGCCATCAAATTCCTGCCCACCCGTCATGGCGACGGCATCATTGAACAGGATTTTGTAGGTGATATTGACTTCACCCGATACCGCAGCGCGTATCGCCAGCAAACCAGAGTGATAGTAAGTACCGTCACCCAGATTACAGAACACATGGTTCTCGGTGGTGAATGGTGCCTGACCTACCCAGGTCACGCCTTCTGCACCCATGTGGGTGAAGGTGGAAGTTTCGCGGTCCATCCAGGTCACCATGTAATGGCAACCGATACCGGCCAGTGCACGACTGCCTTCAGGTACTTTAGTCGATGTATTGTGCGGGCAACCGGAACAAAAATGCGGCACGCGGTCTTTGTTAGGATCAGGCTTGGAAATCACATTCAGCATGGATTCCTTGGCTTCCAGATAGGCCACGCGCTCTTTGACGCGTTGCTCTACCGGATGACCGGCGAAGTAACGGCTGATGCGCGAAGCAATCGCTCTGGCGATCTGTGCCGGGTTCAACTCATAAGTCGCGGGCAGCAACCATTCACCATGGCCAGAACCATGCAGATTACTCCACTCACCACTATCATCAAATTTGCCAACTACGCGTGGGCGGACTTTATCTTCCCAGTTATATAGTTCTTCTTTCAAGGCGTATTCAAGGATCTGGCGTTTTTCTTCAACCACCAGGATTTCTTCCAGACCAGTAGCGAATTCACGCACGCCTTCAGACTCCAGCGGCCAGGTCAAACCTATCTTGTACAGACGTATGCCAATATCCTTGGCGACTTGTTCATCGATACCCAGGTCGGCCAGTGCCTGACGGGTATCGAGGTAGGATTTACCGGCAGTGATGATACCTATCTTGGCAACCGGGCTGTCCCAGATGATTTTATTGAGTTTGTTGGCACGCGCATAGGCCAGCGCCGCATACCATTTGTAGTTATTCATGCGGATTTCTTGCGCCAGCACAGGGTCTGGTGTGCGGATGTTCACGCCATCGGCTGGCAAGACAAAATCTTCAGGAATCACTGGTTTGACGCGGTCCGGGTCGATATCGACGACGGCACCGGATTCCACAATATCTGTCACGCATTTCATCGATACCCACAGGCCGGTATAGCGCGACATGGCGATGCCATGCAGACCGTAGTCCAGATATTCCTGCACGGTAGATGGATACAAGACCGGGATACCACAGGCTTTGAGGATATGTTCACTCTGATGAGCTGCCGTGGAAGACTTGGCGGCATGGTCATCACCCGCCACGACCAGTACACCACCATGTTTTGAAGTACCTGCCAGATTGGCATGCTTGAATACGTCACCGCAACGATCTACACCCGGGCCCTTGCCATACCACATGGCAAACACACCATCATATTTAGCACCAGGGAACATATTCACCTGTTGCGTACCCCAGACTGTCGTGGCCGCCAGATCTTCATTCACGCCGGGGTGAAATTTTACATGGTGCTTGGCCAGATGTTTTTTCGCCTTGGCAGCGGTCAGATCCACGTTGCCCAAAGGTGAGCCGCGATAACCGCTGATATAGCCGCCGGTATTGAGGCCTGCTTTTTCATCGGCCTGGCGCTGCAACATCATCAGGCGTATCAGGGCCTGGGTGCCGGTCATGAAGGCGCGGCCGCGCTCCAGCGTGAATTTATCGTCCAGGGAAATATTGTTGTCGATCAGCGCATGCTGCTCGGCTTTGAGGGGTGCGTTCATGGGGTCTCCGTGCTTTTTATCGTATGGCAATGGTGTGCGCAACAAAACAGAATCACCTTGTGAGTGAATCATATACTTTTTAATGTAGATTGAATGACGAAAGGCGAACTACTTCAATCTACTATTTATGGACAGCACATTAACATGCTGTATTGTTCGACCCAATGGACAGTGCCCCACAAAAAGACCAGTACAGTATGACTGACACCTAAGAAAAGTGTACTGGTCATCATGAATTCAGTATTGAAATATTTGTTTTTTATGCATTCAATTTCTATCGTATCAATATCAATAATCTGGGAGAATAGGCTGTAAGCAGAAGCAGGCCCTAAGCAATCAGGCAGTGAGACAGTGATGCCCTAACGCAAGGATTCGTATGTCCAGGAATAAAGCCAGTCTGACCGATAAGATCATGCACCCCTGTACAGTGCTGATGAGCAAACTCAGTTTGCGTAGCAAATTGCTGGACATCTTTATCCTTTTGCTACTGCCACTGTTGTTTTTTGCCAGCCTGTCTCTCAGGCAAATCCACGCCGAAGCCTCGCAGGCACATGCAGGCCTGTTGGGAGTAGAGGCGAATAGCCTGATCATGAAAGTTGTGATACAGACACAAAAACACCGTGACCACGTGAATCTCAGACTGTCTGGTCAAAATCTGGATGATGACTTGCTTAAAACCCGGTCTGAATTGAAAGCCAGCCTCGATCAGCTTGATCTATTCCTCAATAACAACACCACCCTGGGCTTGCAAGCACCATGGAAAGCCAGTGCTGACGAACTCAGGCAACTCGCAGCAGGCCAGATTGCTGCCAATGTGAAAGACAATCTCACCCAGCATAGCCGCCTGATCAGGCAAAGCTTGCAGTTCTCTGCCCTGCTCAATGAAAGGACGGGATTGCTGACGAATAGCGACAGTGCAAATTTTCTTTTGCTGGACGTCTCCATGCGCAAGCTGCCAATCTGGATAGAACATCTGGCACTGTTGCGGGGGCTGGGTGCCAGCTATATCAAAACCGGGACCATGGAATTCCCGGAAAAAGCAGGCATAGTCTCACGGCTGGATGCCTTGCAGGCTTCCATGAATGGCGTGGTTGATCTGGATGAGGCAATGCAGCGCGCAGGCTTGAACGTGGCCACAGCAGAACAGGCCGCTTTCGAGGCATCACAGGCATTTGCAGCGCTAACCCGTAAAAACCTGTTGGCAGAAAGCATCAACGGCGAAGCCAATACCTATTTTGCCCAAGGCACACTCGCCATAGAAAAAGCCCTGGTATTGCAAACCCAGATGCAAGGCAAGCTGAGCGGGATACTGACAGACAGCAGCAAACAGATGGATTTGTATCAAAACCTGCTGAGCCTGGGCATAGCGCTTATTGTCATCCTCAGTTGTTATCTGGCACTGGGCTTTTATCGCGACTTCATTTCCGCCTTGAACCAGGTCGGGCGGGCAGCCCATGCTGTTGCTGCTGGCGACCTGACAAATCACATACGCATCATAGGCAAGGACGAGCTGGCGAAAACCGGCAATTTGCTGGAAGCCATGAATGGCAATTTGTCACGACTGGTCGCCAATGTGCGCAGCAATGCCAGCATGGTGGCTCAACTTGGCGAGGGCCTGGCGACGAACATCAGTGACCTGACTGTCAGAACCGAGCAACAGGCATCGAGCCTGGAACAAACATCGGCCAGCGTAGATGACCTTGCCGATACAGTGAAAAAAAATGCCGACAGTGCCAGGGCGGTCGACAACCTGGCAGCAAACCTCCGATTGATTACCGAATCGACAGGCGACGACATGCGTGCAGCAGTCGAGTCCATGAATGGCATACACCAGAGCGCCCGCAAAGTGCAGGAAATCGTCAGCCTGATTGATGGCATATCTTTCCAGACCGATATTCTGGCGCTGAATGCGGCAGTAGAAGCTTCGCGTGCGGGTGAACATGGGCGTGGTTTTGCTGTTGTTGCCAGTGAAGTGCGCAGCCTGGCGCAACGCAGTGCCGACTCAGCCCGTCAGATCAGACGCCTGATTGATGATTCTGTGCAGAGGGTGGATCAGGGTGTCAGTCAGATCAACAATGTCAACATGACACTGACTGATATCGTCGGCGGCATCCGCGAACTGGCGAATAATATCAATGCTATTTCTGTCGCTTCCAGTGAGCAAAGCAATGGCCTGTCGCAAATCTCTGAAGCCTTGCGCCATCTCGATGAAATTACCCAGAGCAATGCACAGATGGCAGAACAGGCCAAACATGCCTCCATCAGCCTGGAAGACAAGGCCCATGCGCTAACCAGGGCGGCATCTGCCTTCAAATTATTGCAAGGCACAGCCGATGAAGCGCATGCCCTGGTCAAGAAAGCCGTGACCTTGTATCAGTCCAGAGGCAGGCCTGCACTGCAAATCATCACAGCCAATACCGACAAACTGTATGCCGACCGCGATATGTATGTGTTTGCCTTTGACCGCAATGGGCAATACCTGGCTTTTGCAGGCAATGCCGCCAAGCTCAAGATCAACCTGTTTCATGTGGATGGCCTTGATGGCCGCAAACTGGTCAGGGATGCCTTTGATTTGCCTGAAACCGGCGGATGGGTCAATTACACGATTGTTAATCCAGTCTCGAAAAAGACGGAAGCAAAAACTTCTTATATAGAAGTAGTCGATGACAATCTCGTATTGGGTTGCGGGGTCTATCAACTGGAGTGAGATGAAAACGCCAGAAGCACATGGGCTGTGCGACTGAGGATATAATCACTGCATGAAACTCAAATTCACCAAAATGCATGGTGCGGGTAATGATTTTGTCGTTATCGACGCCATCAACCAGCACATCAATTTCACTCCTGCGCAGTGGAGGCTGATTGCTGACCGCCGCTTTGGCATAGGTGCAGACCAGATCCTGGTGGTTGAACGCCCGGAAAGCCAGGATGTTGACTTCCGCTACCGCATCTATAACGCTGACGGTGGCGAAGTTGAGCAATGCGGCAATGGCTCGCGTGCCTTCGTGCAGTTTGTCCTGGAAAAAGGCCTGACCAGCAAGTCCAGTATACGGGTGGAAACCATGTCCGGCATCATAGAGCCACGCATGGGGGAGGATGGTAATATCACTGTCAACATGGGCGCACCAATACTGGAAGCTGCCCAGGTGCCATTCAATGCCGAAGGTCTGGAGTCCAGACCAGAGGGAAATGACAGCTTGTGGCCGCTGGACATCAATGGCAAGCAGGCCTGGATTTCTGCTGTGTCCATGGGAAACCCGCATGCGGTGCAAATCGTAGCTGCTGTGAATGACTTCCCGGTTGCCGTTGATGGCCCGCTCATAGAGCACCACCCACGTTTCCCGCGCCGGGTGAATGCTGGTTTCATGGAAATAGTGGCACGCCAGCAGATACGCCTGCGCGTGTTTGAACGAGGTGCTGGTGAAACCCTGGCTTGCGGTACGGGTGCCTGTGCGGCAGCCGTGGCTGGAATACGCCGTGGCTTGCTTGATAGCCCGGTACGTGTCAGCATGCGAGGTGGCGAACTCTCTATTGCCTGGGCAGGCGAAGGACAGCCAGTCTTCCTGAGCGGCCCCGCCGTCACCGTCTTCGAAGGCGAAATTAATTTAACAGAAACACAATGAATTCTACAGATATCGCCACCTACCTGATACAGCATCCGCATTTTTTTGAAGAACATGCCGAGTTGCTTGGTTCCATCAAGCTCACCAGCCCGGTCATGGGACGTGCCATCTCACTGCAGGAAAGGCAGATGGAAGTCGTTCGCGAAAAATATCGCAGCCTGGAATTGCGCATGGCAGACTTGCTGCGTATCGCCGAAGAAAATCATGATATCAGCCAGAAATTCCAGCGCTGGACGCGGGCGCTTTTATTGGCACGCAATGATGTTGATCTGCCACATGCCTTGACCCAGGGTTTGCAAGACATTTTTGAATTGCCACATGCCACCCTGCGTTTGTGGAATGTCGCAGAAGATTTTGCTCATACCTGGTTTGCCAGCTCCACCAGTGATGATGCGCAATTGTTTGCCAAGGGCTTGACTACACCTTATTGTGGCAAGAACCATGATTTTGAAGCGGCAGCCTGGCTGGAAACTGATCAGGCGATTGAATCCCTGGCGATGCTGCCTTTGCGCCTGTCGGCAACCGGGCCTACCTTTGGCTTGCTGGTATTGGGTTCACCTGACCCTAATCGCTATACCAAGGACATGGCCACAGATTTCCTCAGCAAGATTGCCGATACCAGTAGTGCGGCCCTGAGCTGTATGGTGGACATGTAAGGTTTCACTTCCCGCTGAAGGTTGGTATGAATACGCAAGATCAGTATCTGGCCAATTATCTGGAAGTCTTGCGCAGTCAGAGGCAATTGTCGCAGCATACGCTGGACAGTTATTTGCTGGATTTGCATGAACTTATCAAGCTCGCCGGGACCGCCGAACTGCTGAGTCTGACGACACATCATATACGGCGTTTTGCTGCACAGATGCATGCGGGCGGACAAAACGCCCGTAGCATTGCCCGCAAGCTATCCAGCTGGCGCGGCTTTTACCGCTGGCTGCTGGAAGAGCACGATCTGGCCGCGAACCCGGTAGAGGGAGTACGCGCCCCCAAGAAAGGCAAACCCTTGCCCAAAGCGCTGGGGGCGGATGATGCGGTGCACCTGGTCGCCCATAAGGGTGGGGACCTGCCCACAGCACGCGCCAACCGTGCCATGTTTGAACTCTTGTATTCCAGTGGATTGCGGGTATCTGAACTGGCCAGCCTGGATGTGATGGCTGTCAATGAGTCCGGCTATAGCTCGGCGGGCTGGGTTGATCGCCAGGAGGGTGAAGTGCATGTCACTGGCAAAGGGGGCAAGCAACGTATCGTGCCTGTTGGCAAACCCGCGCTGGACGCATTGCAGGACTGGCTGGCTATTCGTCCTACGCTGGTAAAAGCTGACCCGCACCCGCTATTCTTAAGCGAGCGTGGCACACGTATTTCTGTCCGTCTGATACAACTGCGCCTGAAGGCACATGCACAAACGCTGGATATACCAGCGAATGTGCATCCACACATGTTGCGCCATTCCTTTGCTTCGCATGTACTGCAGTCGTCCGGTGACTTGCGCGCAGTGCAGGAAATGCTGGGCCACAGTTCGATTTCAGCGACCCAGGTCTATACCTCGCTAGACTTCCAGCATCTGGCCAAAGTCTACGACCAGACCCATCCGCGCGCTAAAAAATAGCGCAAGACATCAACGCAATACCATTTCAACGCGGCGATTTTTGGAACGCCCGGCTTCAGCCGCATTGGATGCGCGTGGAGCCAGCGGCCCGACACCTTTGGCGATAAGACGGCCATCAGGGATACCATAGGTTTTCAGTGCATCCACCACGGCCTGGGCACGTTTACCGGACAAAGTCATGTTGTAGTCGAGTACTCCCTGGGTATCGGTATGGCCAACGATGTAGACAGCTGCGGTATTGCCCTTCAGGTATTTCGCCATTTCATCGAGTTGTGGTTTGGATTCTGGCTTGATCACCGCTTTGTCGGTGTCGAAATACAGTCCATAAAAACTCACCGCGCCATTGGCAGCCAATTCCTTGCTGATCGCATCAGCGTCAACGGTGACGATATTTTGTTCCATTGCTTTGGGTTCCAGCACTTCTACCAAAACGGCAACGCGGTCATTCATGCTGTCGGTAACATCACCCATGGTGCCACCAGAATTGAGTGCTGCATACACACCCACATAAGTCGTCGCTGGCCCCGTACCTTTTTGCAGCAAGGTATAGCGCAGATCCTTGCCACCATCAAACACTGCCTGCACAAAACGATTGCGGTTGGCATCATACCCCTCACCCTGGACATGGGTACGCTTTTCGTTCCAGTTGTATTTCAGGTTCTTGAAGGAGGGGCCGCAGCTGTCGTTATCACACTGGAATGCTGGCTTGAAGCCTTTGCTGGCCAGGCTGTCAGTGAAGTTGCGGAACACTTCCAAAGACGAGCGCCCTTTCGGCACTATGTAAACTGTGCGGGTCAGCGCACCTTCGGCCTTTTGCCTTTGGAGAATTTCTTGTTGCTGCTGTAGTCTGGCTCAGTCGCAGGGCCAGCCGGGAAGGAAAATTCATCATAGGCTTTGCGCGTCTGCAACAGGATACTTGAGCCCTGGTAACGCCCGGTCAGTGGATGATCCTTGGCATTCGGTGCATCTGTTGTCAACACTTTTTCATAGGCTGGATCCGTTGCCGCATGGGCCAGCGAACTGATCAGCAAGGGTAGGACCAGCAAAGACGATTTCAGCGCATTGTGCATGATTTTCCAAGCTCTTTGGGAATAAAGTTTTCCACAATAGCTAGCAAATGTAGCACAGGATTTTGCTAGAAAGTGCCCAGTTCTATTTGCTTATAAAAAAAGATGAAAGCAGTGTATCCACGCTCCCAATAGTAGAAAGACGAAGGCCGTTCGAGAAATGGCGACAGCACAAACTCGCTCCCAAAAAAAAACGGCACATTCACATGTGCCGTTTTTTCGAAGCAAAAACTATTATCAACTACCGATACGGCCACCGTCATTTTTTGTAATCACGATAGTAGCTGAGCGTGGGCGTTTGCCTGCACCATAGCCAGCGTTGCTTGGCCACTGGCTGGTGTATTTGCTTGGATCAGCAATGTTTGCCATTGCTGTCGTCTCGCCAGGATGTTGTATATTGACAAACAACGCTTTTCCATCTGGAGTTTCGGCGATACCAGTCAATTCACAAGCCACTGGACCAACCAAGAAGCGTTTCAGTGTATCTGCTGTTGGTTTTTTACCTACATAAGTGCTGACATCCAGTGTCCCACCTTCTTTTTTTGGATAGCTCAAAGTGACTTTCGCGCCATCACCGACTTGCCCTGGCAAACCTGCAAGCATCATACAATTAGTCACATCAGTGTAAGCACCGTCATCTGTCTGTATCCAGCAGATTCCGGTAGCAGGGCTGAAAGCAAGTCCGTCTGGGCTGGACATGTCTTGATCATTTGTCAGGCTGGACAAATTGATTTTGCCAGCATCTGCGCTTGCTTCAGCGGCAAACAGATAGACATCCCATGTAAACACCAAAGCAGCAGAACCATCGGCACCTTCCTTCATGCGCAGAATATGGCCATTCGGATTGCCGTTTTGAGCGGTCGTACCCTTCATGTCGGTATAGGCACGTGGGTTGGCAGAATCAGGTACCAGTTGTGAGGAGCCTGTTGGATCAACATTGCGATTGCTGTTATTGGTCAGTGAGTAATAGATTTCACCATTGGCCGGGTTTGTTGAACACCATTCTGGTCTATCCATCTTGGTTGCACCCACTGCATCTGCAGCTAGGCGTGCATTCACGCAAATATCTGCTTGATCAGCAAATTTGTAAGTAGCAAAGTTCGCGATGAGAGGATTACTCATACTCAACTCTACCCATTTACCGCTTCCGTCTGCGGAGAACTGAGCTACAAACAATTTTCCACTATCAAGATACTTGTCGCCTGTAGCCAAAACATTGCTTGACGTTGCATCCGCGGCATCCCAGTTTGCTGTCGACACAAACTTGTAGATGTATTCGTTACGGGAATCATCACCCATGTAAACCGCCAGCGGTTTACCTGCGACTGGCTTACCAAAAGCTGCACTTTCATGCGCAAAGCGACCAAGGGCAGTACGTTTTTTTGCCAGTTTGGTTTTATCATAGGCGTCCATCTCGACGATGTAGCCCATACCGTTCATCTCATTACGGTAGTCATCGCTACCATTTGCAGAAGTGCCAAGCTTGCTGATATTCCAGCGTGCATATTTGTCATCCGTACCACCTGTTTCCCAGCCATGACGGGAATTACCTCCCTGGGAACTGCCATAACGCTTAAGTGCAACAACACTCTTGTCACTTGCCCGTGCTGCATCATCAGCTGCGCCGCGTGTGAAGTAACCTGCCCAGTTTTCCTCACCTGTCAGGAAGCTATTCCAGGGTGTTTTTCCTGTACCACAGTTATTCAAAGTGCCACGCGTTTTTTGTCCATTGCCAGAGTACTTTGTGACAGCCAAGGCGTTTCCACGCACAGGGCCCGAGAGCTCCATGTCAGTCAAGCAAGTGAAACGACGATTGAAGCTGGAATCTTTGACATATTCCCACTTGCTGCCAGTTTTGCGAACCTCAACAAAAGACACACCGTGCAGGGCCGTTTCTTTATCAACTTCCACTGCGGGGCGTGGCAATGTGGAAGTTCCGCCATTAGCATGAATGAAAAATGAAGAGCGCGTCTGGTCAGTAGTCGCCTCGTGATTTACGCCAAGCAAGCCACGTTCTACTGAACTAGCAGACGGCTTGCCATCCGCTGATAAACCGAACCATTCCATGCCGTCATGATGATCGCCGGCACGGTTCTCAAAATCGGTATCCGTACCGTCGTTTTTGTAAGCTGGTGTAGCTGCTGTCAGCGGATCACCCAAAGCATATATAGCAGTAGCGGTATAACCAGCAGGCACAACAACTACGTCAGCCAGACTCTTTGCAACTGCGGTGAAACCTAACAGTTTTTCAACTGGTGTAGTAACAACCGGTGTTGTTGAGATTGGTGCAGCGGTGTCATTTGATCCACCGCAAGCTGCCAGACCGACACTGCCAAACATGGCACTGACTGCCGTAGCTACGCCACCACGCAGCATATTGCGACGGCTGACACGAGTCTCCAGGACTGAGCTGAAGTGCTCGTTCGTCGTTTCGTTGTATCCAATGTCATCAGGATCAATTGCTTTGATGTTGCGATCGCTAGGTTTGTTCATGGCTGAGTTTCCTTGGTATCTTAGGGAGGGACAGAAGCGCAGGAGTCTAGCTGGCAAACATGACATGTAAATGACATAGTAACGATTGCATGCTGCAGGAATGCGCATTCAGAAGATGAAAGTTACGCGACTGCTGATGCAGTATTTGATTTTGGATAGTGATATTGCCTGCACCTGGGCTTGCAAGACTTCCTGTATTCCATTTACAAACATGCGGCTAGCAATCACACATGTTTTGCAACTGAATTGCATTTTGAGGCATAATACAGCTATGGCGCATGCCAGTTCTTGTGTCAGCCAGTAAAACCATGGACTTACGATGAAATTGCCGACCAACCGAGCCAGACCGGCCGCCCCTGCATATCACAACACAGCCTCCAGCCTGCTGTCGGGAGCGGGTGTGCGTGTGACCGGTGCACGCCTGAATGTCTTGTCAGAATTACTGGCCAGCCAGCGCGCCCTGTCCCATCTCGAAGTACAGGATGCTTTGCCAGAGATGGACAGAGTCACCTTGTACAGAGCGCTGGATTGCCTGACCGATGCCGGGCTGGCACATAAAATTTCTGGCGATGACAGGGTGTTTCGCTATAGCACAGGCAGTGAAACTGCCGGTAGCAAGGAACATCCGGCCCAGCATCAGCATGGGCATTTCAAATGTACGCGCTGTGCAAGGGTATTTTGCCTTGATGATGCCAAGCAACCAGTTGGCTTGCGTGACCAATTGCAGGCAAGCTTGCAAACCTCTCTGGGACGAGGCTTTCAAAGTCACGATATAGAGCTGACCATCAAAGGCTGGTGCGCCGACTGCGCAAAGTAAACTGTAACTGTGAGAAAAAATCATGGCATTAATTCCTACCACTATCCTCACCGGCTTTCTGGGTGCTGGCAAGACCACGCTGCTGAACCGTATTTTGCAAGAAGAGCATGGCCACAAGATTGCTGTCATTGAAAATGAATTCGGCCAGGAAAATATAGACAATGAAATCCTGATGCAGGACAGCAATGAGCAAATCGTGGAAATGAAAAATGGCTGTGTCTGTTGCACGGTGCGCGGTGACCTGATCGTCGCGCTAAGCAAGCTGATACAGCAAAAGAATGAAGGTAAGCTGAGCTTTGACCGCGTCATCATAGAAACCACAGGCCTGGCCAACCCTGGCCCGGTGGCGCAAACGTTTTTTGTCGATGAAGAAGTTGGCACCTATTACATGTTGGATGCAGTTGTTACGGTAGTCGATGCCCGCCATGGCATGCAACAACTTGACGAACATGAAGAAGCTCAGCGCCAGGTTGGTTTTGCCGACAAGATCCTGCTGTCGAAAACTGATCTGGTCGATGCAGAAGCAGTGACGGCATTACGCGCCCGCCTGGCACGCATGAACCCGCGTGCACCCATCAGCGCCGTCGATTTTGGCAAGATTGCCATCAGCGAAGTGCTGGATCTGAAAGGCTTCAACCTGAATGCCAAGCTGGATCTGGACCCCGACTTCCTGCGTGCGGAAGAAGAGGAGCATGCGCACGAGCATGATGCCTGCGCTGACGATTGCACCCATGAACATCACCAGCACAAAGAACATGGTGATCACGGTGACCATGCTCCACACGTACACAACCACCATCACGCCCACCATTCTGACGATATCGCTGCCTTTGTCTTCAAGAGCACCCGCCCTTTCAATACCGGTCAACTGGATGAGTTTCTGGGTGGCCTGGTACAAGTCTTTGGCCCGCGGATGTTGCGTTATAAAGGCGTATTGTTGATGGAAGGCGCAGACCGCAAGGTCATCTTCCAGGGCGTGCATCAAATCATGGGGACGGATGTCGGGGCCAAGTGGGGAGAAGATGAATTGCGCGAAAGCAAGATGGTGTTTATTGGCAAAAATCTACCTAAAGACATATTTATTCAAGGTTTGGAGCATTGTTTGGTATAAACTAGCGGGCTATTGAAGTCAGACGTTGTCTGTCGTGCAAGTGGCATTCATGCAAATGTCATTTACTTTATCAATAAGGGGAGGATAATTGTCTGGGACAAATGTTGTTTCAGATTTGTTCTATGTATTAACCCGTCGTATCGAAAGTTAGCGAAGTGGCAACTAAATCACCTAAATCGACTGCTACAGTCAGCGCACCCGAAGCTCTGCTCACGGAGGAAGAAATCCTCAAGATGGGCGAGAAGGACTATATGAACGCTGCACAACTGGCATTTTTCAAGGCCCGTTTGCAGCAGCTTGAGAAGGATTTATTGAAGAACGCCGACGAAACCACCGAGCATCTTCGTGAAACCGTATTAGTACCAGACCCGGCAGACCGTGCCACGATAGAGGAAGAACACGCGCTGGAATTGCGCACCCGCGATCGTGAACGCAAATTGCTGAAGAAGGTACAGCAATCCATCAATAGTATTGATGAAGGCGATTACGGCTGGTGCGAAGAAACCGGTGAACCCATTGGTGTTCCACGCCTGCTGGCGCGTCCAACAGCGACCCTGTCGCTGGAAGCACAGCAAAGACGTGAAATGAAGCAAAAGTTGTACGGTGACTGAGCATTAACATCAATTTGTAACGCTTCTGGCTCACAAAAGCGTGCGGTGGCAACTGCGCGCTTTTTTATTGCCACAATATGCAACCAAGTTGCATAGCAATGAACTTTTGCGCGATAATTCGTTCTTAATGCTGGTTCTTATTTGTCACACATAATGTGCTTTAATCCATTTAATTTATACAATGACAAATAAATGTCGGTTTTTTACGACATATTCTCCAGCATTTTTTACTGCAAGATAAACCGGAAATTCAAACTGAAGATGTTACGGCCCCTACAGATCAATACGCACAATAGCAAACGCTGGTTGCTGTGCCTGCTATTGCCTGTCTTATTGTTCACACAATGGCTGGGGCTGGCACATAAGATTTCGCATGCTGGCTGGAACGGCAATCAAGCCCCTGCTGTTGTGCTGCAGCCTGCTGCGCAACTTGGTGCTTTCCTGTTCGGCAGCCAGGATGATGGCAATATCTTGCACTCTTGCGCCCTGTATGACGCTGCGACAGCAGCAGAATACCTGCAACATCTACCGGATGCCATGGCCAGCCATAGCAGCAAGGCAGTCGCTGGCTCCCGCGCAGCCATACTGAGCTGGCTGGCAGCCCTGCAAGTCCCCTTCTCTTCCCGCGCCCCACCTTCCCTGCTTGCATGATGAAAGCCCTGGCTTCCTTTACGAGGCCTGAGGTTATTTGATTTTTCAGGTGCAATGCTTGCGCCTGAGGTCTTGTCATTCTTCGCTCTATTTTTTGCCTCATTTCGCAAACAGGAAACACCATGGTTTTTCAACGCACACTGATCACCAGCGCCGTGCTGGCCCTTTTGACGCCTACCACTCAGGCCGTGGCCGAAAGTGCCCCCGGCAATACAATCAACACTGTCACCGTCACTTCCAATCCCATCAGTAACGATGAGAATATGCAAGTGCTTACCCCCGCCAAGATTCTTTCTGGACCTGAACTCAGGGCCAAAGTCGGCACTTCTCTGGGCGACACGCTGGGGAGCGAACTGGGTGTATCCGCTTCCGGTTTTGGTGCTGGCGCATCGCGCCCGATTATCCGTGGCCTGGAAGGCCCGAGGGTCAAGATTCTGCAAAATGGCATGTCTGTGGCGGATGTATCGAGCCTGTCGAATGACCATGCAGTCGCCAGTGAAAGTGCTACTGCACAGCAGATAGAAGTCTTGCGAGGTCCGGCGGCCTTGCTGTATGGCAGTGGCGCCATAGGCGGGCTGGTCAATGTCATCGACAACCGCATACCCACTGTTTTGAACAAGAAAGTGACGGGCGAAGCTGAAGTACGTCTGGGTACGGTGAATCAGGAAAAGAGCCTGTCGTTTTCCCTCGACGGCTCCAGCGGCGTCATTGGCCTGCATGTGGATGGCAGCAGCCGCGACACGGGAAACTACAAAATACCTGGCAATGGAAGTATGCCTTCCAGCTTTACCCGCGAATCTTCTTTGACAGCCGGCGCCTCGCTCATCCAAAACTGGGGGTATATAGGTGCGGCTGTACAAACACTGAATGACCGCTATGGCATACCAACGGAAGAACGTTCTTTCATCGATTTGAATCAAAACCGTCTGGATATTGATGGCTTGCTGAATTCACCATTAAGTGGTTTCGACAGCCTCAAATATAAATTCAGCGCGACCGACTACAAGCACACAGAAAAATCCGAAGATGGCACACCCATCACCAATTTCAAGAACCAGATGCTGGAAAGCCGCATCCTCTTGTCCCATCCATCCTGGGCAGGTTGGCAAGGTAGCTGGGGTTTGCAGACCGAGCAGGTAAAGTTCTCTGCCTTGTCTGCTGAAACTGGCCGTGCCGACACTGTGCCCAACACCAAATCCACTTCTGTTGCTGCCTTTTTTGTAGAACAAAAACAATTTGCCGATGTCATGGCCAGCACAGGTATGCGCTTTGAAAATGTGAAGCGCACCCCGGACGCCAGTACTGGACTGAAAGCGCGTGATTTCAACTTGTTCTCAGCCTCTCTAGGTGGTCTGTGGCAATTTGATAAATCTTATGGTGCAGGCTTGAGTCTGTCATGGGCGCAGCGTGCACCGGCGACAGAGGAATTGTATTCAGCTGGCCCACATGAATCGACGGCCACTTTCGACATTGGTAGTGTCGATATGAAGAAAGAAGCTTCACGTAATCTGGAACTCAGCCTGCAAAAGACGCATGGCCTGCTGCGCTGGAAAATCAATGCCTTCTTGAACAAGGTGAATAATTACATCTACGGCCATACTAACGGTATCAAAGTAGATGAAGCAGGCATGCCCGATGCTGATGCCGAATTCACCTTGCGCAACTGGTCGCAGGCATCGGCCACCATACGCGGCGGTGAAGCCGAGATCAGTTACAATCTGCTGGGTGATGGCTGGTCAGGTCGTGCTTTTGCCGATTATTCGCGCGGCAGTCTCGATAATTTGGGCAATTTGCCGCTGCAACCAGCAACCCGTACCGGCTTTGACCTGACTTACCGCACTGGTGGCTGGCGTGCGGGTGTGAATGTCTTGCATGCTCTGCGCCAGGACAGACTGGCTAGTTTCGAGGCTTTTGTTACACCAGCTTATACCAAGGTTGATACCAGCCTGACTTACACCCACCCTTACCAGAATATGCAACTGACCTGGTTCCTGATGGCGAAGAATCTCCTGAATCAGGATATCCGTCTTTCTACTTCAGTGTTGAAAGAAACCCTGCCACAACCTGGTAGAAATGTCATGGCAGGGCTCAGAGCCAGCTTTTAATGTTAAAAAATCAGCTAAGAATTGCAAGAAAAATGTAAGCAGATGTAATTGACACTTAAGTTATTAATTCATAAGCTGATGGTATAGGAGGCGGTATCCGCCTCCATTTTCTGCAAAAATGCTGCTTTTTTGCAAGGTTTTCGACGATCATGGGGAGCAGTTAACAGAACATTCGACGAAAAACTGTTTCTTGTAGTTGAGCCCAGTCAACCATTCACACGGAAATCAGAATATACTAAGCACTCGTCAAATTCGCTGCCGGACTGTCAGCGCTTCTATTCTTATTCGGGAACAAAGTGGGGATTTTTTCTCTTTTCGGTAAAAAAGGTGTCAAGCAAGAAGATCGCTCCACCGAGAAATCTTCTTCGAGAAAGACGCGCTCCAAGAATGGTAATACCGTCATTGGCGGTTTCCAGGACAGTGAGGTTTTTAGCAATTCGATTATTGCTCAGCGCCATATCGCCCGCGCTACCGAGAGAAAAATAGACGCCATAGAATTTGAAATGTCGCGCGACATCGTCAAAACCCGTCCGCCGACCTTTACCAAAACTGATCTGGGTGCACCGACCGAGCCGCTGGAAAGAAAAGTGCCGCCAGTAGAATTCCAGACCACATTGCCGATGATGATGCCTACAGATTATCTGTTGGGGCAAAATTCGGAAATGTCAGCATCTGCTCTCGCCTATAGCGAAACCGTCCCGGTACTTGAAGAAGCAGCCATCCTGTTTGCCAGCGGCCAGAATGAAGTCGCCGAGCAAATGCTGGCTTCTGCCGTGCATAACCACGAGCTTGGTGGTGCCACGGAAATTGGCTGGCAAATGCTGTTTGACCTGTACCGCATTACCAATGACCAGCACAAGTTTGAAAGCCTGTCGCTCGATTACGCCAATAAATTTGAAACCTCGCCGCCACTGTGGCCAGAAAACCAGACCAGCAACGACAATGATGCTGAAGTCCAGGGTGATACCACGGTTGCGAATGTCAGCTTCCCGGCCAAGCTCGATAGCGGCACCATCAAGTCACTGGAAAAATTGCAGGTAGCTGCAGGCAAGAGCAAAAGCTTGCGCCTGGATTTTTCGCGCGTCAAGGAAGTAGACCCCATAGGCTGCGGCTTGTTATTGCGCGCACTCAAGGGCTTAAAAAAATCCGGTCATGACTTGATGCTGGTAGGTGCCAAAGACCTGGCAGATAAAATCCGCAGCATTTTGCTGGTGGGCCGCCGTGATGAAACCGAAGCACCCTGGTTGTTGTTGCTGGAAATTTTGCAATTACTGCATTTTGAACAAGCCTTCGAAGAAGTCAGTATGGATTACTGTATTACTTTCGAAGTGTCGCCTCCTTCATTTGAAGCACCAAAGAACAATATCACCAGCGCCATGCCTGAAGTCCAGGAGCAGGAAGAAGCAACTGACCGCTATATGATGCCAAAAGTGGTCGAAGGCAAGACAGAATTCCTGATATCCAATATTGCCCTGCAGGCAGAACAGCACAATCCGCTGATTCTTGATTGCACCCGCCTGGAAAGGGTGGAATTTGGGGCCTCTGCACAATTGCTAAATGGCCTGGCACCGATTGCCAGCAAAGCTGGCATGAATATACGCTTTGAAGGCGTCAATTATCTGGTCATGATGTTATTCAATGCCATGGGCCTGAAAAACATCGCCAGCATCATCCCCCGCAAGCACTAAACTCAAAAAGGCAGGCAAGCAGCCTGCAGCCGGGTGAAACATGCACCCGGTTTTTTCATGCTTGCAATTCAGAAAAAACACCCCATTTTCAACAAAACAGGCAATTTGGCCTGCTTTCCCTGCTTGCTACTGGCTTATGGCTTGATCAGTTTGCAGGAATGGCAATATTCTTTGAGGTTCATATGGAACAATTTCACGGCACCACCATTTTGACGGTGCGACGCGGTAATCTGGTGGCCCTGGGTGGCGACGGCCAGGTAACACTGGGCAATATCGTCATGAAGGGGACTGCCCGCAAGGTACGCAAGCTGTATCACAACAAGGTGCTGGCAGGTTTTGCTGGCGGAACTGCAGATGCCTTCACCCTGATAGAACGTTTTGAATCCAAGCTGGAAAAACACCAGGGCCATTTGATGCGCGCCTCGGTGGAACTGGCCAAAGACTGGCGCACAGACCGCATGTTGCGACGCCTTGAAGCCATGCTGCTGGTAGCTGACAAGGATACAACACTGGTCATCACCGGTAATGGGGATGTGCTGGAACCCAACCAGGGGATAGGCGCGATAGGCTCGGGTGGCACGTTTGCTCAGTCCGCCGCGATTGCCCTGTTTGAAAATACTGACTTGTCGCCCATCGACATCGTCAAAAAGTCACTGACTATTGCTGGTGAGTTGTGCATTTATACCAACTTGTCGCACACCATAGAAACACTGGAATAGATTGGAATATGCAATGAACATGACCCCGCAAGAGATCGTCTCTGAACTTGATAAACATGTGGTTGGCCAGTCCAAGGCCAAGCGCGCTGTCGCGATCGCCCTGCGTAACCGCTGGCGCCGTCAACAGGTGCAAGAACCGCTGCGCCATGAAATCACGCCTAAAAACATCTTGATGATAGGACCTACCGGCGTAGGCAAAACCGAGATCGCCCGTCGCCTGGCCAGGCTGGCTGATGCACCCTTTATCAAGATAGAAGCCACCAAGTTCACTGAAGTTGGTTATGTCGGTCGTGATGTTGATACCATCATCCGCGACCTCGTCGATATCGGCATCAAGCAAACCCGCGAAGCCGCTACCCGCAAAGTGCGCGCCCGTGCCGAAGATGCGGCAGAAGACCGCATCCTCGACATCCTGTTGCCGCCAGCGCGCGATTTTGGTTTCCAGCCAAGCGAAACCGAAGCTGCACCTGCTGACAATACTACCCGCCAGACTTTCCGCAAGCGTCTGCGTGAAGGTGCACTGGATGACAAGGAAGTTGAAATCGAAGTGGCAGAAGGTGTAGCACACATGGAAATCATGGCCCCACCTGGCATGGAAGAAATGACCGAGCAAATCAAGACCATGTTTTCGGGCATGGGCAATGGCCGCAAGAAATCACGCAAGCTGAAAATCAAGGAAGCGATGAAGCTTCTGATAGAAGAAGAAGCGGGCAAACTGGTCAATGAAGAAGAATTAAAGCAGGATGCGATTCGCAATGTAGAGCAAAATGGCATCGTCTTCCTCGATGAGATCGACAAGATCGCTTCGCGTTCAGAAACTGGTGGCGCAGAAGTTTCACGCGCTGGTGTACAGCGCGACTTGCTGCCACTGGTAGAAGGCACGACAGTGAATACCAAGTACGGCATGGTCAAGACTGACCATATCCTGTTTATTGCTTCCGGCGCTTTCCATCTGGCCAAGCCGTCTGACCTGATCCCTGAGTTGCAAGGCCGCTTCCCTATCCGTGTGGAACTGGAATCTTTGTCCATTGCTGATTTTGAACGTATTTTGACCGGCACCGATGCCTGCCTGACACGCCAGTACCAGGCTTTGCTGGCAACGGAAGAAGTGCAGATAGACTTCACACCTGAAGGCGTCGAACGTCTGGCTGGTATCGCTTATTCAGTCAATGAAACGACAGAAAATATCGGTGCCCGCCGCTTGTACACGGTCATGGAAAAGCTGTTGGAAGAGATTTCTTTCAATGCGCACCAAAATACCGGCAAGACTGTGATCATTGATGCGGCCTATGTCAATGAACGCCTGGAAGCCCTGTCGGTGAATGAAGATCTGTCACGCTACGTACTGTAAATCAATTTATAAATCCGGGGTTTGGTATGGCAAACAAGGCGCTGGCAACACGACAACGCATGCAGTTTCGCGTTGAGCCTTCACAAGCCCCGGCCAAAGGCCGAGGTAGTCAGACCAAGAAAGTCTTGCCTGACTACCTCGGCAGCAAGAATAGAAATACCAAACCCCTATCTCCACCTGTGAATGCTACAGTTCATGTCACGGCCAAAAGCACAGACAAGCAGGGGAAAGATTAACTTTTCTGGAATTCACCCATGTTTACCACTTCTGCTGCCAGCGACCAACCCGATTACCCCATGCTGGCACGCCAGTTGGTCAGCGTACTGGAAGGTGAGCGCAATCTAGTCACCAATGCAGCCCAGTTTTCTGCCTTCATCTACAGCAGCATCAGCGATTTGAACTGGGCAGGTTTTTACCTGTGCGCACCGGCCAGCAAACCGGATGCAGAGTTTCCCAATGATTTGCTGTTAGGCCCTTTCCAGGGCAAGGTTGCCTGTACCCGTATTCCTTTCAAACGCGGGGTATGTGGTACGGCAGCTGCAGAGCGACGTACTGTGCTGGTAGAGGATGTGCATGCATTTCCCGGACATATCGCCTGCGACTCTGCCTCGAACTCTGAAATCGTCATCCCCTTGATTAAGGATGGCGTCATTTACGGTGTGTTTGATATCGACAGCCCTCGTCTGAAGCGCTTCGGAGCAGAAGACCAGTTGGGTCTGGAAAATCTGCTCTCCATCTTTATTGCGGCGACGGATTTGAACCAGTAACAATACCAGCCAGAAATGTGGCAAGCAACAGACAAAGACCATGGTAGCCATGGTCTTTTTTGTTAAGCTATGTCAAAACTGCTTAAGTTCGTGCTTTGCCGCTCTACACTGAGTTATCCACACTTGGTAACCACAGCAGCATCAGGGAGATGGCATCATGGCAGGATGCAGACGCCGGAAAATGCTACACATGCACAAACAGCCTTTGCGCAGACGTGATGTGTTGACACGCTTTATGGTCGACCTGGGCATTCACTATCTTGAGCTCATGGGCCTGACAAAAGCCATGCACTTCTTGCGCAGGCACCATGTGCCTGATACCGTCATCGCCCGTGTCTTGCATTCCCCTGAGAATCGACGGCGCTATTAAGATAGTCTTAGTGGATTTCCTGCTTGGCATCCCTGGCCAGCAAACGACTGATCATCTCTTGCAAGGATATTCCATCAAACAAGACACCTGCCACTGCATCGGTAATCGGCATTTGCACCCCCAGGCGCTGAGCCAGTAAACGCACTTCCTGGGCGCAACGAACGCCTTCTGCGACATGACCCAATTCCTGCACGATGGTCTCCAGAGATTTTCCCTGGGCCAGTGCCAGGCCAACCTTGCGGTTACGAGACAGGTCTCCAGTACAGGTCAAGATCAAATCACCCACGCCTGTCAAGCCCATCAGGGTTTCTGAGCGGCCACCAAGAGCGACGCCGAGACGGCTGATTTCTGCCAGGCCACGGGTGATCAGGGCGGCACGCGCATTCAGGCCCAGGCCCAGGCCGTCGGCCACGCCAGTAGCTATCGCCAGGATATTCTTGACGGCACCGCCAACTTCAACGCCGACCATATCGTCACTGGAATACACGCGCATGGCATTCACATGGAGGGCTTGCACCACCAGGCGGCTGAGTTCGCTCGATGTAGATGCTATTGTCAGCGCACACGGCAAGCCTTTGGCGACTTCTTGTGCAAACGAGGGACCAGACAAGGCACCAAAAGACACTCCCGAGCCCAGCACTTGCCTAGCCACCTGATGTGGCAAAAGCTGGGTAGATTCTTCAAAACCCTTGCATAGCCAGATGATGTTATTGGGCTGGTAGGCCTTACAGGCTTCCAGCGTAGAGCGCAAACCCGAGACTGAGGTGGCGATCACCAGCAAGCCTTCGGAGCCAGCCGCATGCGCCATGGCAGTAGCAAAATCCGCCGTGACCTGCAAGCTTTCAGGGAAAGGGAAGCCGCGCAGATAGGTTTCGTTTTGCCTGTCTGTCTGCATGGCTGACATGGCAGCCTGATTACGCCCCCAAAGCAAGACATTATTTTTTGCTGCAAAGGCAATTGCCATGGCCGTGCCCCAGGCACCTGCACCCAATACGCTGATATTCATACTAGTCCCTGACTCCTGCTTATTTTAATAACCGGGTAGATGTAAAAAAAGGACAGCAGGCTGTCCTTTTTTGCAAACTGTCATCTGCCTAAACATGCAATCCAGGCACTACAAGCCCCAGACTTCATTGACTTTGACAAAACCAAGCTGGCCGTCGCGGTGCTTCACTTTAACCCAACCCGCCACCGCAGGCTCGGCCATTTCCAGCAAGACATGCTTGTCGGCACTGAACACAAGGGGCGAGGATTCATCTGCAGTTGCCCTGATCTTGGCATTGGCTGCACGTACGATGAGACTGCGGCGGGTGATCAAGTCTTTTGACTCGACCCAGCTCATGTCGCCACTGACATCACGTACTTTACTCCATGCGCCGGAAGTAAACACCACTTCCACCGGCATACCTCGTGGGGCGACCGCCAATTTACCACCTTTGGCAGAAGGTGCATCGTACATGATCACCGGCGAAGCCCCGATAGCACGGAACTCCAGAGCCTGAGCAGCACTACTCGCGAGCAGCGTCAAAAACAGCAGAGGCAAGGGCTTCAGCAGGCGTGGCATGGCTATCTTTCTCATACCAATCTGGCCTGGGCCGGATTGGTATCAATTAATTACTGAATTGTTGTAGGCGCTTCAGTGTTGGCATTTGCCTGTTCAGCAGCAATTGTCAAACGTTGTGCATAGAAAGCTTCAAAATTGATTTCTGACAAATGGATAGGAGGGAAACCAGCACGTGTGATCGCATCAGCTACGTTGGAACGCAGATATGGATAGACGATGTTAGGGCAGCCGATACCCAGCAGAGGATCGAGTTGATCTTCAGGGATATTGCGCGCTTCGAAAATACCAGCTTGTTTGCCTTCAACCAGGAAAGCCACTTTTTCGCCGATTTTTGCAGTAACAGTCACTGTCACTGTGGATTCGTAGATGCCATCTGCCAGCTTTTCAGAGCCAACATCAACGGACACTTCTATGCCAGGGGCTTCTTGTTCCAGGAAAATTGCTGGAGAATTAGGCTGTTCAAGCGACAAATCTTTCAGATAAACGCGTTGAATTTGGAATACGGGCTGCAGATTTTCGTCAGACATGTGAAACTTTCTAAAATTCTAAAAGATTAATAATGAACAGCGAGACTGGCAGATAAGGCCGTTTCCAGCCATTTCAAGATCGCAGCGCGCTATTGTAGCAAGTAGTCTGCAAAAACAGCAATTTACCGCGCAAACCCATAGAAAATCTGGCAAACCCCTGTTTTTACTCAAGCGGATTCAGCAAAGGATCAAGTTTACCCGCCCTGTCGAGGGCCGAAATGTCATCAAAACCACCTACATGGGTGTCGCCTATATAGATTTGGGGCACAGTGCGGCGACCAGTTTTCTTCATCATCGCTTCGCGCACACCAGGTTCCAGATCAACCCGGATTTTTTCTATATCGTCCACACCCTTGGACTTCAACAGGCGTTCAGCCATCGTGCAATAAGGGCAAACGGCTGTGGTATACATGACTACATGGGCTTTCATGATGCTCTCCTGCTTCACTTTACTGTTGGCAAGCCTTGCGACTTCCAGGAATCTATACCACCATCCAGGCTAAAAACCTGGGTAAAACCGGCTTTGCTGAGCAAACCGGCAGCACTGGAGGAACGCACGCCGGAAGCGCATACCGTAATAACAACATTGCTTTTTGACTTTTCTATCTCTTTCAATCTGTCGTTCAAGGCTGACAGCGGGATATTTTTAGCATTTGGCAAATGTCCGGCAGCAAATTCTTCTGCACTACGAACATCCAGCACCAGGGTTTTCCCCTGATTCATGTATTGTGTGGCTTGAAAATGCGATACCTTGGCACCACGTCTTTGTAAAGCAGGTATCAGCAATGCGCCGCCAGAAATAATGGCAAGACCTAACCAGAATATATTATCAAAAATGAAATTCACAGGATTCCAGTAGTAAGAATGGTTATCAGAAGCGCGTCATTATAAAATAGATGGCGCAATCGCATACTAATTCACTCATCTCATCTTATCTCACCCTCTAGCACACTATGTATAAAATCGTTTTAATGCGCCACGGCGAATCTACCTGGAACCTGGACAACCGTTTTACTGGCTGGACTGATGTTGATCTGACAGCAAAAGGCGTGGCTGAAGCCACCCAGGCAGGCAAGCTGCTCAAAGAAGCTGGCCTGACTTTTGATCTGGCCTATACCTCGGTACTGAAACGTGCGGTCCGTACGCTGTGGGGCACACTCGATGAAATGGACTTGATGTGGCTGCCAGTGATTCATGACTGGCGTTTGAACGAGCGCCATTATGGTGCTCTGCAAGGCTTGAACAAGGCTGAGACAGCGGCAAAATATGGTGATGAGCAAGTGCTGGTGTGGCGTCGCAGCTATGACACACCACCTCTGCCACTGGCAGAAGATGACGACCGCACTTCCTTCAATGACCCGCGCTATGCTGGCCTGAAACGCAGTCAGATCCCGCTGACTGAATGTCTGAAAGATACAGTTGCCCGCGTCATGCCAGCGTGGGATGACAGCATTGCCCCGGCAATACGCTCCGGCAAGCGCATCCTGATTTCTGCTCATGGGAATAGCCTGCGCGCCCTGATCAAGATGCTGGACGGCATCAGCGACGACGACATCGTCAACCTGAATATCCCGAATGGACAGCCACTGGTGTATGAACTGGATGCCGACCTCAAACCGATCAAACATTATTATCTGGGTGACCAGGACGCGATCGCCGCTGCCTTGCAAGCAGTTGCCAGCCAGGGCAAGTCCAAGTAAGTATTGAATGCCATTTAAATCCAAGTCTTTACTTGCAGCCTTGCTGTGCCTGTCACTGGCAGGTACGGCATCGTTGGCTGTGGCTGCCAGCAGTGCCCGCGCCCAGCAAAAAAACAAGGCAGAAACTGACAGGGCCGAGTTGCAAAACCGCCTGAAAGCCCTCAAAACCGATATCAATAAAACAGAAACAGCCAAGGACAATGCCAGCGACGCCCTGGCCGAGTCCGAAAAGTCAATTTCAGAAGCCAACCGTTCTTTACGTGACTTACAGGCAGAACAGGCGCAGACTGAAGCAAAGGTAAAACAACTTTTAGATCAACAACAAGCGTTGACCGACAAGGTTGAAAAGCAAAAAAATCAGTTATCAAATTTCTTACGCCGTCAGTACATACGCGGTGATAGCGACCGTATCAAATTACTACTCTCCGGGGACAACCCCAATCGCATCAATCGTGAACTGCAATACATGAGTTATGTATCGCAAACCCAAGCAAAGATGATCGATGCCTTGCGCGTGAGTCTGCAAGCAGTGGAAAAAAATGCCGAAGAGGCCAAGGAAGCCAAGGCGGAACTTGATGAAATTGCAGATGAAGAAAAAAGTCACAAGCTGGCACTGGAAAAAGAGAAAAAACGTCATGCCACATTAGTAAGTCAGTTGGCAGAAAAATTATATGTACAAAAAAAACAGGCTGATAGCCTAGAAAAAGATGAACAAAGACTGGCAAATCTGGTCTCACAATTAAATAAACTAATTGAAGAACAAGCCAAGGCGGATGCAGCCAGGGCAGCACTGGAAGAAAAACAGCGCCAGGAAAGAATTGCAGCAGCACAGAAAGAAAGAGCCAGACAGGCGGCACAAGGCAAAAAGCCAGCGAAAATCACCAATCCCAATGCGATTGATGACGACGAACCACCCAAACAGGCAAGGGCAGCAGCCCCGCCCGCTGGTGAGTTTGACAAGCTCAAGGGCCAATTGCGTTTGCCGGTAAAAGGAGAAATCCTCGCCAAATTTGGTAGCAAGCGTGCTGACGGGCCTAGCTGGAAAGGCATGTTCATCAAGGCGAGTGAAGGTGCAGAAATCAAGACCATCGCCCCGGGCAAAGTGATTTTTGCCGATTGGTGGAAGGGGTATGGAAATATGGTGATTGTTGACCATGGCGGCAGCTACTGGAGCCTGTATGGCAATAATCAGGCAGTATTGAAGCACGTCGGCGATGTGGTAAAAACGGGTGATGTCATTGCCAGTGCCGGAAACAGCGGCGGTAATGAAGAATCAGGTTTATACTTTGAAGTACGTCATCAGGGACGTGTATTTGATCCTTTGAACTGGATCGTTGTTAAATAGGCTTTAGGTGAATCACATGGGCAGCAAATTCAAGAATTTTGGCTTAATCGGCCTCGGTATGGTTGCCGGCGTGGCAGTTTCCATGCAGTTTTCCGCAGTGGCGCAAAAAGCCACGACGGGTAGTTCCCTGCCGGTAGAGGAATTGCGACAGCTCGCCGACGTCTTTGGCCTCATCAAATCAGATTATGTCGAGCCTGTAGAAGACAATAAGCTGCTGACGGAAGCAATTTCCGGCATGGTGGCATCACTCGACCCGCACTCAGCCTACCTGGACAAGAAATCATTTAAAGAATTAAAAGAAGGTACTCAGGGCAAATTTGTCGGCCTGGGTATTGAGGTCGGTATGGAAGATGGCTATGTCAAGATCATCTCCCCGATCGAAGATTCTCCTGCCTATCGCGCTGGTTTAAAGCCTGGTGATTTGATCACCCGTCTTGATTCTCAGCCAGTCAAAGGCTTGACGCTGGATGAAGCTGTCAAGCGCATGCGCGGCGAACCGAATACCAAGATCACACTGACCATCGCACGTAAAAGCGAAGACAAGCCTATCGTCGTCACGATTACCCGCGAATTAATCAAACAGCAAAGCGTCAAGGCCAAGATCGTTGAACCTGGCTATGCCTGGGTGAGAATTGCCCAGTTCCAGGAACCGACGGTCGAAGACATGGCCAAGAAAATACAGACCCTGTATGCACAAGATCCCGCCATCAAAGGCCTGGTGCTCGATTTGCGTAATGACCCGGGCGGTGTCTTGCCTGGTGCCATCGGTGTTTCTGCCGCTTTCCTGCCCAAGGATGTCCCGGTAGTGTCTACCAATGGTCAGTTGCCTGATTCCAAAGCAACCTTCTATGCCCGCCGTGAATACTATTCTGGCCGCACTTTGAGCGACCCACTGGCGAAATTGCCTGAAGCGATCAAGAACGTGCCTATGGTAGTCCTCATCAACACTGGTTCGGCCTCTGCGTCTGAAATCGTCGCCGGTGCCTTACAGGATTACAAACGCGCTACCATCCTTGGCACACAAAGCTTTGGCAAGGGTTCGGTACAAACCATACGCCAGATTTCTGCTGATACCGCAGTCAAGCTGACTACAGCCCGTTATTACACGCCGAATGGCCGTTCTATCCAGGCCAAGGGCATCGTTCCTGACTTGAATGTAGAAGAAACCGCAGATGGTGATGGTTTCAATGGCTTGCGCGCCCGCGAAGCTGATTTGCAAAAACATCTGAGCAACGACAAGGAAAAAGAAGTTGCCCGTCCTAAAATCGATGAAGTGGAAGAAGAGCAGCGTCTGATCGCCCTGGCGAAGAAGAGCAAACCATTGGAATACGGTGGCGCAGAAGACTTCCAGCTGGCCCAGGCCCTGAATCACTTGAAAGGCTTGCCAGTCAAAGTCACAGAAGCCAAAGTCATCGATAAGGAAGCCAAAGACGGCAAGGATGCTGACAAAGCTGGCAAATCAGATAAGACTGAACACAAAACCGACAGCAAAAAGAAGTAACACCCCCTGAATAAACCCTGATAAAAAGAAAAGGCCGCTTACTTCAATAGCGGCCTTTTTTACAACGATGAACGATCAGCAACTCTTACGCTATTCCCGTCATATCCTGCTCGACCAGATAGGAATAGAAGGTCAGCAAAAAATCACTGAGGCACGCGCCCTCATCATCGGTGCCGGTGGTCTGGGTTCACCGGCGGCCTTGTATCTGGCCAGTGCCGGGGTGGGCCACATCACTCTGGTCGATAATGACAGTGTGGACCTGACCAATCTGCAGCGCCAGATCATGCATACCACCGCGGCCGTGGGCATGGCCAAGGTCAGCTCCGGCAAGCACACGCTAGAAGCCATCAACCCGGAAATAAATATTATCGCCCTGCAAGAGAGAGCCGCTGATGCACGCCTGGAAGAACTGGTCAGCCAGGCCAGCATCGTCCTGGATTGTTGCGACAATTTTGCCACCCGCCATGCCGTGAATACTGCCTGCGTCAAATTTGGCATCCCGCTGGTATCTGGCGCTGCCATCAGCTTTGATGGACAGATCAGCGTGTTTGACAGCAGTGACGCTGCATCACCTTGCTATGCCTGCCTTTTTCCACCCGACCAGCCGTTTGAAGAAGTCTTGTGTTCTACCATGGGCGTGTTTTCTCCTCTGGTAGGCATCATAGGCAGCATGCAGGCCGCCGAAGCATTGAAAGTCATCATGGGTATAGGCCAGGCACTAACGGGCCGCCTGCTGTTGCTGGATGCCTTGCGCATGGACTGGACCAGCATAGGCATCAGCAAAAACCAGCAATGCCTGGTTTGCGGACAGCAGCACCAGAACTAAGCACTATCAATAAAAACTCATCAAGGACAAAACATGTACACCCTGTATTACTGCCCCGGCACAGCCAGCATGGTCATACACCTGGCTTTATTGGAAATTGGTGCCGCGCATGAATTGAAGCTGGTCGATGTAGAAAAGAAGCAGCAAAAAGATCCTGAGTATCTGCGTCTGAACCCGAATGGTGTAGTGCCGACTCTGGTCATTGATGGCCTTCCTTATCTGGAATCAGCTGCCTTGCTGATGCTCTTGTCCGAACGCCATCCTGAAGCAGGCCTGGTACCTGACACAGGCACTGTAGAGCGCGATCAATGGCGGCAATGGATCATCTTCATCAGTGGCAGCCTGCAATCTACTTTCCGTACCTGGTTTTATCCGTCTGAGCTGGGTTTTGAAGAACATAACGAATCTACCCGAGCAGCCTTGCAAAAGCGTATCGCTGCCATCTGGGATCAACTCGACCAGCATCTGAGCAAAAATGGCCCTTACCTGTTGGGTGAGACATTTTCTGCTGCTGACCTGCAACTGACCATGCTGATGCGCTGGTCGCGCAATATGCCACGCCCGGCGACTGAATGGCCTGCGCTGAACAAACTGGCCCAGTTGATTATTGCCCGCCCCAGCTGGCAAAAAATGATGGAAATCGAAGGCCTGGAAGTGTGGCCGAAAGCCTCAATATAATGCTTGAGAAATTAAGGCGAAAGATGGGGATGAATTTATACAAGGCCACGCAGGCAGCCAGCACAGAACTGCCTGAAGTCACCATTGCCGAACACCTGGGTGTACGTACCCTGCATCTCTCTTCAGATGCGATACAGGGTGCCATGCGCATGGCCGTACCTGATCAGATAGAGCTGGAATACGTGCAGCAAATGATGATGTGGGTGTTGTTCAAGCACGAGCCGCAACACATTGTCCAGCTAGGCCTGGGTGCAGCGTCGCTGACCAAGTTTTGCTACCGCAACTTTGCCGAAGCCAGGGTCACGGCAATAGAACTGAATCCCAAAGTGATCACCGCCTGCCACCAGCACTTCAAGCTGCCAGTCAATGACGAGCGCTTGCAAGTACTGTGTATGAATGCGCTGGATTACGTCAACGACAGCGCCAACCACGGTAAGGCCGACGTGCTGCAAATTGATTTATATGATGCCGCAGCCGAAGCCCCTGCACTGAGCAGCGAAGCGTTTTACCAGGCTTGCGCTCACGCCCTGAATGAAGATGGCATGCTGACTGTTAATCTGTTTGGCAATCCGCAGAATTATGAGGCGAATTGCAATGCCAATCTAGCCGCCCTGCAAGAAGCTTTTGACGCAGTGGTCTGGCTGCCGCTGGTGCATGATGCCAACACCGTCGCCATCGCCTTCAAACAAGCTCCCGCAGTGGATTTTGATGACTTGTATGAACGCGCAACTGCGATACGCCTGGCCTATAAATTACCCGCAGCGAAATGGGTGAATGGCTTAAAAGCCTGGATGGCGGAAAATACCTAAGCTGCTCGTGTAGTGACAATGCCCGCCTCCGCCGCCCATTGCTCCAGATTCTGGCGTTTGATCGCGGCTGCCATCAGGTCAGGAAATAAATCCGGCGTACAGGCAAAGCAATGCGCCCCCATTGCCGTGAGTGTGGCGGCATTATGGTGATCATAGGATGGTGCGCCATTATCATCCAGCGCCAGCAGGCAAATCACGCTGACACCATTGCGTATCATGCTGGCTGCCCTTTGCAGCATTTCCTTGTTGTTGCCGCCTTCATACAAATCACTGATCAGAACGAAGATGGTTTCCCGTGGTCGTTGCACCAGCCCCTGGCAATAGGCCAGCGCCCGGTTGATATCAGTACCGCCACCCAGTTGCGTGCCAAACAAAACCTCTACCGGGTCACTCAGCAAATGGCTCAAATCCATGACCACCGTGTCAAATACCACCACGGAAGTGCTGACTGACTTGATACTGGCCAGCACAGCACCAAACACACTCGCATACACCACGGAAGGCGCCATGGAACCACTCTGGTCTATGCACAAGACGATGTCGCGTAAGGACTGGCCTTTACGGCCAAAACCTATGCGCTTCTCAGGTATGATGGTTTGATAGTCATGCTGGTAATGTCTGAGATTAGCCTTGATGGTACGCATCCAGTCTATCTCGTTATGACGGGGTCTGTGGTTGCGTATGGCACGCTGCAGGCTGCCTGCTACAGCCTGCCTTAATGGTGTGCCCAGTTTTTTCTCCAGCTCTTGCACGACCTTGGCAACCACCTGGCGAGCGGTGGCCTTGGTCTTGTTGGGCATGACACGGTTCAGGCTCAGCAAGGTTGCCACCAGATGCACATCCGCCTCTACGGCCTGCAACATTTCCGGCTCCAGCAACATTTGCTGCAAACCCAGGCGCTCCAGTGCATCCCTTTGCATGACCTGCACGACAGAAGAAGGGAAATAATCACGAATATCGCCCAACCAGCGGGCCACGCTGGGCGCGGATGAACCCAGGCCAGCACGCTTGCCAGCCTGCTGCTCAGTCGGTTCGTACAGAGCGTTTAAAGCACGGTCTATGGCCAAGTCTTGCTGCGACAAAGCTGAGCCTGCTTGCTCAGCCTCGCTGCCCAGTACCAATCGCCAGCGACGTAAATTTTCTGTTGAATTTTCTGTTGGCTTCAGCTCATTGCTCATACATTTGCTCCCGGCTGACCATCATGCATAGTCTTGCCCAATATAGACTGCAATACCGGTATCACCAGTCTTGCTCTTTCCTCGTCCAGCCCTGTATCGGCATGTTGAGTCAGCGCCGCAGCCCCCTTGCTGGCGACAGCGCGTTCACCCAACTGATAGCGTTCAGGCGCAGCAAAACTGGAGAAGGTACGACGCAGCAAGGGCAAGAGTTCAATAAACGTCTCCGCATTCAAACTGGCCAGCCAGGCATTGATCAGTTGCCATAGCATGTCATTGTGTATTAGCAAGGCACCGCTGCCTTGCAAGAAGCCTTCTATCCATTGCGCGGTCAGCAAGGGTGTCTGTGCATGGGAACAATGCAGTGCCAGTTGCTGGCCAGCCTGTTCTTCGCTCCACTGTCCCTGCTCGGTCAGTATGCGGGCGCAACGTCCGGCGATCAGGCCATGTGAACTTTCCTGCTTTGCAGTCTGCGCCAGCGAGGCAAACCAGTTGTTCAGGTAATCATCATTCTGCAGCATGCGCACGGCCTGGTCGGCGGCAATCAAGTCCTTGACCATTTGTGCCGCAGGCTCATCAGCCAGCCCTCTGGCACCAACTGGCAGGGCAATACAGATGCGGCTCAGCAGCTTGCTGACTACCAGTTCCATTGCCGCTGTATCGGTATTACGGACATTGCCATAACGCATGGCATTGGCCAGCGCTGGCAAAGCCGCCAGCATATAACCAAGATCAGGAGTCAGGGCACTGACCTCCTCTACCCTGCCCATGACTTCATTGATAGCCATACCCAAATTGGCCAGCAGTACGCGCTCTACCAGCTTGGTCAGTTCCGGCAAGGTCTGTGCCCGCCTTGCCATGTCAATGACATAGGCACTGGCAGCACTTTCCAGCGTACTACCCCAGATATTCGCTTCTATGAGCTTTATTGCAAAATCAGGTTGCCATTCCAGCCGCCATGCTTCATGAAAGGTACCGGTCCTGCCACGCAACTGCTGGCGCTTGCCCCAGTCTATGCCCAGCAGGGAAAGACGGTACAGAAGATTACTTTTTTCCAGATGTGCCGCTTCGCGCAAATCCAGTTCAAGCTCAGTGCTGTCTGCACGCACTGCCATGCGGAATTTCTTTTGCAGCAGGGCGACGTTTTGCGGCAAGGGCAGGTTAGGCGCATCCGTTGGCACGGTACCCAGTCTGTCATTGAGCAGCAATTCCTTGCGTATCAGGCGCAAGGGAGCGTCACTGTCATAACAGAACACGGCACGCGTGGCTTCCATGATTTCATCGAGGCCAGGATGATGGCGGTCGCGCAGGGCTGCGAGGGTATCTGCCAGGCGTGTGGCTTCGATAATGTGGGCAGACGATGCATCAAGATCATGCTTGCGCAGTAAATTCGCAACATCGCTCAACCAGAACAAGACCGCCTGCTCTGGCTGATGCCACAGATGGTGATACCAGCCAGGCGCCTCGACACCTGCACCATAGCCGCTGGCAAAAGCCAGCCTGCCATAACTCCATGGTGTCCAGGTGGCGGCGATTTTTACCTTGTCCAGCCCTTTGAGGATATCGGCATCATGCTTGGCTGTCGGCATTTTGGCCAGTGCAGGCACATGATAAGCGCCACAAACAACGGCAATTTTTTGATAACCGGCTTTTTCAGCCTGACGCAGCATTTGCCGCATATACGCTTCACGCCGGATTTCCAGTTGATCCTGCAGTTGATCGGATGCCTGCGTGATTTCTGTACGCACTACCGTCATCATCTCAGCAATCGCGGCAAACAAATCCAGGCTGTCTGTGCGTTGCTCTACCAGATGATCCCACCAGCTTTCTGTATCTGCAAAACCAGCGGCCTGTGCCAGGGACTGCAAAGGATCTGCCCGCATCAGACGTGTCTGCAAATCCAGTTTCTGGACTGGATTTGCGTCTTCGTCCTCATCCAATTCTGAAGGCTCGCTTTTTTCTGCAGGCAGCAGACGGAATGCCTGCGGCAAGTCACAGAACTGCACAGGGATATTCCCGGCCACAGCAAATTGCAATGCCTGCCATTCCGGTGAAAATGCGGCAAAAGGGTAATACACGGCATTTTGCGGTGCATCCGGCACATACAGTAAGAGCGCAACTGGCGGCTGCATTTCTGCACTGGCAACAAAGGGAATCAGATCATTCGCCTCCGGCGGGCCTTCTATCAGGATGCAATCCGGCTGCAGGGCGTGCAAAGCCTCTTTCAGGCTGCGTGCGCAACCCGGGCCATGATGGCGGATACCAAATAGGTGTGTGCTCATCGTTAAGCACCACCCATGCTGATATTGCTATACGTATTCTTGATACTCATTTTCTTAATGCATGACATCGCGGCAGGCACGATACAGGTCTTTCCAGCCTTCGCGCTCTTTGACCACGGTTTCCAGATATTCCAGCATGACGATCTTGTCCTGCACCGGGTCTTTGACTATCGCGCCTACCATACTGGCCGCGATATCTGCGCCGCGCAAAGTGCCGTCACCAAAATGTGCTGCCAGTGACATGCCATTGGCGATTACGGATATTGCCTCCGCGGCACTCAAGCTGCCGCTGGAATTTTTGAGCTTGGTCTTGCCATCTGCAGTGACACCATCACGCAGTTCACGGAAGATGGTGACTACCCGACGTATCTCTTCCAGGGCAGGAATTTCGCCTGGCAATTCCAGTGCACGGCCAAGGCTGGCAACACGGGTGGCAACGATATTGACTTCTTCATCTGCCGTGCGTGGCAAGGGCAAGACCACGGTATTGAAGCGGCGCTTGAGCGCGCTCGACAACTCATTGACACCACGGTCCCTGTCATTAGCGGTAGCGATGATATTGAAACCTTTTTGTGCCTGCACTTCTTCATTCAATTCAGAGATCGGCAAGGATTTTTCTGAGAGTATGGTGATCAGGCTATCCTGTACTTCAGTCGGGATACGGGTCAATTCTTCTACCCTGCCTATCTTGCCTTCGCGCATGGCACGCATGATAGGACTGGGTACCACAGCATCCATCGATGGTCCTTTCGAAAGTAGATGTGCGTAATTCCAGCCATAGCGAACGGTCTCTTCACTGGTACCTGCGGTGCCTTGCACGATCAGGGTAGAGTCACCACTGATGGCCGCTGACAAATGTTCTGACACCCAGGATTTTGCCGTACCCGGCACACCGAGCAACAGTAGCGCCCTGTCGGTCGCCAGCGTGGCTACCGCAATCTCTATGACTCTGGCATTGCCTATGTATTTAGGCGCAATGACGACGCCATTGTCCAGCGTGCCACCGAGCAGATAGGTGGCGACAGCCCAGGGGGACAGTTTCCAGCGTGGCGGCCTCTGGCGGGTATCGACGGCTACCAGCGCTTCCAGTTCATGCGCGTATTGTTCTTCAGCGTGCTGACGAAGTATGCTGTCATTAGTACTCATTGCTGCTCCAGAAAAGTGTGCATCATTTCGCTACGGAAGCGAAGCAATGCGAGAAAATCGTCTATTGTTGCTTGCCATTTATCCCAATTGGCATCTGCCCTTGGCCAGTCGCGTTCATATTCATGCACTTGCGCAGGGTCGATAACCAGGGCGATGGTGTTCAGCACTTGTTTCAGCGACCAGAATTCTGCAGTCAGCTGGCTCAGGTTGTGGCGTATATGCGCCACGATCGCAATCGACAAAGGGGCAGGCCATTGCTGTTTTTGTGCTGCCACCTGCTGAAATAATTCCAGTATTGTCCACACAGAAAATTTGGATGAAGTCTGGCTTGGTGCCAGCAGTTCCATGAAGAAGTCATTCACAAACGTGGGCGGCACATTAGCCCAGATCTTGTAGACATAGGGCGACAGATTCGCCCTATGCTTGCTGTCAGTCTGCATGCTCAGGCGACTTAATTCCACACACCAGTTTTCAAACTGCGGCAACAGATTGCTTTGCATTTCTGGCCTGGCAGACAGAGCTTGCAATGCCGTCGCCCAGCCAGTGAGCAAGACTTGCTGATAATCTGTCTTTGCTGCCAATGCGAATAATTGCACTGGACTTAGCTGCCATTTTTCGGACCAGTATAAGGGTGAGACTGCAGCCAGCATATCCAGCAGCCAGCCAGCTTTTTCACCTACGCCGTGGTAAGTGGTGCTGCCGATACCGTCGCGCTGCATGGCTTTATCACGCTCCAGCGGCAGGCTGACTATCAGTTCAGTATCACCAATGATATCTGGCCGTATGCTCAGCAGATTATCCAGCCTGGCACGCATGCGCTGCTCCAGCAGAGAATCAGGCATGGTCAATAGCAAGGCTTGCGCAGTTGCGCGCACTTCCTTGCGTTTATCATCGAGTGCGCGTTCCAGGAATTCCTGGTCGGCCAGACTTAAATTTTCTTTCAAACACTGTATCAAGCGTATGCGGTGTTCCGGTGGCTCGGTGCTCCAGACTTCCTGCAACATGGTGCGGCCCAACTCAGGGTCTTTGCTGCGGCTTAGCCGCAACATTTCCAGCCTTTGCTCAAGTGTGCCGGTTTGCCATAGTCCATCCTCAGCCTGACAAGCATCTGCATGCCAGTTCCAGGCTGGGTTTTGCCTTGCCAGCCATTTGCCACGCGCGCCCATTACCTCAACGACATAAGGCCGGAAGACGACTTGTGTGCGCGCCAGATCCAGCATGGCAGGTAAAAACTTGTACGGCAGATGACAACCATGCTGCCTTGCCAATGTCAGCCATTCAAAGCGCAGTTCAGGATAAGTACCCTGCAATAACAAAAATAATTTTGTTTCGGCTTGTTGTGGACAAGGCTTGAGATTTTCGTCTGCTGCTATCTCAGCATGATTGGTTGTGAATGCCAAAGCTTGCGTTCCCGCACGCGTCCATAAGTCCAATGCCGCGATGCGCTCCCACAAGGCAGACTCAGGTGTACCTGTCTGGTTTTGTGCATCAGCAAAAACGGTGTCCTGTAAAGCAGCAGGCAAGTCAGTCTGGGCTTGCGCTCCGGCGCGTGAAGTACCCAGCAATAAAGATTTTTTTACACTGGCAATAAGCATCATCGTCATAGATGACAATCACTTTCAAGACTCAAGAATTGCCGGTCTGTCTGCACAGAGAGTGGAGTAAAAAAATAACCATCCCATTCCCCCACCAGTGTCATGGGCTGGCCGCCACTGATGGCCAACAATTGCCATCCATAAGCAAAGTTTTCAGGTAAGTGCAGGGCTTGCTGGCCGGGTAAAATGGCAAGCCAGCGCTCACCATCAGGCTGCAGACGCAGCCCAGACAAGCTCAGCGGCAAGCGTTCAAGAAAAGGATTGGCAGCAATTGCCCTGGCATAGCTTTGCATGCCACCTTCAAATTGCGTGCCCGGGAAATGATATTTTTCAATGACGCTGACATTGCGCTGCTCCTTGATCAGGGCACGCAAAGGGGCGGCACCCGGATAAAACACCAGTTCCCCCTCAAATTCACTACCGACGGCGATGGGCCGGTCAAAGCCTTGTGTTCCAACGGCAAACTGTAAAAATACTGCCCACAGTCCGCTTCTCTTACCGCATAAATAGGTGATGCGTGTACGCACACGTTCATCGTCCCGGGTTTTCTGCGCCAGCACTTGCCAGCAATCAACTTGTCCGGTTTGCGCCAGCAAACTATCCTGGCTCTGGTTCCAGCCCAACATGCTGCGCACGTCTTCTTGCAAATCCGGTGTCAGGCTTTCTATCTTTTGATAGGCTTTGATCAGCAGATAAATAGCCGCCAGCTCTCGCGCCAGTTGCTCTTCCCAATCGCTGATGCTGGTTTGAAAAGCTAGCCTGCCTGCACGTGACAAACGTCCAGCTAGTGGTGCCATCTGCGCATCAACCATACGTGCAGCGATGGCATCCCACGGGGCTGTACCGACATTACGCAAGTTGGAAAAACCTTCCCTGGCGAGATCTTCCAGCCAGGTCTGCAATTCTTGCAAACCACGGGCGACTTTGGCCTCGCGCTTTTCTTCACGTTTTTGCGCCTGCTCTGCCTGCTGTGCGAGTTTTTCCGGTGTCAGGTTTTGCAGCTTCTCTTCTGCTGTCTCTTGTTTTTTTGTGGCGCGAGCTTCCCGGCTTTGCAACCAGTCCAGATTCCATTGCGGTGCCGCTGTCACAGCAAACAATTCTGATTTTCCTGAATAGAGCAAGAACAGGCCTAGCCCATGCTTACAGGGAAATTTACGACTGGGGCAACTGCATTTGAATGCGGGCTCACGCAAATCTATCTGGGCGCGATAAGGGGTAGAACCACTACCCTGGCATTCTCCCCAGACAGCGATGTCGGAATTGCCCAGATTACTCCATTTGGAGGCTGTCGCCAGTGCACTGCCAGCTTTTGCTGAACTGGCGTCAGGCGCGAGTGCAAGAATTTGATCGGTACTTAAAGTCACTTGTTTGAACTGAGCGTTTTACTGTATAGATTGCTGTCTGACTCTGATATTCACGGCCAGGTCGGAGCGCTTGCAATGCAAGAATGAATTGCAACATCAACAGCAATTTTCATGGCTGGGTATTTAATCACACTTTTATGATAATCGGATACTTTCAGTGCTCGCTTCTGCTTCAGAATGATGGCAGCACACACACAACTTGTTGCCATCAGGGTCGCGGAAGTATGCGCCGTAATAGTTCGGATGATAATGCAGGCGCAAACCCGGCGGGCCATCGCAAGTGCCGCCGTTTGCCAATGCCGTTTCATAAGCACGTTGCACCGTCGCACGTGATGCCGCCAGCAATGCCACCATCTGGCCATTGCCATGCTGTGCTGGTTCACCATTGTAGGGTTTGCCGATGACGAACAGCGGGCGTGGCTGGTCAGCAGCCATCCAGCCTGCCCAGGGTTTGTCAGCATCCTTGAATTTCAGGACCAGGCCCAGTTCGTTCATCAGTGCAGAATAAAACACATAAGACTTGTCGAAATCTTGTATGCCTATGGATACGTGTGAAATCATGGTTTTTCCTTCGCACTTGTTGCAGCGCTTAGTGTGTGAAAATCTTGACTGGTATCTGTGCCTGCTCAGCCAATGTGATGGCATGTTGGGTACCTCGGGCGCAACCAGGTTTGCCATAATCTGCATGAAAAGCCAGTACCAAGTCTATGCCCGTCGCCAACATCCTGACATTCAAGCCCTTCCATCCTTCACCGGGGAAAGCACGGTAGTCGGCATTGGTTTTTTCATGGGATCGACCGCAAAACCAAATTCCAGTGCGACTACTTTGGCATGGGCATCAATGCCAGGAGTATCGCCAGTAACGATGATGGTATCAGATGAAAGCTTAGCCAATTCGAGGCGTATTGCAGCCTGGCTTTCCCAACTTGTAGACCCTGTAATCAATACTCTCATTTATTCATTCTGCTGGCATCAGTGATTCTTCTTGGCCAGCCCCAGATAAGTATCTATCACACGCTGGTCATTCGCCAGTTCTGCGGCATCACCCTCAAGCGCAATCTGCCCGGTTTCCAGCACATAAGCATAGTCGGCCACCTGCAAGGCAGCGCGGGCATTTTGTTCTACCAGCAAGATGGCAACCCCGGTTTGTTTGAGGCGCTGGATGATGTGGAAAATTTCCTTGACGATCAGAGGTGCCAGGCCAAGGCTTGGTTCATCCAGCATCAGCAATTGCGGCTTGGCCATGAGGGCGCGGCCTACAGCCAGCATCTGGCGCTCACCACCTGACAAAGTACCTGCTTCCTGGGTGCGTCTTTCTTTCAAACGCGGGAAGAGATCAAACACGACTTGCAACTGGTCAGCATAGTTTTTTTCACCAGCCTGGTAACGGCGATAACTGCCCAGCAAAAGATTGTCTTCCACCTTCATGCTGGCGAACAGTTCGCGCTTTTCTGGCACCAGTGACATACCCTGCGCGACACGGTTTTCTATGCTGATGCTGGCGAGGTTTTTGTCGGCCAATAATATCTGTCCGCGCATGCTGCCCGTCGCAGGCAAGGCACCGGCGATGGCATTGAGCATAGTCGATTTGCCAGCACCATTTGGGCCGATGACAGTCACGATTTGCCCGGCCCCGACACGTATATTCGCTGGCTGCAAAGCCTCGACCTTGCCATAAAACACTTGCAGGTCTTTGGTTTGCAATAAGGCCAGTTCAGACTGCGATGTGTTTGCCAATACTGCTGGCGTGGTTTCTGGAGAATTTGTGTTCGTCATCAATCTATCCCGCCCAGATAAGCTTCCAGCACAGCCGGATTCTGTTGTACTTCTTGTGGCAAGCCTTCGGCAATCTTGGTACCAAATTCCATGACCACCAGTTGATCTGTCAAATTCATGACGAAATCCATGTCATGCTCGACCAGCAAGATGCTCATGCCTTCTGCGCGCAATTTGCGCAAGAGTTCGGCCAGCTCCTGTTTTTCTTTAAAGCGCAAACCAGCGGCAGGTTCATCCAGCAACAGCAAGCTGGGGTCACAACACAAGGCCCGGGCGATTTCCAGTATGCGTTGCTGGCCCAGTGCCAGGCTGCCCGCTTCTTCATTCATGAGATGCGCCAGGCCTACCCGCTCCAGCTGTCTTTTGGCTTCGGCCAGCAGGGAATTCTCTACCTTGCCATCGCGCCGCAAAATGCTGGCGATGACTTCCATCACATCGCCACCCTTGGTACGCAGATGCGCACCGATCGCGACGTTTTCGAGTACCGTCATGCTGGCCAGCAAACGCACATGCTGGAAGCTGCGGCCTATGCCCAGCTTGACGATTTCACGCGAAGGCAGGTTGGCGATATCCTGCAACTTACCATCGCGATAAAAACGCACGGCCCCGCTGGTCAGTGGCAAGACGCCAGTCACCAGATTGAACATGGTGGATTTGCCTGCACCGTTCGGGCCTATCAGGCCAACAATCTGCCCGGCGCTGACGGTGAACTGCATATCATTGACGGCAACCAGGCCACCGAATTGTTTGCGTGCCTTGTCGATTTCAAGGATGACGGTATCGACTGCAGGCTTGGCGCGCACTGGCAATATTGCAGCATCTGCGGCTACCTGTATGCCCTTGTCTTCTGGCAGCCATTTGGCAAACAAGCGCTTGCTAAAGTTGGCCAAATAAGGCCAGACACCATCACGGGCACGTTGCAACAGCAAGACCAGTAAGACACCAAACACGATGACTTCAAAATTGCCATTGGCGCCCAAGAGTGTGGGCAGGATGCTTTGCAGTTTATCTTTCAGCAGGGTCAGCAAGGCTGAACCCAGCAAGGCTCCCCAGACATGGCCTGCACCACCGACCACGGCCATGAACAGATATTCGATACCCTGATTCAAACCAAAAGGTGTAGGGTTGACCGCACGTTGCATATGCGCATAGAGCCAGCCAGAGACACTCGCCAGCATGGCTGCGATAACGAAGATGATGACCTTCATGCGGGCAGTATTGACACCCATGGCTTCAGCCATGACGCCACCACCCTTGAGTGCGCGTATGGCGCGGCCTGGGCGCGATTGCAACAGGTTTTGTATGGCGACGATAGACACTAGCAAGATGACCCAGATCAGCCCAAACATGCTACGTCCAGTATCGAGTTTAAAGCCTGCAATGTCTATCGGCGGTATACCATTCAGTCCATCGTATTTACCAAGAAATTCCAGATTGCCGAACAGGAAAAACAGTGACAAGCCCCAAGCGATAGTACCCAGTGGCAGGTAGTGCCCTGACAGGCGCATGGTAATCAGGCCAATGGCAAGCGCTGCCGCCATGGTCAGCGCCAGACCCGCCAGCAAACCCAACCAGGGAGAATAACCCAGAGCCGTACTCAGATAAGCAGTTGAGTAAGCGCCCAGACCAACGAAAGCGGCCTGCCCAAAAGAAGTCATGCCCCCTACCCCGGTCAGCAAGACCAGGCCGAGTGCAACTATCGCATACAGACCAATGTAATTGGCCAGGGTGATCCAGAATTCAGGCACCGGCACTAATGGAAACAGCAACACCAGCGCAAGCAATACCCATTTACCGTGTTTGATACCTTTGGTGAGGAGTTGTTTCATTATTCTTCATCCTCATCGGTATGTTTGCTGCTCAATGAACGCCACAGCAATACTGGAATGATCAAGGTAAATACAATAACCTCCTTATAAGCACTGGCCCAGTAAGATGAATACGATTCCAGCAAACCCACCAGCAAGGCACCCGCAGCAGCAACCGGATAAGACACCAGACCACCGACGATGGCACCGACAAAACCTTTCAGGCCGATCAAAAAGCCACCATCGTAATACACGGTCGTCATCGGCGCGATCAGTACCCCACACAATGCACCCATGGCTGCGGCCAAGGTAAATGCCAGACGACCCGCCTGGATAGTACCTATACCCACCAGTTGCGCCCCCAGGCGATTGACGGCGGTAGCACGCAGCGCCTTGCCGGACAGGCTGCGTTCAAAGTAGAAATACAATGCAGCAATCAACAAAGCCGAGACTGCAATCACCACCAGACTTTGACCAGATATTTGCATGGCCCCCAGTTCAAAACGGGCATCACTGAAAGCTGTCGTGCGTGAACCCTCGGCTCCAAACATGACCAGGCCCATGCCAGTCAGGGCAAAGTGCACGCCGACAGAAACAATCAGCAAGACCAGCGTACTGGCTTCTGCCAGAGGTTGATAAGCCAGTCGATAAATCATGGGGCCCATGGGCACCACTATTGCCAGCGCCAGTAATACTTGTGCGAACAATGACCATTCCTGTACAGCGACATTGCGTGCCAGTATCCAGACTGCCAATGGAAATAGCAGCAGCTTGCCAGCGGATAAAGCCAGCGACTTGACATTCAATGGCTGCTTGCTGCGTAACTGGGTGACCACTTCCTTGCCCATGCAAAGCAGGCCAAAGGCCAGTAACAGGCTGGCCGAGTGCGGGAATTTTCCCGACTGAATCGCCGCCAGGCTGAGCGCGCCAAAGGCAACGAATTCACCTTGCGGTATGAAAATAATCCGTGTAACGGAAAACACCAGCACCAGCGCCAATGCCAGCAAGGCATAGATGGCACCACTGGTAATACCATCCTGAGCGAGGATGGCGGCAATTGAAAAATCCATGTAAACCTGACTTTCTTGCTTAGAACCTGATTACGATCTGTAGCGAGCGTCTGCGGGGTAAGGGTAGCAAGAACGCAGCGCAAAAAGCGAAATGTACTGAAGTACATGAGCACTTTGAGCAGCACCAGCACATGATCCCCGCGTGGACTCACATTGCGCACACGCTTAAGATCGTGAACAGCTTCTTACTAGTTCAAGCGCAGCCCCCAGACTTTGGGCCGAACAAAAAGGGAGCCGCAGCTCCCTTGATACATCCATCAAACCATCAGTTGGCCAGACCGATCAATTTCCATTTGCCGTTCACGATTTGCACCATGACGCGAGAGCGTTGATCAAGACCAAGATGGTCAGTGTCCGTCATGTTGACGATGCCGTGCGAGACTGGCAGGTTGACGGTATTTTCCAGAGCAGCACGCAAGGCAGCACGGAATTCCTTGGTGCCAGGCTGGGCTTTTTTCAAGGCGACGTTCACAGCAGATTCCAGCAAGAGGCTGGCATCCCAGGCGTGACCACCAAAGGTGGAGACAGAGCCTGCGCCATATTCTTTTTCATAGGCCTTGACATAGCGCATGGCAGATTTTTTGACCGGATTGTCGGCAGGTAGTTGCTCAGCGACCAGCAAGGGCCCGGCTGGCAACCAGGTGCCTTCACAATCCTTGCCACAAACACGCAGGAAGTCGTTATTGGCGACGCCATGGGTCTGGTAAATCTTGCCCTTATAACCGCGCTCTTTCAGAGTCTTTTGCGGCAAGGCTGCTGGCGTACCGGCACCAGCAATTAACACGGCATCAGGATTGGTCGCCAGGATTTTAAGGATCTGGCCAGTGACCGAAGTATCATTGCGGGCAAAGCGTTCATTGGCAACTACTTTGAGTTTGCGCAACTCAGCTATCTTGGAGAATTCCTTGAACCAGCCTTCTCCATAGGCATCAGCAAAGCCGATGAATGCCACTGTCTTGACGCCAGCGTCATTCATGTGGCCAGTGATCGCCGTCGACATGTGCGAATCATTTTGCGGGGTCTTGAAGACCCAGTAACGCTTGGAATCTATAGGCGAAATGATGGCGGATGAAGCCGCCATGGAAATCATCGGCGTTTCGCTTTCTGCCGCGACATCAATCATTGCCAGAGAATTGGGCGTGATGGTAGAGCCAATGAGGATGTCGACCTTGTCTTCGGTAGTCAGCTTGCGGGCATTTTTAACCGCAGTAGTGGTATCGGATGCATCATCGAGGACGATGTATTCGACCTTTTTGCCAGCAATTTCTTTTGGCAACAAGGCAAAGGTATTTTTTTCAGGGATGCCCAAAGAAGCTGCGGGGCCAGTGGCTGATACGCTAACGCCAACCTTGATCTGGGCATGGGCATTACCTGCCAATACCAGCGCTAACATGGCTGGCAATGCCGCCAGTAAAAACTGTTTCTTCATGGGTAGTCTCCTGTTTTGCGATTATTTGCAATATTAATCAATATCAATCAATATGGATAAAAATGCAATTTGCCGACCGCTTGGTCGGTTAATTTTTTTTAAGTGTAACCTTTCCTACGTGCAGGCACAATATTAAAGCTGGATCAAATTCCTAGCTCAAATCTGTGAGCGGAATGTAACTTTATACTTCAGATAGGCAAGTATTGTCAGCCTTATGGATTAAATAGCAAGTTATACGCGCATCTAATTAATCAAATCAACAACAAAAGCACCGCGCAAGGAATTACACAGCATGATTTGCTCTGCTGCCTGCAAATCTGCCAGCGTCAGGTTGTGTTCAGTCAGCTGGTAACGCCTGTCCTCCAGCAGTAACGCCCGCATGATGCCGGGCAAGACACCGTCGTCCAGCGGCGGGGTCAGCCATTTGCCTTCCAGCTTCAGCAAGACTGTGCTGCGCCCACCTTCTGTCAAATGCCCTCTTTCGTTAAAAAACAACATATCAAATGCCCCCTGTTGCTCGGCTGCCTGCCAGGCCTGGTCATATTGCTGGCGCAAACTACTTTTGTGGCGCAGGAACAAATTACGGCTATCGCTGGTGGTGCTTGCCAGCATGACTTTGGGCTTGGCTGGCAAGGGACTTAACACTGCAGTACGCACATCCAGTTCTCCGCTGGGATTTAATGCCAGGCGCAGTCTGTGTGGAATGGTCCCGGGCAAGGCGTCGCAGACTTGTTGCAACTTCAACTTGATCAGCTCATGGTCCCAGGCAAAACCAAAATACTGCGCCGATGCTTTCAGCCTTTGCAAATGTCTGGATTGATGACGGCAGCCTTCTTCCTGCGTTGCATGCATGGTTTCAAACAGTTCAAACTGTGGCAGCAGGCCCGTCAAAAAGCGCGCCTTCAAATGGCATTCGGCATATTCCTCGCTGGCTACGCTGTCATAGACGATGCCTGCGCCTACACCCAGCACACCACGGCGCAATACAGGCTCTACATCATCCAGCGGTGTTTGCAACTGCAAAGTGCGTATTGGAACAGACAGGCAAAAATCACCCAGAGCACCCACCTGTGCTGGTGGATCAAACCAGCCTATCGCACCAGTGTACAAGCCGCGTGGCTCAGCTTCCAGTTCACGGATAATTTGCATGGTGCGGTGTTTCGGTGCGCCAGTAATCGAACCACATGGGAACAGGGCTGTCAGTATCTTTTCCAGGTTCAGGCCATCCTGCAAATCTGCCTCCACTGTGGAAGTCATTTGCAAGACGCTGGAAAAACGATTCACTTCAAATAATTTTGGCACTCTGACCGTGCCGGTCTTGGCGATGCGGCCCAGATCATTGCGCAGCAAATCAACGATCATCAAATTCTCTGCGCGGTTCTTGCTGTCGGCGGCAAGTTCGGTTGCCAGACGCTTATCTTGCTCTGCATCGCCGGTCGCTGCTGCAGTCCCCTTCATGGGGCGGGCCAGCAGCTTCCCCTGTTGCTGGCGCACGAACAATTCTGGTGACAGCGAGACAACCGCCTCACCATCTGGCAGGCAGATTAAGGCGCCGTATGGCACAGGCTGACGCTGGCGCAAGCGACTATATAAGGCCAGTGGCGTGCCATAGCTGTCAAAATGCAGGCGATAGGTGTAATTGACCTGATAGGTATCCCCTGCTGCAATATATTCCCTGACCCTGGCTAGCCCTTCCTCAAACTGGCTGGCGTCTACGTTAGCTTGTATTCCCGCTATCCCGGCAATTTCGTCCGGCCTGGTCTGCGACAGTAAAAAAGCAGCGACTTGCTGACTATCGAGGACGTGGCATTGCCTGAACAAGAGTATGCGTGACACAGCTGGTGTCGGATGTTCAGCTATGCCCTGCAATTGCGCGCCAGTTTCATAAGCCAGCATGGCCAGGGCAAAGCTGCCCTGCTGCAAAGCCAATTCTGCTTCACGCCACAGTGGTGGCCATTCTTGCGCGCTGCTGCACACCAGTATTTTTTGCAAATCGCAGTAATAGCGGGATTGCGCCACTTGCGCGTGCGCATCATCAAGCAAGGCGAAACATTCCTCCGGCTGTGGCAGAGGAAATGGCAAAACAGGATTGTTGGAAAAATCTGACACGCGGATTCAAGCTAACAGGAAGATGTGCCGCAGTTTACTCGCAGATGCCGGATTCTGCATACAGCAGCGTATAAAGCCAGCAATTAGAGAAGAAGTATAGAGTGCTGGCACTTTTTTTATGACATCATTCTAGCTGGTAGGTATAGTCGCTGATATTCATGCACAGACAGTCATTTCTATAGGGCAATTCGCAATATTTCTCATGCAAAACACTTATTTCAGGCTGCCTATGGCAAAGCGTATTTTCCGCCAAAATTTGCTGGGCATGACTTGGGCCTTGCTAGTAGCTTTGCTCCTGGGCTTGATCTTGTCTGCGTGCCTGCTACAAAAAAACCTGCGCGCAGAAGCCTTGTACAAGGCCGATATCCTGGCCAGTAATATTGCGGATGCCATGATCGCCAATGATATGCGGCAATTGCAAAGCCTGCTGCTGAATGCGACCAATACCGCCGACATGCTGACTGCTAACGTCTATGACAGGAATGGCCAGCCACTACTGGCCTGGACACCGCAGGGTCAATTGATCAAGACCAGTGGCGTAGCAGCCGCTACTTTGCTCAGGCATCATGCGGTGAATTCAGGCCCTGGCAGTTTCACTGCGAACAGCCCGGTGCTGAGTGGCACCACGCTGATTGGTCTGGTACGACTGCAGCTGAGTACCTGGCCACTGTACCAGCATATCCTGGTGTTTTTGCTGATTGCCGGCTTCTTGTCTGTCTTTATTACAGTGCTGGCAGCTTACTGGCTGACGAACCGTCAGTTGCGCTCCATGCAACCCATCATGGATTTAAGCGTGATTGCTGAAAAAGTGGCAACCCTGGGAGATTACAGCCTGCGCGCTCCGCAAGACCCGGAACATGAATTGGGTAGTCTGAACATGCATTTCAATCTCATGCTGGCCCGTATGGAAGCCTGGGAAAACGATATGCAAAGCGAAGCGAAGGAAAGGCGCGAAGCGGACAGTCGCCTGGCTATTTTGAATAACCACGATAGTCTGACCAAGCTGCCCAACCGCCATTACTTCCACAGACTGCTCAGCAATTGCCTGGAAGATGCCGTCGCCAATAATGAAATGGCGGCGCTAATGTTCATCGATCTTGACCATTTCAAGAACCTCAGCGAAAGCTTTGGCTATGATGCGGGCGACCTGATCCTGGCGACCATGGCAAACCGCCTGTGCGGGGTCTTGCGCAGCACCGATACCTTATGCCGCGTCGATGGCGATGAATTTGCGGCCATCATGCCGAATGTTGGTAGTCTGGAAGTGGTAGAGCATCTGGCTGAAAGACTGGTACAGGCCATCAACCAGCCCATGACTTTGCGCGGCCAGCAAATCTTGCTGAGTGCCAGCATAGGGGTAGCCTGCTGCCCCTTGCATGCCAAGGAACAGCGGCTATTCCTGCATCATGCAGATATTGCGCTGAAAGCCGCCAAGGCCCATGGTCGCAATACCTGGCGTTTGTATAGCAATGACTTGCCCAAGACTTCGCAGCCAGTGCAACTCAGCATCTGATATCTCAATAGGCAATATGCAAACGGCGGTATAAGAAGCTCAGTACAAACAAGGGGCCTATCAGCAGGAAACGTATATCTTCAAAGAAAGAAGGTTTCTTGCCTTCTATCTTATGGCCGATGAACTGGCCTATCCAGGCAATCACAAAAATACCCAGGGATATCTGCCACATCAGGTGCTGCGGCAGTTGTGAGAGTATCCACAACATGGTGCCCGACATTGCCAGCATGCCAAAGGCAAAAGGTACTGAGAGTGTCATGTAATAGATCAATGACAATATCGTGGCGGCCAGGGCGGCCAGCGGATGCACAGCCCAGATCAGGCCGAGAAAAGAAAACACAATCACGGGTACACAGACAAAATGGATCAGTTCATTAGTGGGGTTAAGATGGCTTTCGCTGTATTTCGCCAGCAGTTGCTCTATCTGTCTGGAATTGCTTTGTTGCATGAGGGTCTCCTGAGTATTGTTATATCCCCAGAGTAATCCATCAAATGACATCCTGCTTGAACGCAATCGCCATCCTGTGCAATTCTGAGGGTGCCACCCCCATCATGCTGCGGAAGGTGCGGCTCATATGGGCCAGGTCGGCAAACCCGGAAGCATGAGCAGCGGCGGTCATGTTATTGCCCTGGGCAACTGCCGCCACCGCTTCCACCATGCGCGACCACAGAAGATAGCGAGACAAAGACATGCCAGTCTGCAGGCGGAATAAGTGGGTGAAACGGCTTTCAGATAAATGCACGCGCCTCGCCAGACTCTGACCACTGCAATCTGCGCCATGACTGGCGGCAATGGCGTCCAGCGCACAGAGGATGCGGCTATCGAGGGAATTACTGCTCAGACTTTGCGGCAAGGCACAGGCTTGCCAGGTTTGCCGTATACGGAGCGCACCAGCCATATCCAGTGACTGGTGGCGATTATCCAGGAGACTGGTTACCAGTGCCTGAAATTCAGGCTGCGTCCCGAACTCTGCCTGCAAATCCGTCCCATTCAACTTCACTGCCTCCGGCATTTCCAGGAACAGATGTGCCAGCATGCCGCCGTCGCTGTCTATCTGGTGGGCATCATGCGGTGCAAAGCTGGCGCTGCGGCTTGCCGTCCAGTCATGCTCTGTGTTCAGTCGGGCGCGAAACGGACGTTCCAGGCCGTAGCTGAGTTGCAACGCAAAATGGGTATGCAATGACGAATCTATGCCTGGTGAAATCACCAGAGCGGCTCCACGCCACAGGAATAAACGTCCGGGTTGCTGAGGAATCTTCATCGGTGGCTGTCGAAATCCTGTATGGATAAAACAAGGATATGATGCGTCAGCCAGCGATGAAGTGCAATGAGGCCTTATTGATTAACTGATCAACTCAATATCAACGCAATATCAAAGCAACAACAAGGCGATATGCATGTTTGCCTGTTCAGTCGGCAACAGTTTGAAGCCCGTCTTGGCAAAACGCAACCAGCGCCCCATGACAAAACTGCACAAAAGGCTGGCACGGGCTTGCGCCTCTTCTTCAGCAAAATGCCCCTGGCTGGCTGCCAGGCGTAAAGACTGACGGAATGCCATTTCCATGCGCTCGGCCAATTGGTTCATGCGCAATTGCAGGCGCTCATCTTCATTCACCAGAGCGTCACCAATCAACACGCGTGTCATACCGGGATTGCGTTCGGCAAAATTGAGCAACATCAGGATGGTGGACTGGGCTTGCACCATGCCATCTTCCTGGCTTTCATTGATCTGGTTAATCAGACCAAAGACGGAGGTTTCGATGAACTCGATCAAGCCTTCAAACATCTGGGCCTTGCTGGCGAAATGGCGATATAGCGCCGCTTCTGACACGGCGACTTTGGCAGCCAGTGCAGCGGTTGTGACCTTTTCACCTTTGGGATGCTCAAGCATCGCCGCCAGCGTCTGGAGTATTTGTAATTTACGTTCGCCGGGTTTGGTGCTGGCCATAGTGTCAAATAGTGGATTCAAAAAGGGGATGCAGCAATTCAGCCACATCCGGGGCGAGATTTTAAAGACCAGTCAGCCAGTGGGCAATCCCCCTTCACATTTTATCTGTACGCAGCTTCAGGCGCGCAGACGGTGGATGTGGCGGGCGAGTTGTATGACGGATTTTACTTTGACGTCGGCACAGGCAGCAGCTCTTTTACGCTGATGGGCAGGAGTATACCCTGTGACCCAGGCGGTGCGCAGACCTTCTTGCTTTGCTGCAAGTAAATTCTCTACACTATCTTCCACCAGTATGCAGTCTCTTGCCTGCTTGCCATAAGTCGCCAGCAACTTGCGCAGATAAGGGCGCGACGGCTTGGGCTGCAATTGACCATGCACACGCATCGCTTCCACAGGGATATGCGCATCGAAATGCTTGTGCAAACCCATATGCCTGAGTACCCGGCCTGAGTACACGCGCGGTGCATTGGTCAGCAGAATCTTTTTACCAGGCAAACGGCGCAACAGCTTTTTCAAACCGCGCTCATGCCGGATCATGCTGCTAAGGTCATCGAAATGATGGACCTCGTGCAAAAATTCATCTGCCCTGACGCCATGATGCCTGACCATGCCCAGCATGGTGACGCCATAACGGGCATAGTATTGCTGGCGTATGGCATTCACACTTTCAGCATCTGCAGGCTGACCGCCTTGCCCAAGTACACGCGCCAGGAAAGCATTCATGTTCTGGCTGATGACAGGGAAAATCGCATGTGAAGCATTGTGCAGCGTATTGTCCAGGTCAAACAGCCACAAGGGCTCGGAGCGTCTACGCATGAGGCAGGCGCTCCACCAACTGATATTGATTCATCAATGGCTGCGTATCATGGTACCGAAGGCTTGTTCGGTCAGCACTTCCAGCAACAGCGAATGTTCGATGCGGCCATCAATGATATGCACGGTGTTCACACCAGACTTGGCAGCGTCGAGTGCCGATGAAATTTTTGGCAACATGCCGCCAGAAATTGTACCGTCAGCAAACATTTCATCAATTTCACGGGCTGACAAGTCAGTCACCAGATTGCCCTGTTTGTCGAGCACGCCAGGGATATTGGTCATCATGATGAGTTTTTCAGCTTTCAGGATTTCGGCAATCTTGCCTGCGACCAGATCGGCATTGATGTTGTAAGCCTGACCATCTTCGCCAAAGCCGATAGGAGAAATGATAGGAATGAAGGCATCATCCTGCAGCGCTTTGACAACAGCGGGGTTGATTGCATCTATTTCACCAACATAACCGATGTCAAGCATAGCGCCCGGATTCTCGCGGTCAGGCATCATCATCTTGCGGGCGCGGATCAAGCCGCCGTCCTTCCCGGTCAGACCTACTGCCTGGCCACCGTAGTGGTTAATCAGCATGACGATATCTTGCTGCACTTCACCACCGAGCACCCATTCAACGACTTCCATGGTTTCTTCATCTGTGATACGCATACCCTGGATGAAAGTCCCCTGCTTGCCCATTTTTTTGAGCGCATTATCAATTTGCGGGCCACCACCATGAACCACGACCGGATTCATGCCGACCAGCTTGAGCAAAATGACATCACGGGCAAAACCATGTTTCAGGCGTTCTTCTGTCATGGCATTGCCACCGTATTTGACAACGATGGTTTTGCCATGGAATTTACGGATATAAGGCAGGGCTTCCGCCAGAATTTCCGCCTTGATCGCGGGCTCTACACCTGCCAGTCGATCTTCGTGTGCAGAGGTTTCTGCCGGGTTAGCATTCAAATCGCTCATAATGACGGTATCCTGAAGGTATCATAGTGGGTTGTTTCATCAACCCTGAATTTTACAGGATTTGCGGCGAAAGCTTTCCCAATTCAGTCACGAGACTTATGACATCGATCCCAGATTTACATCAGCAACTAGAAAACCTGCGTCCAGGCTTGTATCGGTTTGCACAATTGCAACTACGCAATGAGTGCGCGGCAGAAGATGCAGTGCAGGAAACCTTGTTGGCGGTACTGGAAAAGCCAGACAGCTTTGCGGGCAATTCTTCTCTGCGTACTTACGTGACAGGCATTTTGAAGTTCAAAATCATCGATCACCTGCGTTCACTGAAAAAAGAAAAGCAGCTGGAGATCAAGGATGACGAGTCAGAAGACGATTTGATAGACAGTTTATTTAATGCTAACGGCCATGTGATAGGCACGGCCACTGCCTGGGGTGCTCCTGAAGCGACACTGCAGCAAAAAGATTTTTTTCGGGTGCTGGAAATCTGCCTGGAAAACCTGCCCGCCAAAACTGCGCGTGTATTCATGATGCGCGAGTGGCTGGAACTGGAGACAGAAGAAATTTGTAAGGAATTGGAATTGAGTACGTCTAATCTGTGGGTAGTGCTCTATCGTGCGCGGTTACGCCTGCGTGAATGCCTGGACCTGAACTGGTTTGGCAAGGTGTCGTCAGGAGAAAAAATATGAGTGTCTTTATTGTTTGCAAACAAGCGCATCAGCTTATTTCCGAGGGTTTGGACCGTCCGCTCAGCTTATCTGAGCGCACCCAGTTAAAAATGCATTTGGCGATCTGTCGCTCCTGCACCGGCTTTGACGGACAGATGTCTTTCTTGCGCAAGGCAATGAAAAAAACTGCCAGCGAAGGTTTGCCCGCAGAAGCCGACAATATTGGTCGCGAAGACAGTGTGAAATGAGCGTTTGCCCACGATGCCAGGCTGAATTTACCTGTGCGATGGAGGACAATACCGGACAGGCATGCTGGTGCACTGCCCTGCCACCGATTGCGTTCAAAAAACTGCCCGATGGTGAATTGAAGATGGACGCCAGCTGCTTTTGCCCGCATTGCCTGCCATTGTGGAAAGCAGAACGCGAAGCCGAATACCAGCTTAATAATATGCCGCCTGCGGCCTAGATCACACGTCCGCAACACCAGTTTGACAATTCAGTTACCATAGACTTTTTAAATCACGGTTTTCAGCATGTCGAACGATACGCCCCTTGCTTATAAAGCTGTCAATATCCCCGTCTCTCAGCGCATACGTGAACGCATCACGGCCAGCAAGACGCGTTTTCACGCCAATGACAATATCGCCCAATTCATAGAAGCTGGCGAAATGGATGAACTGCAGGCTGAAGTAGAAGAAAAACTGCGTGCCGTGCTGGAAAGCCTGGTGATAGATACCGAAAGTGACCACAACACTCAGGATACTGGCCGCCGCGTCGCCAAGATGTTTATACAGGAAGTATTCAAGGGCCGTTATGTGCCCATGCCTCCGGTCACCGAATTCCCGAATGCCTCGCATTTGAATGAATTGATGATCATAGGCCCGATCACGGTGCGCAGCGCCTGTTCACATCACCTGTGCCCCATTATTGGCAAGGTCTGGATAGGTGTGATGCCGAACGAACATTCCAACCTGATAGGCTTGTCGAAATATGCGCGTATAGCTGAGTGGGTCATGAGTCGCCCACAGATACAGGAGGAAGCGGTAGTGCAACTGGCGGATACCCTGCAAGAAAAAATGCAGCCAGATGGTTTGGCCGTGGTCATGGAAGCAGACCATTTTTGCATGCATTGGCGCGGTGTGAAAGACATGGAAACGGCCATGATTAATAGTGTGATGCACGGCTCCTTCCTGAAAGATGCGAACCTGCGCCGTGAATTTTTATCCCTGATCAAACGCTAACCAGGATTTACCATGCTAGTACGCTTACTTTACGCCAGCCGCGTCGTGGATGAAAAAATGTGCGATGTCGTGCAATCCATCGTCAGCCAGTCACGTCAACATAATCCGCAACACGGGATCACGGGTGTGCTTTGCCATAGCGACCAGGTATTCATGCAAGTGCTGGAAGGTGGCCGGGAAGCCGTCAACACCCTGTACAGCCATATCCTGCGCGACGCCCGCCATACCGATGTGATCCTGCTTGATTATGAAGAGATCCTGGAACGCCGCTATGCAGGCTGGACCATGGGCCAGGCAAACATGGGCAAGATCAATCCTTCGATTTTGCTCAAGTATTCGCCTTTGCCTGTGCTGGACCCGCACCGCATGTCAGGGAAGATCTTGCTGGCCCTGATTGATGAATTGATGGCGACCGCATCCATAGTCGGGCGCACCTGAGAACCTGAACCACTAGTGGAATCTCTGGGAATAAAGGAAGATTATTTGGTGGCGTGCTTAACATTTGAGCGCAATTTCCGCGTTGACATGCCTTCAACGAGGTTGCAATTTATTTCGTCTGTTGTGGGCGTCTAGGGCTTGTTGCAGTTTCCTATATCCGACAGACTGCGAGTAAATCTAAAGTACAGGCGCCGCCGCCTGCATTAATTCGGCCGCCTGGAAACCAAACATATTGGCAATCGCGGGGCCTGGGAAACTCTCCATATCATGATTGTATTGCACTGCGCAGTCGTTGTAAGCCTGGCGTGCATGGGCAATCTTGTTTTCTACATCGTTCAACTCTTCCGTTAATCTCAGCATAGCAGGAGAGCTTTGCAATTCTGCACAAGATTCTGCAATGGCAAACATCCTGCCCATCGCCACAGTTAATCTGTCTTCAGCAGCCGACAGATGCAGTATTGCAATGCCAGCAAGGGGATGGCTAGCAGTGAGGGCATTTGCCTCGACCGCCTCATTGAGTGCTTCAATGACTGCCTCCAGTGCTTCCCTTTCTTGCTTGATATAACTCTGGGCAATCTCAACCAGGTTGGGTATCAGTACATAGCGGCGCTTGAACTGCGCATCAATTTGTGTATAAGCAGTTTTGATGCGCTTGCGCGCGTTCAGTAAACGCTTGTGTACACCCAGGACCCAGAATGAAAATAGTGTGACGATGACCGATAAAACGATCATTGCAATCATGTTTTCTCCAGAAAGAACAAGACCGGCTTATGCCGGTCAAAATGGTTTAATTATCGCTGGGTGGGTTCTTGTCTGGAGTGGCCTGGTAGGTTTTCAGCTCTTCTTCGCTGATGTATTCGAATACCTTGACCACCTTGCGCACCCCACTGATGCTGCTGGCGATATTTGCTGCATGCGTGCCTTCACGCTGGGTAACCCGGCCCATCAGGTAGACGACACCTGCTTCCGTCACTACTTTAAAAGCATTTGCCGAAATATCCTTGGTGTCTACAAAAGTGGCCTTGACCTTGGTGGTAACCAGGGTATCGCTGGAGCGGGCAGACAAATCCGACGCACCTGCAATCACTAACTCATTGGTCACCGAAACAACGCCTTCGACTGCACGCAGCTCGCGCTCTGCTGCCGACTTGGCGTTTTCATCAACCACTTCACCGGTCAGCAAGACACGGCGATTAAAGGAATTAACATTCACATGACCATTTTTTCCCAGCAGGCGATGGACACGGGTTTCACCCTTGATAACAATCGCCTTGTCTTCGGTTTGCGCACCAAAGGTACGCCGATCCGTCGCGGCAAAAGTCCCCATGACGGCGCTACCTACCACCATTTCAACACAGCCTTGCAGGCTCATCGCCGTTACGCAACATAAACCTATTACAGCTACAGGTCTGGCCAGCTTGCTCCAGGACTTCCTAATCATCAGCATCACCTCCAAATAATGCGGCATCTATGCCGTCACACAAACAATGTATAGTCAACAAATGCACTTCCTGTATGCGGGCAGTCCTGTCATGCGGCACGCAGATATGGACATCAGCATCAGTCAGGATATTCGTAATTTCTCCGCCGCCCTTGCCGGTCAGCGCCACGACACGCATATCCCGCTCAAGCGCAGCGTTAATAGCATTCACCACACTCAGCGAATTGCCGGACGTGGACAAGGCCAGCAAGATATCGCCTGACTGGCCAAAAGCCTGCACCTGCTTGGAAAATACTTCATTAAAACTGTAGTCATTCGCCACCGCAGTCAGAATTGAGGTATCTGTCGTCAGGGCCATGGCCGGCAAAGGCAGGCGCTCACGCTCGAAGCGCCCAACCAGCTCGGCAGCAAAATGCTGACAGTCAGCCGCAGAACCACCGTTGCCGCAGGCGAGTATCTTGTTACCGTTAGACAGCGCCGAGAACATGAGTTCCACTGCGTCTGAAATAGGCTGGGCCAGCTCTGTGCCAGCCCGCAACTTTAATTCTGCACTTTCCTGGAAGTGCGCCAATATGCGTTGATTTGTCATAATGCTTACTTAGTCTGATTGCGTCAGATTATACGGCAGGCGAGGCATTAGTGGACTGTAACAGTGAAAGCAGAGTGCCTGTCACGTGCGCACCGACCGTGACTGCGTTGCAAATGCTCACGATAGTCGCACTATCGCTGTGCATGCTTCTGTCCTTGCCTTGCCCTAGTCATCGGGCACGCGCCCTTCACTTCAGCTTTCACTATTCCAGTCCCCCTCTCCTGTCATTTCCTCAAGCGACAATAACATTCTTTAGCCAGTTGATCTCTGCACCATCTATGGCCACCAGGTCAAAGCGACAAGCGGGCTGGGTCTTTTTTGTCAACAGATAGACCTGGGCGGCATGCACCATGCGCCTTTGCTTGGCCGGTGTGACGCTGGCAATGGCGCCACCGAACAGCATGGAACTGCGTTTCCTGACTTCAACAAAAACCATAACCGCACCATCCTGCATGATGAGATCAATTTCCCCGCCTTTGCACAGGAAATTCTGTTGTATCAGTTTCAAGCCAGCTTTTTGCAAATACACCAGCGCCTGGCTCTCTGCGTCGTCCCCAGTACGGCGACGACTGGTGCGCTGGTCCGCATCCGCTTTACTATCCTGTTGATCTAAAGTCTTTGCGAGTCTCATTGGCGTACAATCTCGGCTAATTCATTTGCTTAACTTGCATACTAATAAAGGAACAGGCATGAGCACCACCGACAACGCACTGTTCACGAGTGCCACTGTGATTGAGACAGTGACCAGACAAAATTATCCGGCAGCGACATTATATGTAGTTGCAACCCCTATCGGTAATGTTGCCGATATCTCCCTGCGTGCCCTGCACTTGCTGTCGCTGGCAGATGCCATCGCCTGTGAAGATACCCGCAATACAGCGCAATTGCTATCGCGTTATGGTATCAGCAAACCCCTGATCGCTGCCCATCAGCATAATGAGCGCGAAGTGGCTGAGAAAATACTGGCCCGTTTGCAGGCTGGCGAGCGCATCGCCCTGGTATCCGATGCAGGCACACCCGGTGTGTCTGACCCTGGTGCCAAGATCGTCGATGCTGTCAAACTGGCCGGTATGCCAGTCACGCCCTTGCCGGGCGCGTCAGCCGCCATCAGTGCCTTATCAGCCAGCGGCCTGATCCATGACCGTTTTTATTTTGTTGGTTTCCTGCCTGCCAAAGCCGGACAGCGCGACAGCATATTGAGGGAAGTGCAAGCCATCCCTGCCAGCCTGATTTTTTACGAAGCTCCGCACCGCATCATTGAAGCCGTGGCTGCCATGCGCGCCATCTTTGGCGACACAAGGCGCATCGTACTGGCACGTGAAGTCAGCAAACTGTTTGAAGAAATTCATCGCTGCACCCTGGCTGAGGCTGGAAGCTGGCTGGCCGCTGACAGCCACAGGGAAAAAGGGGAATACGTGGTCCTGATCGAAGCCGCCGCAACGGTCGCAGATGAGCAAGAGCTGGAAGCCCGCAGGGTATTGCAGATTTTGCTGGAAGAATGCTCAGTCAAACAGGCAGCAGGCCTTGCCGCACAACTGACAGGGCAAAAGAAAAATGCCCTGTATCAAATGGCACTGGAAATGAAGCAAGGCGACCAAGAATAAATCTTGGAACGTGTTTAGGATCTGTAGCAAGCGCGTATCAGCGGGTGAAGAGCAGCGCATGAAGCCCGATCACGCACGCTCAGTATGATAGCAAACACGTTCTTAGCGCTGTACTACCAAAGGCTTGCCTACCCCAAGCTCACCAGCCTGGGCAATCGCGGCAGTAGCTTCAGTGCGATTGGCAAAAGGACCGCTGACCAGGCGGTACAGGCTGCCTTGCTGGACGATGTCAAAGCCAGGCAATTGGCTGGTGGCCCTGCCCTTCAAGTGATTCATGATGGCTTCGGCATTGGCGCGTATTGCATAGGCACCAAATTGTATGTAATAACCCGGGGTCGCTGCTGAGGCTGCATTCGCAGCGTAATTAGCTGCCACCGTGGTTGCGACTGTTGTCACGGGCTGGGTAAATTTTTCTATTGGTTTGTTTTCCTGGGCGGCCAGCAATTCTTCCATGCTCATGGTCGCCGTCGGGTTACTGCGCACAATTGGCGCTTCCCTGGCTGGCACTGGGGTGCTGATTGCCAACACTGGCTCCTGGCGTACGGGCTGGATCGGCTGGTTTTTGCGGTTCTCCGCCATTCTTTCTATATCGGCGGGTAATAAACGCTCAACCTCGATCTGGCTGCTGCCCTTGCCGATGACATCCAGCTTGAGCGCTGCGGTGTACGACAAATCGATAATGCGACTGGCGTGGAACGGACCGCGGTCATTGACGCGCACTATGATTTGCTTGCCATTACCGATATTGGTCACCCTTGCATAGGACGGTATCGGCAAGGTGGGATGCGCTGCAGTGATTTTATACATGTCGTACAGCTCACCGGATGAAGTCTTTTGGCCATGGAATTTTTTGCCATACCAGCTACCCACACCGCGCTGTATGAAAGGGGTGGTGCTATCTGCTATGGGTGTATAGGTTTTGCCAAATATGACATAGGGCTTGTTACCCGAGCGCGAATAATTTTCCAGCGTGGGAATGGGGTCTACCGTATTTTCCAGCCCTTCGGGAATGTTTTCTCCGGGACCGTCATCCTTGTAGTAAGCGCCACGGCCAGAATTTGCCTTGGGCAAGGCAGCGGCCTGATTGGCTGAAGATTTATTGCTGGATGATGGTCGTTGACTATCTGCGATAATGATATTTTGTTTGGGTGCGCTGCCGCAGGCAACCAGCAAAACAGCGCTGGCTGCCAGCAGAGACAGCCGCCAGTAATTAGGCGACGTGGCAAATATGGCTGATACGCGCAAACTCATGTCTGCACCAGTTTGCGATTACGCTGTATGCTCATCATGATTCCCAATCCCATTCCTAGTGTCACCAGTGCCGTACCACCATAACTCATGAACGGCAGGGGTACACCGACTACCGGTACGATACCTATCACCATGCCCATGTTCACAAAAGCATAGGTAAAGAATATCATAGTTATAGAACCAGCCATCAAACGTGCAAACAGGGTCGGTGCATTGGCGGCGATCATCAGGCAGCGCAAGATCAGTAAAAAGTACAGACTGACCAGGATCACATTGCCGACAAAACCAAATTCCTCAGAGAAAACAGCAAAGATAAAATCTGTCGTGTGTTCCGGAATAAATTCCAGATGGGACTGCGTCCCTTTCAAGTAACCCTTGCCATGCAAGCCACCAGAGCCGACAGCAATGGTGGATTGTATGATGTGAAAGCCCTTGCCCAGGGGATCGCGGTTCGGGTCGAGCATGGTCAATACCCTGTCCCGCTGGTAATCATGCAACATTGGCCAGACCACAGTAGGGATAAGAACGACGGCGGCTACGCCCAGGGAAATCAAAAATTTCCACGACAAGCCAGCCAAAAATACCACGGTAAAGCCCGCCGCCACGACCAGCATGGCAGTACCCAGATCTGGCTGCTTGGCGATCAAAGCCACGGGAATACCCAGTATTACTGCGCCGATGACAAAGTCGCGCCAGCGCAAGGCACCTTCACGCTTTTGAAAATACCAGGCCAGCATGAGCGGTGTAGCAATCTTCATCATCTCTGATGGCTGCATGTCTATGCCCACATGCAACCAGCGACGTGAACCTTTTTTGACCAGGCCAAATACAGCCACCGCGATCAGCAAGGCCACACCAAAGGTATATATGGGTATCGCAAAACGCATCAAGGTCTGTGGCGGAACATTCGCCATCACCCACATGATGAAGAAAGACACCAGGATATTTCTGACATGGTTTTCGACGCGGCCAGGGAAATCCATGCCTGCCGAATACATGGTCATGATGCCGATCGACATGATAAGAAAAACCAGTATCGCCAGGGCTGCATCAAATACAAAAACATGCGAGCGGATGAAATGCCAGTTAATGCCATTTTTTTGCATATTCAATCCTTATTGCCTATCGTTTCACCACCTGGTTTGGGGCCTGGATCAGGTTCGGCCGGTGTCTTGATTTCGGCATCAGAACGGAACAAGGCCATATCACTTTGTGGCTTGGGCTGTGGCGGTACTTGCTCCTTGCTATCTTTGCTGTCCTTGTCTTTTGGGCGCTTGCCCAGCAAGTAGTAGTCGAGCGCCTTGCGTACGATAGGTGCAGCTGCTTCCGAACCAAAACCACCATTTTCCACAATAATAGCAATCGCGATTTTGGGATGATCAGCAGGCGCAAAGGCAGTATACAAAGAGTGATCTAAATGCCTTGCCGCCATGGTTTTGGCATTATATTTTTCCCCTTTTTTGATACCTACCACCTGTGCAGTGCCAGTCTTGCCACCGGAAACATATTCCGTCCCCTGAAATACCTTGGCTGATGTACCTTCTTTGGCCACTCCGACCATGGCATTTTTGATGAAGTCTATATTTTCCTGTTTGAGTGGAATACGACCACTTTCCTTGGGTACAGTCAAGGTTCTTTGCCTGGTTTGCGGGTCTTCAGTCATTTTCACCAGATGTGGTTTCATGATGATGCCGTTATTCGCCAGTGTTGCCATGGCATGCGCCATTTGCAAAGGAGTGAAAGTATTTTGTCCCTGGCCTATGCCCAGTGAAATAGTGTCACCCAGTACCCAGCGTTTTTGTTCCGGTTTTTTAAAAGCAGCCCGCTTCCATGCACTGGAAGGCAATAAACCGCTACGTTCATGTTCCAGGTCGATGCCCGTCTTTTGTCCAAAACCAAACGGTGCCATGAAATCATGCATGACATCCACAGTCAGGTCATTGGCCAGAATGTAATAGTAGGTATCGCAGGAATGCACTATAGACTTGTACATATCGACCATGCCATGCCCACCAGGTTTATCGTCCTTGAAGGTATGATTGCCAAAGGTGAAGTAACCAGGATCAGAAATGGCCTGCGAAGTAGTGCGCCTTCCCAGCTCCAGTGCAGCCAGGGCCATGAAAGGTTTATAGGTTGATCCGGGTGGGTATGCCCCAGTCAAAGGACGGTTCAGCAGAGGCTTGTCTTCGGAAGTATTCAACTCATTCCAGCTTTGCTGGTCTATGCCCTCGACAAACAGGTTAGGGTCATAAGTAGGCTTGGAAACAAAAGCCAGCACATCACCAGTAGCAGGCTCAATAGCCACCAGTGCGCCGCGCCTGTCACCAAAGGCTTCTTCCACGACTTTTTGCAACTCAATATCGACCGACAAAATCAGGTTCTTGCCAGAGGTCGGTGCTGAACGTGACAGCACGCGCACAGCCCTGCCACCGGCAGCCACTTCAACTTCTTCAAAACCGGTATTGCCGTGCAAGACTTTTTCGTAGCTTTTTTCCAGGCCTTCCTTGCCTATGTAATCCGTGCCATTGTAGTTAGCGGCATCTTCCATTTCATCGATAATCTCAGCATCCTTGGGGCTGATGCGACCTATGTAACCAATCACATGCGAGGCCGAATCCCCCTGGGGATATTGACGGAACAAGCGCGCCTGGATATCGACACCGGAGAAGCGGAAGCGTTGTGCAGTAAACCTGGCGACTTCATCATCAGTGAGACGGGTGCGTATGGGAAGACTCTCGAAACTTTTTGAATCTTCCAGCAATTTGCGGAAACGCTTGCGGTGCTTGGGTTGTATATCTACCAAAATTGCCAGCTCATCGATGAGGACATCCATGTCCTTGCGAATTTTTGAAGGCGTGATTTCCAGTGTGTAAGCAGAATAATTGCGCGCCAGGATGATGCCGTTCCTGTCCGTAATGAGGCCACGGTTGGGTACCACGGGAACGATGTCGATACGGTTTTCATCAGCCAGCAAGGCATAGTCATTATGCTTGACGATCTGCAGCCAGACAAAGCGGGAAATCAATGCGGCAAAACACAGAAACACGAATACGCCGATAAAAATCAGGCGCATGCGGAAGTAATGCAGTTCGCGTTCCGTGTTCTTAAGTTCTGTCATAGTGAAAAAGTTGAAACAGGCAACAATCGGGGGCAGCAGGTTCAGATAGGACGGGTATGGTCTTTATCTTTGGCCCGCCTTTGTGGCGCCAGCAGCAGCAGAGTAGCAACTGGCCACAGTACGGTGGTTACCAGGCTGACCGTAAAATAGGCCCAGCCAGGGAAATGTGCATCCGGTGCCACCAGCATGCGTACCGCAAGCTGCACCAGTTGGGCAAACATGAACAAGGGGAAGACATGCAGAGATTGCGTCAAGGGATGAAACCACAGAACGCGTCTGTGTATCATAATGGCGAAATACGACAGCAGAGTGTATGCCAGGGCGTTTTCCCCCATGTAGATGGAATCATGCACATCCATCAGCAAACCCATGGCAAAAGCCACGCCTATGCCGACTTTGCGCGGCTGGTGTATGGTCCAGAATACCAGCACCAGTGCGACGAAATCAGGCACCCCCACCCACCCACCACATGCCTGTAAATTCAAGAAAAAAGCGACCGCGAAACTGAGGGTGATAAATACCGGATTGACCGGTAATAGTATGTAATGCGGGCTATTCATTTGGTGGCTTCCTTACCATTTGCTGCCGCTGCATCTTTGGGCGGCGCTTCTTTCACCGGGCTTTCCCTGGCCGGTAAATCCTTGATGGGCTGGTCTACCGGTTTGATGTCGCTTGCTGGCGCTGCCGCATCGCGTGTCACCTTGCGATTGAGCTTTTCTTTCTTGGCGCGTACATCTTCAGTATCAGGACGTGTCAGATTGTCGGTGGGCACCAGCAAAACCAGCAATTGCTTGTTACGGTCTATACCAGCCGTCGGTACACAGAGTATGCTTTCAAACGTGGTGTTGGCCTTGTTTTCCACTTGCACCACCTTGGCAACTGCCAGGCCTGGAGGGTAGATGCCATCTATGCCTGAAGTCACCAGTTGGTCACCGTTTTGTATATCGGCATTGGTCGTCAGACGCATGTCCAGATAGCTGGACTGACCTCGACCATAAGCCACACTGCGCAAGCCATTGCGCAGAATTTGTACGGGGATGGCCTGGTTTTTGTCTGTCAATAAAGTGACTTCTGCCGTCAGCGGGAAAATCCGTGTGACCTGACCAACGACACCCTTCTCATCAATCACTGGCTGGGACAGGGCAATACCATGTTTGATGCCGCGATCAATGATCACCTTACGGGTGGCCGGGTCACGCGCATCGTAAATGATTTCGGCCATGACAGACTTGACTTGTAGCCGCTCACGGGCATCCAGCAATTTGCGCAAATGAGCATTTTCTGCCATCAAATGCCCAGTCTGCTGCAGAGTATCGGCATTCTGGGTTTGCTGGCGTTTCAACTGGACATTTTCTTTTTCCAGTGTGGTGACTGAGACAAAATAATCCGAGGCAAGCTTGATGGTATCACGCGGCATAACGGCGACCATTTGCACCGGATACAGCACGCTGCCCAATACCTGCCTGACCAGAGTCAGTGATTTCAGACGGGCATCAACCACTAGTAGAAAAATCGCCAGAACGGCAAAGAAGACCACCCTGACGCGCGCAGAGGCGCCTTGCTTGAAGAGTGGTGGTGGGCTGTAATCCATACTTTACCGGTGTTTCTCAATGAACAGCGCAACAAGCATTTACACTTGCAATCAATTCAGCTTTGCTTCAGTAGCCAGGACTGATGCATGCCGCATCAAATACGGGAAGTACAGCCAACATCAGCGCTGACTGTCAAATCCCACGATGGTCCGGTGCTTACGCTTATTATTCGTAAGAAAAGATCGAACCCAGCTTATCCATGCGTTCCAGTGCCATGCCAGAGCCACGTACGACGCAAGTCAGCGGGTCTTCAGCAACGATGACTGGCAAGCCGGTTTCTTCCATCAGCAAACGGTCAAGATCACGCAAGAGTGCGCCACCACCAGTCAGCATCATGCCTTTTTCAGCGATATCTGCACCCAGTTCTGGCGGAGTTTGTTCCAGCGCGTTTTTAACGGCAGAAACGATGTTATTCAGTGGATCAGTCAGCGCCTCCAGAATTTCATTGCTGGAAATCGTGAAGGAACGCGGAATGCCTTCAGACAAATTGCGACCTTTGACTTCCATTTCCTTGACTTCAGAACCCGGGAAAGCGGAGCCAATTGCCTTCTTGATGGCTTCAGCAGTTTGCTCGCCAATCAGCATGCCGTAATTGCGGCGTATGTAGTTGACGATGGCTTCGTCAAACTTGTCACCACCAACGCGGACAGAGCCCTTGTAGACCATGCCGCCGAGGGAAATGATACCCACTTCAGTCGTACCACCACCGATATCAACGACCATGGAGCCAGTTGCTTCAGACACTGGCAAGCCAGCACCTATCGCCGCGGCCATTGGCTCTTCAATCAGGTACACCTGGGAAGCACCAGCACCCAGGGCGGATTCACGGATCGCACGGCGCTCTACCTGGGTAGAACCACAAGGGACGCAAATGATGATACGTGGGGACGGTTTGAAAAATTTGGTGTCATGCACCATGCGGATAAATTGCTTGAGCATTTGCTCAGTGACGGTAAAGTCGGCAATCACGCCGTCTTTCATGGGGCGGATGGCTTCAATATTACCCGGTACCTTGCCCAGCATTTGCTTGGCCTCTTTACCCACTGCCTGAATTGTTTTCTTGCCGTTAGGGCCGCCTTCTTGACGGATCGCAACTACGGACGGTTCATCAAGTACGATACCCTGTCCACGTACATAAATCAGCGTGTTGGCCGTCCCCAGATCGATCGCCAGATCATTTGAAAAATAACTACGTAAAAAACCAAACATGTATTGTCCTGTGTTTAACTGATTGTGGGCTCAACCTACTTTATTGGGCTGCGCTACCGAATTTTTGACCCTGCCGTTTTTTTCACCGGGAACCAGCCAGCAACCTCTTCACCAAGCTTAACTGAGCATGTTAGGGGATTTAGCAAGCCATTTAGGGCATTAACCCGCCATTCTACCTTATAATCTGTTTAAATTTATTCGATACCAACACCTAAATTATGCTTTTGGTGGCCTGTCGAATTATGTATTTTTTGACACTCTTTTTCGCGCAAAAATGCGCCCCTGAACTATGTCACTGACACTTGAAGATGTGAAAAGAATTGCCAATTTGGCAAAAATAGAAACCTCTGCTGAGGAGGAAGTTTCTACGCTGGAGAAACTGAACGGTATTTTCTCCCTGGTCGAGCAATTAAAGGCAGTCGATACTACAGGTGTTGCGCCTTTAAGCCACCCTATCGCTGCCCTGCTGCCGGAAATGGCTTTACGCCTGCGTGAAGACGTGGTCAGCGAAAGCAATCATCGCGAAGATTACCAAAAGCCAGCGCCAGCGACACAAGATGGCTTGTATCTCGTACCCCAGGTTATTGAATAAGCAATAGAGTCCACATGCATACCAAAACAATTTCGCAATTATCCGCCCTGCTGCAAAGCAAGCAGGTATCCGCCACCGAACTTGCCCAGCATTATCTGAACCGTATTGCTGCCAGTGACCTGAATGCTTTTTTGCATGTGAATCCTGAATGGACTTTGCAACAGGCCGCAGCAGCAGATGCACGCCTGTCCAGTGGTGATGCAGGCGTCTTGACGGGCGTACCTATCGCCCATAAAGATATTTTCGTGACCCGTGACTGGCGTTCGACTGCGGGTTCCCGCATGCTGGAAAATTATGTCAGTCCCTTTGATGCGACTGTTGTCGAGTTGTTCAATCAAGCTGGCACAGTCACGCTGGGTAAATTGAATTGCGATGAATTCGCCATGGGTTCATCGAATGAAAATTCTTATTTTGGTGCGGTGAAAAACCCCTGGGACAAAACTGCCGTACCTGGTGGTTCTTCTGGTGGTTCAGCAGCCGCGATTGCTGCACGCCTGGCACCGGCAGTGACTGCAACCGATACCGGCGGCTCTATTCGTCAACCGGCATCGTTTTGCGGCGTCACTGGCATCAAGCCTACCTATGGCAGCGTGTCACGCTATGGCATGATCGCTTTTGCGTCTTCACTGGATCAGGGCGGCCCTATCGCCCAGACGGCCGAAGACTGCGGCATCTTGCTGAATGCGATGACAGGTTTTGATGCCAAGGATTCGACTTCACTGGAACGCAAAAAAGAAGATTTCAACCGTGACCTGAACAAGTCTTTGCAAGGTCTGCGTATCGGCGTCCCGAAAGAATTTTTCTCTGACGGCCTGGCTGCAGATGTGGAACAGGCTGTACGCGCGGCACTGGCTGAGTATGAAAAACTGGGTGCCACACTGGTAGAAATTTCTCTGCCAAAAACCGAGTTGTCCATCCCTGTGTATTATGTGATTGCGCCAGCAGAAGCTTCTTCTAATCTGAGCCGTTTTGATGGCGTACGTTATGGTCATCGCGCAGCAGAGTACAAAGACTTGAATGAGATGTACAAAAAGTCCCGTGCTGAAGGTTTTGGCCCTGAAGTCAAGCGCCGTATCCTGGTCGGTGCCTATGTACTGTCACATGGTTACTATGATGCCTACTATTTGCAGGCACAAAGAATTCGACGTCTGATTGCACAGGACTTTGCTGCTGCGTTTGAGAAATGTGATGTCATCATGGGACCAGTAGCGCCGACCGTGGCCTGGGACCTGGGTTCCAAGGCGGATGATCCGGTAGCCAACTACCTGGCCGATATTTTCACCTTATCGACCAGCCTGGCTGGCTTGCCTGGCATGTCCATACCTTGTGGTTTTGGTCAGGGTGAAAAAAATGCCAAACGTCCGGTAGGTTTGCAAGTTATTGGTAATTATTATGACGAAGCCAAACTGCTGAATGTGGCCCACCAGTTCCAGCAAGTCACAGACTGGCATACGCGCAGCCCTGTATGAGCTTGAAAATCTTCCTGAGCGCAGCCATGTGGGTGATATGCGGAACTTTGTCTGCACAGACACTGGACACACGTATTGCCTGCACACAAACGCTGCAGGAAGATGCCGAAGGCGAGCGCCTGATTTACAGTGATCAGGCTCGCATGCAATTGAACGGTGTGCAAATCACTGAGTTTCAATGGGAGTCTTCTGTATTTCGCAGCAATCGCGGACATGAATGCAGCATAGATACTGAAGATGGCCTGGAAGCAGAATTGACAGAAAAAGGCTGGCGTGTACGGCTCAGGAACGCCCAGTCTGCAAGGGAGAAGCGTGGTTATGATGTAGCGCGTGGCTCGCAATGCAGCATACGCCTGGAACGTGAAGGTGATGCCCTGCATATCAAGCCTACGTGCTCAGCGCTATGTGGCTCACGCAGGAATTTTTCAGAGCTGACAGTGAATACCAAAACCGGGCTTTGTACCTACGAGTAATGACATGAATTGATGTGCTGCCTGTTTGCGAACGAACAGGCGCAATAAGTTAAAGATAAGACGAGGAAATATTATGCAATGGGAAGTCGTTATCGGTTTTGAGACGCATGCGCAACTCAAGACCAACTCAAAAATTTTCAGCGGCTCTTCAATCCAGTTTGGGGCCGAACCCAATACCCAGGCCAGCCCGGTTGACCTGGCCCTGCCTGGCGTGCTGCCAGTCATGAATAAAGGCGCGGTAGAAAAAGCCATACAGTTTGGCCTGGCAGTTGGTGCGCTGGTCGCGCCTGAATCCATCTTTGCCCGCAAAAATTATTTCTACCCTGACCTGCCCAAAGGCTATCAGATCAGCCAGTTTGAAATCCCAGTCGTGCAAGGGGGTTTCGTGCCTTGCGTCTTTGAAAAAGATGGCAAGACCGAATTCAGGAATATAGAACTGACACGCGCCCATCTGGAAGAAGATGCTGGAAAATCCATGCACGGTGCTGCTGAACGGATGACAGGCATAGACCTGAACCGTGCAGGCACGCCCTTGCTGGAAATCGTTACTGAGCCTGTCATGCGCAGTGCCGCCGAGGCAGTTGGCTATGCAAAAGCATTGCACTCGCTAGTGACCTGGCTGGACATTTGTGACGGCAATATGCAGGAAGGTTCTTTCCGTTGTGACGCCAACGTTTCTGTTCGTCCGGTGGGTCAAAAAGAATTTGGTACACGTTGCGAAATCAAGAACCTGAATTCTTTCCGTTTTTTGGAAGAAGCCATCAATGTCGAAGTGATTCGTCAGATCAATGAAATCGAAGAAGGTCGCCCTATCATCCAGGAAACACGCCTGTATGATCCGGACAAAAAAGAGACTCGCTCCATGCGCAGTAAGGAAGATTCGATGGATTATCGTTACTTCCCTGATCCCGACCTGCCACCACTGAAAATCAGCCGCGAATGGGTAGAACAAGTCCGTGCCACCATGCCTGAACTGCCATCTGCCATGCGCCAGCGCTTCATTGAGCAACTGGGCCTGCCTGAATATGATGCGACTATTTTGACCCAATCCAAAGGCATGGCTACTTATTTTGAAGCCGTGGTGACTGCTGCTGGTACGGCGCAAGCCAAACCTGCGGCAAACTGGATGATGGGTGATGTGGCTGCAACCCTGAACCGTGAAGGCCTGGATATCAGCGCCATTCCTGTCACATCTGCACAGTTGGCAATATTGTTGCAGCGTATTGCTGATGGCACGATTTCCAACAAGATTGCCAAGGAAGTGTTTGCTGCCATGTGGCAAGCGCCATCGGCTGATGCGAACTTGGCAGATCAGGTAATTGAAGCTAAAGGATTGAAGCAAATCTCCGACGTTGGCGCATTGGAAAAAATCATCGATGAAGTCATGGCCGCAAATCAGCAGTCTGTCGATGAGTACCGCGCTGGTAAAGAGAAGGCTTTCAACTCTTTAGTGGGTCAGGCGATGAAGGCGACCAAGGGCAAGGGCAATCCTGCACAGGTCAATGAATTGTTGAAGAAAAAACTGGCGGGTTAATTCCTCTCGCCCAAGAAAAAAACGGCACAGGCTTCAAGCCTGTGCCGTTTTTTCTTTATGAGTCAAAATTAATTGATGGGCGAGAAAAAACCCGCCACGGTCTGCAAATCTTCTACCTTGACAGAACCTGCGGCAACGCGCAATTTCAAATAGCTGATCAGGTAATTGTATTTAGCCTGCGCCAGATCACGTCTTGCTGCAACCAGTTGCTGTTCTGCACTGAGCACATCCAGATTGATGCGCACACCACCTTTAACGCTTTGCTTGGTCGCTTCCACCAGCATGCTGGCTGAATTGACGGATTTTTGCAAGGCGGCTATCTTGACGACACTGCTTTGCACAGCATTGTGCTGCTTGCGCAACTCTATTCCTATGCGGCTGCGTGTCGCATCCAGCTCTGCTTTGGCTTTGTCGCGATTGGCCACTGATTGATTGCTGATGGCACTGACATAACCACCGGAATAGATAGGTATCACCAGTTGCACGCCTATGCTTTTTACCGTTTGATCCTGGCTGTAATTGGTCACACTGTCTGAAACTGAACGGTTATAAGTCGCGTTTAATTCCAGCCTGGGTGCATGACCTGCCCTGCTTTTGCTGATTTCATGCTCGGCCACTTCCAATGAGTATTTGGCAGCGGTGATTTCTGGGTTATTTTCAGTTGCGATCGTCATCCAGTCTTCGAAGGTGTTCATCACTACTGGAGCAAGTTGAAAGTCTTTGCGCAAGCCATCAAGCTGGCTGGTATCGAGACCGGTAATTGCCGTCAATGTATTGCGCAAATTGGTCAGATTATCGCCAGCCTCTATCACTTGTGCCTCAGCCACGTCCAGTTTGGCTTGAGTTTCCAGCATATCTGTCCGGGTACCCTCACCTTTTTCAAACAGACGCTCATTGATGCGCTTTTGTTCTGCATAGGCGTCACGCTGGGCGCGGAACAAATCCAGTTGATCTTCAGCAAATTTGGTATCAGCGTAAGCAGTTACCAGACGTATCATCAAATCTTTGCTACGAGCAGAAAACATTGCATCGCTATAATTGGTTTGCGCGATACCCTGTTTGTAACGTGCCGTTGTATCCAGATTGAATAAAACCTGGCGCAACGACAGTGTATTGGTCAGGCTGGTGTACTCATATTCATTGATAGTCGGCTTGCCACCCGAAAACAGCGTTGGCGGTCCGATAGTATCGGCCTTGTTTTTACCTGTCCCATAATTGAACTGTATGCTGGGCAACAAACCTGCGCGACCGATTTTCCTGAATTCCTGCCCAGCGATATTTTCCGAGACTGCAGAACGATAGGTGGGGTCGTTCAGCAAAGCAGCTTCATAAGCTTGCAACAAACCTATGGCCGAAGCCTGTCCTGCCGAAGCCAGCAAGATGCTGGCCGCAGAGGCGATCAGGCTCAGGTGTTTCCACGATTTTTTCATGATTACTCCTCAGTCATTGCAGAATGCATGCGATCTATAATCGGTTTCAGCAAGTAGTTCATCATGGTGCGGCCACCTGTGCTGACGAATAGTTCAACCGGCATACCGGGACGGACTTGCAGATGGGCGAGCATTTTCTTGCCCTCAGGTGCCACTTCTGCGCGGACTTTATAGAATGCCTGGCCAGTTCTTTCATCCAGAGTACGGTCAGCCGATACCTGGGTAATGATGCCTGGTATATGCGGTGTGGTATTGGTGTTGAATGCCGAGAAGATCAATTCGGTTTTCAAGCCAGGATGTACCTTGTCTACCAGATTCACTGGCAGCATGGCTTCCACGATCAGGGCATCATCCTGAGGAACCAGTTCCATCAGCTTGAAACCACTAGGCACAACTGCACCTTTGGTGAATACATTCAGGCCAACGATAGTGCCTGCAACAGGCGCTTTTACCATGACGTTATTCAAATCAAAATCCAGTGCCGTCAAGCGATTTTCCAAAGCTTCTGCTTCTTTTTGCGTGTCAGACAATTGTGTGCGGATTTCTTTTTGATAGTCTTGCTGCCGCTGAGATTTGCGCAAGCCCAGCTCCATGATCTGGCGTGATACGCGGCCCATGTTGCCCAGGTCTTCAGAAATGCTGCCGTTCACCTGGGCATAAGTGCGTTCCAGGTCCAGCAAGCGATTGCGGGCGATATAGCCTTCTTTAGCCAGGTCACGCATACCGTCAAGCTGCTCCTTGAGGAATTGCTGTTGTTGCTTCTTGCTGACCATGGATTCTTCCAGGCCCTTCAATTGCGACTTCAAACCGGCGATATTTTCATCCACCGCACCCAGTTCACTCTGTATGGATATCTGGCGTGTCGTGAACAATTGCTGTTGCAGCAAAATCGTGTTGGCGACGCGGGTATCATTCCTTGCCTGTTCCAGTTCCTTGGGAAAGCTGATGGACTTGGCATTCGCCCGCTCAGCCAGCAAGCGGGCTTCCACTGCCTGCGAAGTGAACAATTGCACCCTGGTGATTTCAGCCGCGGACTTGGCACTGACATTATTCATCTTCAGCAAAACCTGGCCTGCGGCAACAACATCACCATCCTTGACCAGGATTTCATCTACCGTACCACCTGTTTGATGCTGGATGACTTTGCGGCTGGAAGCAACTGCGACGTTGCCGCTCATCGGCACGCCCTTATCCAGCTCAGCAGTAAATGCCCACAGCAAGAAACCAAACACCCCCACCACGATGATGATCCAGCCGAGGCGCGCATAAGCACGTGCGTCTGTGTTGACTTCCAGTATTTCTACGTTGTGGGTAGTCACATCCGTGACATCACCCTTTTTCACCAATGCATTTTTCATGATTTTTCCTGTTCTGCAGCTGCGGCATTAATTCTTGCCTGTGTATCTGCTGGTGGCTCCGAAGCTGCCGACTGCAGGCCATTCTGAGCCGGATCTTGCTGGGCCGCCTGTTGCGCCGCTGCTTGCTGGGCTTGCTGCATTTGTTGCATCTGCTGTTGATTGGCCTGATTCAGGGCAGCCAAAACCTGGTCACGCGGACCAAAGGCCTGCGCCACACCATCGCGTAACAACAAGAGCTTGGTGGTAGCACCCAGAATAGTCGTGCGATGAGTAATCAGGACAATAGTTTTGCCGCGCTGGCGCAAGTCATTGACTGCCATAACCAAAGCTTGTTCACCGATATCATCGAGATTCGAGTTTGGCTCATCGAGTACCAGCAGGGAAGGATCGTCGTACATGGCGCGGGCCAGACCGATACGCTGTTTCTGACCGCCTGACAAGCCCGCACCACCATCACCCAGACGGGTGTCATAACCTTGCGGGAAATGCAGAATCATTTCATGTACGCCAGCACGCTTGGCGGCCAGAATAACTTTTTCGGAATCGACTTCACCAAAACGGGCAATGTTTTCTGCAACGGTACCGCCAAACAATTCTATGTCTTGTGGCAGGTAACCGATGTTTGGTCCGAGCTGGTCTTTGTTCCATTGATAAATGTCAGCACCATCCAGACGCACCTTGCCAACGGCCGCAGGCCAGACACCTACCAACAAACGTGCCAGTGTTGATTTACCAGAACCTGAAGGGCCGATCACACCAAGCACATCACCTGGCTGCAATGCCATCGACAATGCTTTGAGCACTACCACGGTAGAACCTGGAGCCGCTGCAGTCACACCTTCGACCGACAAGGCACCCAGGGGTTTAGGCAAGTCCATGCCTGCTTCACGCGGTGGATTGTTGGCCAACAGTTCATTCAGGCGGCCATAAGCACCTTTGACTGTACTCCATTGTTTCCATACACCGATCAGTTGGTCGATAGGACCGGTTGCCTTACCCAGCAAAATAGAACCAGCAATCATCATACCTGGTGTCATCTTGCCTTCGATCACCAGCAAAGCGCCAAAACCCAGCACCAGAGACTGAACGGAGACACGCACAAATTTACTGATGGCCGTGATAACGCCTGACTTTTCACTTGCTTCTGCCTGCAATTGCAGGAAACGGCCATGCAATTTGAACCAGCGCGACATCAAGTTGGGCAACATGCCCATGGCTTCAATGACTTCCGCATTGCGCAGATTATTGGTCGCCAGATTACTGGACACAATGGCCATGGTATTGGCTTCGGTCAAAGGCTTTTTGGAAACCACTTCATTGGCGTAGGCCAGCACTACCATGATGATCACTGCGCCCAGAGCAAACAAGCCCAGGTAAGTATCAAACATGAAGATCACTGCCAGGTAGATTGGGAACCAAGGGGCATCAAAGAAGGCAAACAAACCCGAGCCTGTCAGGAACTGGCGAATTTGCGTCAGATCCTGCAATGCCTGGCCAGCATTGCCACCACCACGCTTCAGATTTTGTTCAAATGCAGCGGTATAAATACGCTTGTTCATTTGCATATCAAGCTTGGCGCCGAGACGGATCAGGACGAAGCTGCGGATATATTCCAGCGCACTCATCAGCGCGTAGGCACCCAACATCAGCAATGTCAACATCAACAAAGTGATTTCGTTGCGGCTTTGCAAAACACGATCGTAAACCTGCAACATGTACAGGGAAGGTGCTAACATCAACATGTTAATGATGGCACTGAATATGCCAACGGTTCTGAAGGCACTTTTAAAGGTCATCAAGACCTGTGCTATTTCAGTTTGTGGAAGTTTTAATTTCGAGATCATTTGTATTCTTTGCACACTGAAGTGCTAAAAACATCGCAATATAAAAGGTGGCCGCTGAATGGATACACTCTTGGTAAGAGAATTCATCTGCATATTTAGGGCAAGGCGGCATTATCCCTGTTCACAACTCAATTAAATGTGATGTACATCACATTTTTCGAAAGCGTAACACAAGTTTTGCGCTTTTAAAACGCCTTTCGTGCGCCTATCCCCTCAGATTTTGGATACTCCCGGCTGTATGTTAAAAAATATTCTTTTTTAGCTGCAAGGCTGCTGGCATTTTCTGCATACTCCCCAAAATGTTAACTGACTCTAAAATCTGGTGAATACGAGCTTTATTCAAATGGCAATTATTCTCTGGCAAAAAATAGCGGGGAATTTTGTGCTCAAGCAAAGTAAATCACACTTGAAATAGGTATGGAGAACACCATTTACACAAGGGACATGCTGCACCCATCAACTCATTGCGACAAGTTGCAGGATCTGCCCGAACAGATATAGTTTGCTGCACATTGCACCTGAATACCAGTCAAAAAAAAACGCCCCACAATATCCGTTGCGGGGCGCCGAGTTCTTAATGGTCTTGCTGGCTACACATTTATTTTAACTCAATTACTACTGTGTTTACAACTGACTCAGTAGATATCTCGTTTTGAATGTTAAACTTTGTGTCTTCAGCCAGACTTTGTACCCATTCCAGTTGGGCAGGCAAACATACTTTTTGCAAGTCATAGAATTCACAGGCAAAACGGCGGGCATTTTCACCCAGACGTTGCCGTTCTTCGGGTTGATCAAGCAAATCACAAACCTCTTGTGTCAAAGCCGCTGCGTCAAAGAAATCGACCAGCCTGCCAGTTTCATTCTGACGTATTGCTTCATGCAGGGGCCGTGTATTTGAGGCGACGATGGCACATCCCGCACTCATGGCTTCAAGCAAGCTCCAGGAGAGTACAAAGGGGTAGGTCAGGTACACATGAACGCGCGATAATTGCAGCAAGGGAATGAAATGCTGGTAAGGGATATTGCCAAGGAAATGAATGCGCTGCATGGCGCTTTCCGGCAATTGTGTACTGACTTCGCTGAGGAAAATCTCTTTCCAGGATTTGCCACTGGCTGACTTGGCACCATAGCTGACATCATCCCCACCAACGATCAATACCCTTGCGTTCGGCCTTTGTGCCAGTATCTGCGGCAATGCGCGCATGAAAATGTGGTAACCACGGTAGGGTTCAAGATTGCGGTTGACGAAGGTGATGACTTCATCATCGCGCGTCAGCGTCAGGCCATCACCTAAAGTCAGTGCTATGCCAGGGTTGGGGGCGATCATGTCGGTGTTGATGCCATCATGAATCACACTGATACGCTCGCGGAAAGCGCTGGGGAAAGTACTGGCCTGCCAGTGTGTCGGCGAAATGGCGGCATCTGCCAACTCTATGTGCAAGAGATTATTGATATTCTTTAGATGTATCTTGCAGGCTTGCTCTATGCTGTCGGATGAAAATTCGGGGTCAAAGCCAACATCGGCACCTGATGCGTGATAAAAGAATTCCGCATAAATACCCAACTTGGCCTTGGGCCAGACCGTTTTCAAAAACAGGCTTTCACCCCAGCCCGGATGAGCAATGATGACATCTGGCACGAAGCCCTGTTCGCGCAATTGCAGGGCTGCACGCATGGCGGCTTCGCCACGGATGACCTTGGGCTCGCTGTCCGCGAGCCAGGGATGGATGTCGGCGCTCGTGCCACGCGCCACCTGATAGGGAAACACCTTCACACCGTTCCAGAGGGAAGGCGGTTTCTTTTGCATGCTCAGCGCCACCACCTCATTGCCAGCATCCGCAGCCAGCGCCGGTGCCAGATGCACAAACTGGCCGGGGAAATTTTGATGAACGAACAAGATTTTCATAGTACAAATTGGCAAGAAATACGAGCAAATGGAATTGCAACAGTATAAACGTTATTCAGTTCTGGTGATGCAGGCAAATACCCCGCTCTGAACACAACTAGGAGGGTATCAAATGATGAGCAAATGCCTGCATGATACCGTCAGGACGTAAATGATGGGCATCGATATGCCATTGTTGATTGGATTTACCGTTCCCGCCGTCTGTCATGGTGAACACATCAAGAAAATCCATGCCCATTTCCAGGGCTTGTCGTTTTAGCTGAGTATTGAACAGCGACAAAAACTGACCAAAATGCTGCAACTCTGCTTGCGTATGGACACTCTCATCCAGATGATGGGCTGGCACACCGCTGACAATCATCTTTAGCTTGCGTGCTTGCGCCTGAGAGGCGACAAAATTCAGGTAAGCTGCCACGGTGTTGTGCACGCGCTGCTCCAGGCTGATTTCGGTGGATTTTTTGCTGGCCTTATATATGCCCCCATCAATGCGGCAATCAATTTCACCGATGGTAATCAACACCGACGACACTGGTGGAATGGCCTGCAAGTAGTTAATCAGTGCTTGCTGGTAATGATTGGTGCTGGCATGGCCTATACGCCATTGCGTGCATCCCTCTATCCACAAGCCTTTGCATTGCAAATGCTGGTCATGATAAGCGAGCACCAGATTATGTGCCGATAACATGTGGCTTTCACCAATAACATACAGCATGCCTTGCGCCTGTGGAATTGCTGACTGCTGCCTGAAAGACTGCCACCAAAGTTGTATTTTCAGCATGAAGACACAGTAAATCAAAGACCCCTTGTCTTTGATCTGCACATTCCCAAGCATCTCTTTTGCCACATGCAGCAAGGCTTCAACATTGGCAGGGTTACCAAAGACATAGTGCAGTATGGCCAGTTGCAGGGCCGCATTTTGCCGTGGAAAACCAGTCGTCGTCAGTGCCAGTACTTTAGAATAATGCTCGACTGACTCATTCAGATGACCTGTGATTTTGTAGATATTGGCCAGGCAAGCATGCAATTCTGCATTATCTGGCGCAATACTCAAGCCCTGCTGATAACTTTGGAACGCTTCCTGCAGTCTTTCCAGCTTCAATAGTGCATTGCCGCGATTATTCCATGCCTGGAAATGCCCGGGATTAGTCTTCAGCACTTGTTCGTAATCAAGTAAAGCCAGCCCATACTGGCCCATATCCATATGCAGATTGCCGCGATTAAAGTAGGCATCCGGGAAGTCTGGCTGCTTGTCAAGGGCCCGTGCATAACAAGCCAGGGCCTCAGCCTCCCGCCCCAAGGCGCTTAATGCATTTGCCTTGTTATTGAGCGTCTCGGCAAAATCTGGCATGGATAGTAAAAAGCGGTCATAACTGGAAATGGCCTCTGTATGGCGCTCCAGATCAAGCAAGACATTGCCAATTGATGCATGGATGATGGTATGAGCGGGGTTGATCGACGCCGCCTGAGTCAGCAAATCCAGAGATTGCTGCAATTCGCCTTGGCTACGCTTGATCATGCCAAGAAATTGCAAGGCTTCAAAGTGTCTGGCATTGATTGCCAGTATCTGCAGATAAATTGCCTCTGCTTCAGGCAATTGTCCACCTTGATGCAAGGCCAGTGCTTTTTGTAACAACTGCGCGGCTTGAATGCCACTGTTTACGCTGTTGCCCGACTTCGTGAGCACAGGCTGGGCTTGCGTTTTCTTTTTATGCATTCTGCACCACTCAGCATTATTTCAATTGCGCAAGCACCAGATTTTGCACTTCTTCGGCAGATCTTTTGTTTTTGCTGCCTACTGCCCACAAATCAAACGCTGACGGCCTGGATGCCGCAACGACCGTTTGAAAACCTGCTTCGGCCAAGGTGTTCATCAACACTTTTTGTGTAAAACCACAACGATGTGCCATATACAAATTGCCCTTTTCCATCGCTGGACGATGACCATAGAGTATATCCAAAGGTGATATCGGGCCGGCTGGCGAAATATATGCCGGTTCCAGCAACTTATCTTCAGCAACCAGTTTGCAGACAGATTGCAAGTCAGGACAGGTGACCACAAAGATGCCATCGTCCTTTAGTACACGCAAAATTTCTTTTAGTGCGACAGGTACTTCATGCGGATAAAGATGCTCAATGTTGTGCGAAGAAAACACTGCATCAATAGAACCGGATTGTACGGCGCTCATATCCGTCAGCGTCCCCTGTATGTCTGGCTTGACGGAAGGATCAATATCAAAGCGTATTTCCTGCCAGTCATTGGACTGAAAATAGGGTGTCGTTCCAGACTTGCTTTGTGGGCCGCAGCCTACGTGTAGTAATTTCAAAGTTTCACCTTAAGTTTGAGTCAAAAAGAAAATGGGGCATAACAGCCCCATTTTCTATTCACATGCCAATGCGCGTCAATGACAGATTATTGCACCTGGTCAGGACGGGAGGATGCCAAAGCAACTTTAGGCAGATGGCGGAAAGAAGCCCAGTGCAATTCCAGCAGACTCATCAAACCACTACGTACCCAGCGCGCCAGTGTAGCATCGTCCAGCGCCAACACTTTTTCACGGTCTACAATGCGGAAGCCACCGATCAGGTGTACTTCATTTCCTTCACGGAAATTGAGGTCTTTTGCTACCAGAACGCCTGCTGTTTCCAGCTCATTGAGGATGACACGGCCTTCGCGCAGGTTCTTTTCATAGCTGTTCAGCAGTTCCACCACTTTGGCAAAATGCGGGTTGAATTCTGCCTTGTCAGTAAACACCGGTTCGCCTTGTTCGGTGTTGAACTGTGGGGCATCCATATCGGCTGCCAACAGGTATTCATCCGTGTCACCGATGCGGCCCAGAATGAAAGGATAGCGGCGTACATGTACTGGCACATAGGTGTCAGTCCATTCGTTTTTGTCATTCAGGAATACATTGCGCTCTCTCAAGCCCAGCACAGCGATTGCATTCAACAAGCCGGATTTTGTGAACAGGATAGGATAGCATTCTGCGGCTTCCGGGATCTCTGTTGGTGCCAGAGGAGCTGTAGTCAGCGCACGGGCGAAGGCAAAATCTGGTGCTGGTTGAAAGCGCAAAGAGCCATGCAGGTTCTTGTCCAGGGTTTGAGCATTTTGAAACATAGTAAAACTCCAATAACTAGAAAAAGCCCATTTCCATTGATGGCATGGGTTAAGCGCCAGGCTTAGATGGCATTAAATCGTCTATCAGTATTTGACCGGAACACGACTACTCACATTGAAATATAGGCATTTCAGTCAAAATCAAGTGCAGTATTGTATCAGCAGGTTTAAGCGATGGCGCTTTTTTCAGCAGCAGAGAGTGCGGTAAGGACATCGCTCACCTACCCAGACCTGCCTGAGGCTTATACGCACTTAAGTCAACTTGCGCCAGATCAGCAAATACCCTGGTATGGCTTGGAGGTTTTCCATCCTGATAGTTTGTGGCAGACATTGCAGAATGGCAAAACCATGTTGTGATGCCAACTCGCCCAGATAGCTTAATTGATGTGCATAGCGGCCACTGCTGCGCAGAGTGTAACCCTGGCTAGTTGGTTCTTGCGTTTGCACCTCGTCAGAAACTTCGACAGAAAATGCAAACAAGCCCTCTGCTACCAGCAAGCGTTGGACTTGGGGAATAATCCCATCAAGTTGCCCAAGATAAACAAATACATCGGCAGCAGTGACCACTTCATAACTGGCGTTAGTTTCCTGTACACACGCACTGAGTAGATCAGCCTTGATCAACCTGTGATACAACTGCCTTGCCTGCGCTTTAAGCAACATCTTTTCTGACAAATCGACACCAACCAGTTGCACCGCCAGCGGTGCCAACTCTTTCGCCACCAGGCCTGTGCCGCAACCGAGATCCAGGATGCGCCATGCTTTTGTATTGGCTGTCCGTAACCGTCTGAGTTCTTTGCCTATCCTCTGGGGAATCTGATATTCAAGCACCTCTTGCAAATGCTGGTCAAAACGATCGGCATAATCGTCAAACACCTTGCTGACATAAGTCACGGGTGCTTGCGCACTGTTCTGCCCACTTAACACATTGATGAAATGTAGGGCATTCCCCAATTGTGGATCCAATGCAATGGCGCGTTGATAACTGCTTATTGCCTGCGCATTTTGGCCTGCATCTTTATATATATTGCCCAGGGTATTATGAATCTCCGCCAGACTGGGCTGCAAGGCAGCGGCATGCTCTGCGCATTGTATGGCCGTTTCCAGCTCCTTGCGCTTTTGATAAATCAATGCAAGATTATTCCAGGGTTCTGCCAGTGCAGGATTGAGAGTTGCCGCATGTCTGTAGGCCAGTATTGCTTCATCTGACTTTCCCATGTCCTTGTACACATTGCCTATGTTGCTATGTGCCTCCGCATAGTCAGTCTTGAGTGCACATGCTTGCTGAAAACACTGCAAAGCCTCAAGCAACTGACCGGATTCACGCAGAGAGGAACCCAGATTGTTATAAGCAAAGAAATTGCTTGGATTGTTCTTCAATGAGATTTGAATGTAGTGTATCGCCTGTGCATGATCTCCTTGCTGGTGAGCAGTCACTCCGAATAAATGCTGGGCATCTGCATGCGCAGGATGCACCTCCAGTATCTGTTGATAAAATTTCCTGGCAACATCAAGCTGCCCACCTCGGTGCATTGCGAGGCCTTGCTCCAACCAACTGGCAAGCTGGTTTTGCGTTGCTAGCTTTTGCTTTTCTGCAGACGCATGCGCAGCCTCATCGGCAGCCATGCAACACTGCTTGTACTTCTTCCCACTGCCACAAGTGCAGGGATCATTCCGACTCAGTTTTTTCATGGTCATTACGCAAGTGGGTGAAAATAGAGATACAAGATTTCTCGCTTGCATGCTCACAAATACTTGTCACGAATCACAAATTTTTGTGGTAAATCTTTAACTGTCAGTCATCATTATTCAGTCGCACAAGCAGCCTATAAAAAAACCCACCGCTTTGCAGAGGTGGGTTTTTTATTTTCTGACAACAGGGAGGATGTTCTCTCCCTGCTGCATGGGTAGCAAGCTACCCATTTTCCTGCATTGCTTACTGAATTAAGCGATGAAGTCGCCAGCGACGATGGAACCTGCGCCAGTGATTTTAACGATAAAGTCAGTTGCGTCAACTGTACCTACAGTGCCACCGATGTTTTGGAAAGCATAAGTACCAGCTGCTGTACCTGCGGCTACAGTGATGACGTAAGCC